>CAMVGO010000003.1 GCA_947167045.1 uncultured Clostridia bacterium
GCGGATGAGGCTGCGAAAGCTCTTGCTGAAGACAATCTCAACTATGATCCTGAGGTCAGATGTGATCACCATGACCATGAAGAAGGCCATGAATGCGGTCACGGCGGCTGTCATAACTGACAGTCGTGAATATCGTGAATATAACCTACTAAGCTCCCGAGATAATCGGGAGTTTTTAATTGCAAAACAAAATATATTATAGGTTGAATTATAGCTACAATCTAACTATAATATCTAGCAAGGAGGTAAGTAATATGTTGATCAGTACCGATACTTTAATATCAATAACGGAAGCAAATCAGAATTTTTCAAAGGTTGCCAGGCTTGTAGATGAGAAGGGTGCAGCTGTAATCATGAAGAATAATGCACCCAAGTATATTGTGATTGAGTTCAGTAAAATACCTGAAAGCGCTGAAGTAGCCGATAAAGCAGCCGTGTCTTTAGCAAAGAAGTTGATCGGTGACAAAAAGTAAACCTATATGAAAATTGTCGTCACATCGTCACAGTCGTCACAGAATAATGAGATCTGTCATTACGAGTAAAGAATAATAGCTTTAACAACTCTACTTTAGTGCGCGTTTCTATTCTTCCGCGCTACCGCTTGGATTGCCACCCACAACTTGAGAGGACGTTACCTCTCAAGTCGCGGCTGGCGGGACCTGGAATTGAATATTTAGACCGCAGGCTATGGCCCGCCCGCGCGGCTATTCTTTTAGCTAAGCCTAAAAGAGACTCACAGATGTTAGAAAGGATAGATAGGGGTGTGGGGAAAGGAAGGGTAACGCTAATTTACACGCACGCGTAATACAGAAAGAATATATGTGCGCAAATGTCAAATGAGGGACATTAATAGGACTTGGTGCGAGTTATACTTAATCAAATAGATATTTGAAGATGGATAGGAGGGATAGTAATGCATATACAGAAAAGACAAGGAACATATAGAATTACTGTTAGTTGTGGTCGAGATGAATCAGGAAAGCAAATACTATGCACAACTACTTTTGCTCCGCCTAAGGGACTAACTGAGAAGCAAGAGAAAAAGGCTCTCTATGAATTTGCTGATAAATATGAGCGCAAGATCAAGGGCGGTGCTTCTGCAAATTATAGCAAGATGACTTTCAAGTCATTTTGTCTAGATTACTATTATAAAAACCATCTTGAGACTTTAAAGCCTAAGACAGCAAATGGTTATCGAGCCGTTATTGAATCTCGTCTTATTCCGTATTTCGGTAATATGAGAATTAAGAACATTACACCTTTAGATGTTCGTGGGTGGATGGCAAGTCTAGAGAGAAAAGACGGGCAAGATAAAGATCTTTCCCGCAATAGTACCGGAAGTTGGTTTAGGACCTTATCCGCTATTTTAGGAAAAGCTTATGAGTGGGAGATAATAGATGAAAATCCGTGTAAACGAGTAAAATCGCCTACTAATACTCAACCTGATGTAGAAGCACTACAGCTTTCTGAAGTACAAACTATATGTGATAAGCTCCCGGAATATGATGACATTAGAGCCAGAACTTTCATTATGCTAATCTTGAATACAGGTATAAGAGAAGCTGAAGCAGCTGGGTTGGAATGGCGAGATATAGATTTCGATGATGGTGTAATATCGATAAGAAGAACATCACAGTATATTCCCGGTCGTGGAATGGTTGAAAGCACTCCTAAAAGTAAAACATCAGTTCGAGATATACCGATATCTCAGGATATGGTTAATGAGCTGGTCAAATATAAGATCTGGCAGAGGAAAGTGATAAAAGACCTGGGATCCGTGTATGAGGGTAATCCCGGTGAGGAAGCTCGGTTGTTTACATCGTGGAACGGGAAACCAATTTTCGATAGTACTTTAAGAAAATGGCTGACAAAGTTTTTGAAATGGTGTGATCTGCCAAGAGTTACAGTTCATGGATTGCGACATACTTTTGCCAGCTTATTGATTGCAAATGGTACGGATGCAAGAACGACAGCGGCACTTTTAGGACACAGTTCTCCGGCTCTTGTTATGAATGTATATGCCAACCCTCAAGACGAAGCAAAGGCGAGAGCGGTAGACAGTTTGAGTGGCTTAATTAAACGAAGAAAAAAGAGGTGAATTTGGTTAACGTTTGGTTAACGTTTTTCCAAAAAGATACAAAAAAGTGCGTGAACATATGTTCAGATAACACCCCGCAAACCCAATAAAATCAAGGCTTTGCGTTAGTTTTTGAAAAGTTATAAATTGTGGGGGAATCCATTTGTAATCAGCAGGTCGTGGGTTCGAGTCCCACAAATGGCTCCATAAGATGAAACCCTTGAAAACAATGTGTTTCGAGGGTTTTTCATTTGCCCGAAAAAGGTTCCTGTCCCGTTTATATCCCCGTTTTTGGTAACACTTGGGCAACATTGGTCAACGTTTGGTTAACGCTATTTGATTTGAATATGCCTTTGTGTTTTCTTGACAGTGCTGGTTTATCGTGATAAACTAACCGCAGGTTTAATGCAATAAACCTAATTTGTTCGAGGTAAGTTACATGGAAGAACTGATATTGTTTGAAGCTGAAAAAAGACTGATGGAGATTATCTGGCAGGAAGCACCTGTTGAGTCAGGCAGATTGGTGAAGCTTGCGGGCGATAAGATCAATTGGAATAAATCAACTACATATACTGTTCTTCGTAAGCTTATCGCAAAAGGTTTCGTCAAGAATGAAGATTCTGTCGTCAGTGTGCTTATTCCAAAGGAAAAAGTATTGATATCGGAGAGCAATCAGATCGTTAATGAGAGTTTTTCCGGATCATTGCCGAAGTTTGTGGCTGCTTTCCTGGGCAATAACCGGACATTGAGCGATGAAGATGCGGATGCTCTGATGAAGCTCATCAATGATAATCTTAAGGGAGGACAATGATGGGAGATCTTTTCCAGAAAATAGTTGAGATGTCCCTCATGGGAAGCGTGGTGATCCTCATTACCATTCTTTTCAGATTTCTTCTGCGCAAACGTTCCAAGAGATTCATCATGATCCTTTGGGCTGTGGTGGCGATACGGTTATTGCTTCCGATAAACATCGAATCAGGTATAAGCATTTTCAATTATCTTCCGGAAATGACTCAAACCGATACTGCAACTGCAGAGGTTTCTGAAGCAGCGCTGCCTGACAACGTTGATGCCGGAAAGGCAACAACGGACGCTGTTTCACAAGACGGTATCAAGATCGTCGAACCGGTTAAAAATACCGGAACGGAGATACCGGCCGTAGCTTATGCAAATGCAGGAAAACTACCGGATATAGGGACGGTGCTTGCAATCGTCTGGCTGACCGGAACCGCAGTAATAACAGGTTACTGTTCGGTTCGTTATATCGATCTTAAGAGAAGACTTAAGGATGCCAAAAAGATCGGAAAGAACATATATGAATCTGATAAGGTTACGGCGCCTTTTGTGTTTGGCTTGTTTGTGCCCGGGATATATTTGCCTGACGTTCTCAATAACAATGAGAGAGAATATATCCTTAAGCATGAGAGAACACATATAAAACACGGCGACTGGATCAGTAAGATCATAGGTATGGCTGTGGTTGCAGTTCATTGGTTCAATCCTCTTGTGTGGCTGGCGTATGTTCTTTTCGAGCAGGATATAGAGATGAGCTGCGATGAAAGCGTTGTTGCAAATATGGATGCTGATGTTAAGCAGGCATACACAATGTCGATTGTAGCATATGCCAGGAAGAGCAACACCAAAAGATATCTGGTAACACCATTGGGATTCAGTAGGAATTCCTTCAGCAAAGTGGAGGTTACAAAGAGAGTGAAAAACATTATTCATTATAAAGAAGGGCATAAGATCACGGCGGTAATGATAACAGCTGCAATGTTATTTGTCGGAGCCGCATGCAGCCTGAATTCAAAAGATAAAGACGGAGATGCAACAGACACCACAGAACAAGGATCGATCAAAAGTGTGACTGAGAATGAATACGCAGCGATCAAAACTGTGACTGAAATGGAATATGCTGAGAAGTATATGCTGAAATCTTTAAACGGTCTCCAATCAGTGACTGTATATGCAAATGCGGATTGGATTAGTGCAAGAACGGGTCCCGGCGATGATTATCCTTCTGCAGATTCTTATCCGGGCGGTACTCCGATCGTAGTTGTTGACGTAACTGATAACGGTTGGTATAAGACAGATTCTGGCAATTACGTTAATGGAAGATTGTGCAGCGATGTAAACCTTTACACGGTTGATTCTTCTATCCTCATTTCCTGGTTTGCTAAAAATCTTGTCGGCTGTCCGTATGAAGCCGGCGGTGAATTTGAAACTGGTTTTGATGATGCCGGACTCATCGTGTACATCTATAAGGAGGATTGTTCTTTAGGTCTTCCTCACGATATCTCGGAACTGGCTCAATGCGGTATGGAGATCGACCCTGATGATGTCTTTGACGGCGATATTATCTGTTTCGATAAGGATCATGACGGCGTGATGGAGCATTGCGGTATCTATGTCGGCAACAACACTTATGTACATGTTCTTCCTGACAAAGGTGTAGTGGCATCCTGTTATTCAGATGTAAAGTCTGAGATAGGCACAGTCCAAAGAGTGATCGAGTACCCTGAAGTGATGTGGTAGTTTAATCATCAAGTTATATGAAATGATCCCCCCGGAGTTTCCGCTTCGGGGGTTTGTTTTTGCCGCGCATGGAAAGTGTAAGTTCGAAAAGTATTCACAGGAAATACGCATTTTAAACAAGGACTGATTGTATAATCTAAATATGGAACCTGAACAACCATATAGTGAATGAGGAAGAGAATATGAATGACACAGATAAGAATAACGAACTTGATAATGAACAGCTTGACAACGTAACGGGAGGCTTAAGCCCGAGGCTGCCGACAACTCCGGTGCGCATAAAGGGGTCGAGAACAGGCGCGATGATGAAAGCAGTTATCGATAATATGTCTGAGCAAAAAGAAGTGGCAGAAAAGCCGTTCGATGTGTGTCCGGTATGCCACTCTGAATCAGTCAGTTTTAACAGAGTCGAGAATATATGCATGTGCCAGAACTGCGGATACTGTGAAGACAGAAGCAAGTAAGGCTTAACATTTGGTATGAAAGAAATAAAGGCTGCAGGGCATTTGAAGTCCTTGCAGCCTTTTTGTATGCGGTTAAGAATTTTCGGATCAGATCTTCTTTACGGGAACAAGTTCGATATAACCTCTTTCTCCGACTGGTTCGAGCTGGATCCTGGGATTGCTGTCATCCCATCTGTATCCGATGAAAGCGGGATCATATTTTTTCTCGGCATCCCAGATCTCCGTTATGGCTGATTCATAATCTTCCTCTTTGAATGGCTCGCCTCTGAAGAGAAGATAAGTTGAGGCATGAAGATCGATGATCTCAAAACCCTCGGGTACTGTACCCGTGTAACCGGTCTCAACCTCAACGCCCTGAACATATTCATTCGTGACGGGTTTTCTGAGATGCTCCGGAAGCCAGAGGCAAACGGGCTCACCGCTTATGGATCTGATGCTGGTCAGAAGTCCCCATACATCACATCCGACTTCCTTGCAGTAGCTCCAGTATTCTGTGGCATTTATGCCTCTTTTGATTATGACCTTTCGTGCGGGCTTTTCGACAACCTGGATAAATACGTTTCTGATATCGCTCATATTGTTTGTCTGCCTTTCTTTATCGATGATGAAAGAAGGTGTGAAGAGCCAGATTGGGACAGGACTGGTGGAGTACTCCTTCGGATTTACGCCGAATTCACGTCTGAACGCGCGCTGATATCCGTCGACACTTCCGAATCCCATATCCAACGCCAGATCAAGGATCTGACAATCCTCATCCCGCAGTCTCAGAGCTGATTTCGACAGTTTAAGGCGCCTGATGTAAACAGCCGGTGTCATGTTGAGATGCTTGATGAAGAGCTTTCTTGCGTACCATGGAGAAAAAGAAGCCGCCCTTGCAAGATCTGCCATATCAATGTCTTCGGTGATATGCTCATTTATATAATCCTGCATTTTGCGTACTGCTGTTCTTTGTTCATCCATCGGCTCACCTCCTTGTGAGCATATTGTATTCCATCGGTTATTCTGCTTTCCCGACTTTTTTTGCTGTCTGACACCGGACCATGGGATGATTTCCTCATCAGCGTATCATACTTGATTTTATTTGGTACTTTTATATTATTTTCTTTATGAATAAAGGGGCATGGGTGGCCCAAGAGGAGATCATATGAAGGTTGTAAAAGGGATCCTTAAAGTATTGCTTGCAATAGTTCTGGTGATCGTGGTGCTTCTGGCGGTTCTGCTGATCTGGCTTACTGCGGTCGAATACAGACCTGAGGACACCGAGGTTGTTGCAGTTAAGGCTTTAGACGGTGAGGCGAAGCATCTTGCGGAAGGAGACTCTCTCAAGATCGTATCGTGGAATCTCGGCTTTGGCGCGTTGGGCGATAACGCAGATTTCTTTATGGACGGCGGTAAGATGGTCTATCCTGCGGATGAAGCTAGAGTCAGGGAAAACCTCGATGCTTTTGTCAGGGAAGTTAAGGCAGAAGATCCTGATATCCTTTTGTTCCAGGAGATAGATCTCGACAGTGACAGAAGCTATCACATAGACCAGACAACATACTTTGATCCGTTGGGATATAACAACAGAACTTTTGCATACAATTTCAAGGTTGAGTTCGCACCGTTCCCGATCCCGCCTATGGGAAAGATCGATTCCGGTGTGGCAACCTACAGCAGCTATCCCGTCACGTCGGCGACGAGGATCCAGCTCCCTTGTCCGTTCTCATGGCCTGTCAGGACTTTCAATCTCAAAAGGTGTCTTCTTGTTACGAGGATCCCTGTCGAAGGAGGAAAGGAGATAGTGCTCCTTAATTTTCACCTGGAGGCTTATGACGACGGTGAAGGCAAAGCCGCTCAGGCTCAGATGCTCATGGATATCCTGTATGAAGAGACAGCAAAGGGCAATTATGTGATCGCGGGAGGCGACTTTAACCAGAGCTTTTCAACTGTGAATGTTCCATATAAGGTGTTCCCCGAGCAGTGGCAGCCCGCAGTTATGGAAGTGGGCGAATATACTGATGACTGGCAGTTTATCATGGACCCGACGATACCTTCATGCAGATCGATATATGCGCCGCTTGCCGGAAACGATCCGGATTCTCTTCAGTATTATGTCATCGACGGATTTATACTCTCGCCCAATATCAGGGTGGATTCATATGAGATCAGGGATCTCGGATTTGTAAACAGCGATCACAATCCGCAGGTCCTTAATATCACTTTGGAATAAGAAACGGAAAAAAGTATACCAACAAAAAGCCCCCCTGAAGATCAGGGAGACTTTTTGCGTGCTTCACTTTATGGATAAGAGGTTTTGATGTCTGATCACCCTTAAGACAGGCATGCAATTCTCTACATCAACTTATATGATTCAGCCACCGTTTGCGTTTGCGTTCGCGTTCGCACCGAGCTGTCTGTCAACTTCAGCATTGACAAATTCAACGGAACTGTTATGGGCTGAAATGGATGAAGAGGCCATCTTAGCCTTATTAAGGTAAGAACCAATGCCAACAACCATTACACCTGCAAGAATAACGATGATCGCAATAACCAGAACCATCTCAACGAGAGTAAAACCCTTACGTGTTTTTCCTATCCTTCTCATAAGCCGCCTCCCCAATTTGTTTTATCATCTTATGAAACAAATATATCACAGTTCGTTCATAATGTGTTCATATTTTCCACATTTCCTTCCGATTTGTGCGAATAGCCAAGAGCGGTATCGAGTTTTTGTGCATGTTGTGGCTAAAACGGGCGAAAACGGCACGGTTATCGGCTTTTCAGGCCTTTGATAATGTAAAAAGGTTCGTGTATTTGATAAAAAGACCTGTTATGTAACAAATGGTTTTTGAAATATGAACACGGAAACCGTTTACATTTTGTTAATAAACGTTTCGAAATATGACCGTAAGAACTGATTGTCAAAAAGAATAAAACAAGGTATACTTTCAAAGTTCGATACGGATGCTTAGCTCAGCTGGCTAGAGTACCTGCTTGACGTGCAGGGGGTCACAGGTTCGAGTCCTGTAGCATCCACCATACCAAAGGCTGTCTCCGGATATGTGAGGCAGCCTTTTTCGTTGTATCATGAAAAGGAACACAAAATAACCTTCACAGATAACATCTATAAGAGTTGTTATTTATTTTTGATTTTATTATATAATCAGACTATCACTTTAACAGGAGGACATAAGATGATCAAAGTTAAATTCAACTTTTCGGTTGCCGGAAGCGAGCAGACAGGTGTGCTCGGAGCAGACATGGTGACCTATGATAAGAAGGATTCCCATATCTATATTTATTCAGGTCAGAAGAAATGGAGTTCCGGGATCAGCGTTCCGTCCGCCATTGCCGATAATCTGATCAACAGTGCTTATAATGACGGTACAGTGGATTTTGTAAAAGCCGGTATCTCTTTCAACGGCTGATCTTATAAATATAATTATTGTCAAAGCGTTCGGGTATATGCCCGGACGCTTTTTCGATGGTTCGGGATGTAACCTGAAGATAAGGCATTGATGGTTCCTCAAATTTGACCTTTATATTACAAACGATTTATAATTACTTAGTTGCTTCGAATATGGAATAAGAGGAGGAATGATCAATGAGTAAATTTTGCCCCAGATGCGGAACACAGGTCGCAGATGACGCGAATTTCTGCATGAAGTGCGGTTTTGATTTCCGCACCCTGCAGGAAGGCGCACCGGCATCCGCGCCCGCTGCAGCACCTGCAGCAGCTGCAGCAGCTCCTGTTGCCGCTCCGGTTGCAGCTCAGCAGCCGGTTCCCGGAACACAGGCAAGGCCGTGGATCCAGAATTCCGGAGTAGTAAATCCGTATCCTGTTCCGGGATACACGGAATACAATCCGACTTTTCACTGCAGATGCGAGTACTGCTATTATGAATTCGATTACCATACTTATGATCTCGGTCACAGGGCATGGTATCCTCACGGATTCGTTTATTGCCCGCGCTGCCAGAAGCCTTTGAGGCACAAGCTCGAGTATGAGGTGCTTACAAATGTCGCACCCGCACAGCCTGCTGTTCCCGCAGCACCTGCTGCGCCGGCTGCAACGGTTGCACCTCAGCCGCCGCAGACACCTCAGGCGTAATGCATTAAAGTCTGTTTAGAAGGACGGGCTGTCTCAGAGCAAGAGGCAGCCCGTAATCTTTGTCCTGATTAGTTGGAAAATAATATTTTAATGTTTTAATATATAAGACCATGTCAATAGATAAGAGTAAGACAGACCTGATCAAGGCTAAATATGAGGAACTGACCGGAACCCTGAGTGATCCGGCGGTTGCTTCACGTCCGGAGGAATATACTAAATATTCAAAGGAATTGGCTGTTCTTAATCCTCAGGTAGAGGCAATCAGGAGCTATGAAGCCTGTGAGAAAGAGATCCAGGGCATACTGGACCTTTTGGAGAATGGTGATCTCGGAGGAGACGATGAGATGCGCAGCCTCGCCAATGCAGAACTGGCTGATGCAAAAGACAGGCTGAACTCGCTTGAAAAGGAACTGATGATATATCTGACTCCCGGGGATCCGAGAGATTCCAGATCGGTAATACTCGAGATAAGGGCAGGTGCCGGAGGAGAGGAATCCGCACTCTTTGCGTCAGATCTTATGAAGATGTATAAGGGGTATGCTGCTATCAAAGGCTTTGATGTAAGCATTGTCGATGCAAGTCCTACGGAGCTTGGAGGTTACAAGGAAATAGTAGCCGAGATCGACGGACCGAGAGTGTTTTCGAGGATGAAATTCGAGAGCGGTGTCCACAGGGTGCAGAGAGTGCCTGTTACGGAATCGGGTGGAAGAGTTCACACTTCGACCGCCACGGTTGCGGTGCTCCCGAAAGCGGAGCCGACGGATGTCGAGATCAATCCGTCCGATCTTAAGATAGACAGGTTCAGGTCTTCCGGCGCAGGCGGTCAGCATATCAACAAGACGTCCTCTGCGATCAGGATCACACATCTTCCGACAGGCATGGTAGTTACGTGTCAGGATGAGAGATCTCAGATCCAGAACAAAGAGAAGGCACTGGAAGTCCTTCAGTCGCGCCTGTGGGCGATAGCACAACAGGCCGATGCCGACAGGCATAATGATGAGAGAAAATCCCAGGTCGGTACGGGTGACCGTTCCGAAAGGATCAGAACATACAATTACCATCAGGGAAGAGTTACGGATCACAGGATCGGACTGACGCTCTATAAGCTCGACCAGATCCTTGCAGGTGATCTTGACGAGATAGTGGACGCGCTGACACTGGCACAGGCAGCGGAAAATGCCGGAAGCAGCGAAGATTGATTAGCGGGGGTCATATGGAACGCACGAAAAGATATAAGAAAACATTACTGATCGGTTCAGGTGATGACAGCGCGATAAAAGAGGCTGCCGAGCATATAAGGAACGGTGAGGTTGTAGGCTTCCCGACGGAAACCGTATACGGACTCGGCTGTGACGCGAGGGACGGCGAAGCCGTGAAGAGAGTGTTCGAGGCAAAGGGGCGTCCTGCCGACAATCCGCTCATATGCCATGTCGGAGACAAAGAACAGATAAAGGAGATCGTTTCCGGGATAACTCCGCTCGCACAGAAGCTTATCGATGAATTCATGCCGGGGCCGATAACGCTCGTAATGAAGAAGTCTGATATCATCTCCGACCAGACCACGGCCGGACTTGATACGGTCGGAGTCAGGATGCCTTCAGATCCCACAGCAAATAAGTTCCTCAAATATGCGGGTGTGCCTGTTGCGGCTCCATCGGCTAATCTGTCCGGAAGACCTTCACCCACAAATGCCAGATCCGTCCTTGAGGACATGGACGGTTATATATATGCGGTAATAGACGGCGGCGATTCGGAATTCGGCCTGGAATCCACGGTAGTCGACTGTACCGGAACTTTGCCTGTAATACTCAGACCCGGAGCAGTTACAAAAAATGATATAGAAAAGGCCTTGAAAATTGAGACAGCCTCTGTTTGCAAGGCTTCCGGGGATGCGGAAAAACCGAGATCACCGGGTATGAAATACCGCCATTACGCTCCCTTCGCACAGGTTGAGATAATGAGTCTTCCTGAAGGAACGAAGATCCTGGGTGACGATGCCCAGGGAACAGACGGAAAGATCGGGAATTCGGTCTTTACCGTTGCGGATCTTAAGACGCTGACCGATGAAGAGGCAAAAGAACTGGTCAATATCGCTTCGCCTTTTATCCTGAGATCCAGGGAGATCCTCGCCAAAAACCCGTTTGCGAGGATAGGTCTGTACTGCGGTAAGGAGATCAGGGCTGTATACGAAAAGCTCGATGACAGGATCTTATCCGCACATACGGAGTTCTGTGTTTACGGGCCCGCCGTTGATGTTTCATATGCTTCGCACGGGCTCTTCGAGGGACTGAGGTTCCTTGATGTTCAAGAGGTGGATGTCATACTTGCCCAGGGCTTTGATGGCGAAGGCCTGTCTGTTGCATATATGAACAGGCTTGGTAAGGCAGCCGGCAAGAAAGAGGAACTGACACCCGGAATGCCTGCTCCGGCAAGACCCGGGAGGCTTCCTTTGGCGATCGATGCATTTAAGGACACGGTCACGGCATCCGTACTTTTCATAGATGACAACAATACTTCACTTTCTGCATGCTGTGAATCGCTGATGAGGCGTCTGATAGAGAAAAATGAACCTTATATATCAAGCAGAGCCGCCGATACAGGCTTCGAGATCTATTGTGAATCCGCCGGTCTGACGGCTATGTCGGGAATGGAACCTGATGCTCTTATGGACAAGGCAGTAAAGGAACTCACGGGCTTCGGCCTTGGTTCCGTTGAGTCAAGAAGGGCAAATCCTTCGGTCTATGACGACAACGATCTTATACTGACCGTAAGGGATGAACAGGCATTCAGCATCATCAAGGCGTTTCCGGAGATAAAGGACAAGGTTTTCTCGCTCTCGACATTCGCTGCAGCGAACGGTCTTGTCATGAAAGATTCCTCCGGAAGGATAATGTCAATATCCGTTCCGGACCCTTCCGGTGAAAATTACGAAACTTTTCTTCACACGGCCAAAGCTCTTAATGCCTGGCTCGAATTGCTGTTTCCTTACGTATTAAAGGAACTCGGAGCATCGAGGATCTGACTTTTTGGGACAAAATAAAATTGAGACTAGTCTCACACCCCCCTAAATAGTCTCAATCTGCTCTGAAAGGGTAGAATTTTGATTTTGGGGTTGCTAGAATCTCCCTTGTAAGATTCAGGCAGGACATGAACGGTGAGAACAGCCCGCGGCTTAAGTAAATGCTTGACTTTGGCTCTCGTGCTGTGTTATTCTTCACGTTGCCGCTTATATTTAGGGCGGTATCCTTGTCCGGTTTTGATGCCGGACCGTAAAGTCCAGAAGGAGGTGAAAAACATGGCAAACCAATATCGTTTGATCACAATCCTCAGCACCGCTGCTGGTGAAGAGGGTATTGCTTCTCTTACTGACACAATCAAGGCTAAGATCGAATCAGCTGCTACCATTGATGCATTCGATACGATCGGCACACGTGAGCTCGCTTACGAGATTGAAGGTCAGAAGAACGGCTACTATGTTCAGACAGTATTTACTGCCGATAGCGATTTCCCCAAGGAACTTGAGCGTGTTCTCAAGATTACCGATGGCGTTATCCGTTATCTCATTGTTCGTGTCGGTGAGTAATCACTTTAGACAGGAAGGTAACAGTAAATGAACAAAGTAGAATTAGTCGGAAGACTCACAAAGGACCCGGAAATCAAGCTGACTACCAATCAGACACAGTTCTGCAACTTCACAGTTGCGGTAGACAGACGCTTCAAGGACCAGAACGGTCAGAGACAGGCTGATTTCATCAACTGTGTTGCATGGCGTCAGACTGCAGTCTTCATTCAGAAGTATTTCCGTAAAGGCAACCGCATCGGTCTGGTCGGAAGCATTCAGACCAGAAGTTACGACGATCAGAGTGGACAGAAGAAGTTTATTACTGAAGTTGTTATCGATGAGGCCGAGTTTGTAGAATCCGCAGGAGCACCTGCCGGTGACGTATACCGTCCCGAGCCCGCTTCTCCCGTACCTACACAATCTTTCAATCCGCCTTCAGCAGATTCCGTTGCTGCAAGTGCTCCCACTGCTCCCAATATGCAGATCGATGCACCTGTTTCCGGCGGTTTTGAAGAAGGTCAGTCCGGTGAGCTTCCCTTTGAGATTTAATTTGTGAAGGAGATCACTCAAATGGCAGAGAACAGAGCACCCAGAGCCGGTGGTAGAGATTTTGCCGGCGGAATGAAGCAGAGAAGAACACGCAGGAAGGTTTGCACCTTCTGTGCCAACAAGGTTGAGTCCATTGATTTTATGGATGATGTCACACTCAAGAAGTATATTACCGAGAACGGCAAGATCCTTCCCAAGAGAATGACAGGCACATGCGCTATCCATCAGCGTGAGCTTACTACAGCTATCAAGCGTGCACGTCAGGTTGCTATCTTGCCCTATACGGTTCAGTAAACTGTTTTTGGGACAATAGCGGCCGTGATTTGACAAAAATCACAGAAGCTACGCTATAATTAATAAAGTTTAATATCAGTCGGGCTCTCCCCGGGGCATATAATATGTCTTACGGAGATTGCCCGATTGTTTTAGTAAAAGATATAGGGTATATGCGGAGGTTTTTATGAAGGTCATACTTCTTTCGGATGTCAAGAATGTCGGCAAGGCCAATGAGGTCGTTAATGTCAGCGACGGTTATGCGAGGAATTTCCTCTTTAAGAAGGGTCTCGCGAAGGAAGCTACTTCCGCCAATCTCAACGAAGTTAAGCTCCAGACAGGCGCAAAGGCCGAGCACGAGAGAAGGGCTCTTATAGCCGCACAGGAAACAAAAAAGATCCTCGACGGCAAGATCTTCAGGGTTACCGCAAGAGGCGGTGCAGACGGCAGGCTCTACGGTGCGGTAACGGCTCAGGATATTTCCGACAGCCTCAAGAAGGAAGGCTTTGATGTTGACAAGAAAAAGGTCGTTATATCAACACCTATCAAGAATACCGGTCTGTTTAAGACCAGGATCAAGCTCCATCCGCAGGTATCCGCAGATATCAATGTTGAAGTCGTTACGGACGCCGGGAAGGCCTGATACGGCATATGGCTGACGAGCTCGATTATCTTAATAATCTGATCGACCAGGCAGCAGACGCCAATGGTGAAGTGGAAGTCGAGATGGCTCTCCTCGCGCTTTGCATGCGTAACAATGAGGTGGTCATCAAGACTGTCGAGAACAAGCTCACCGAGGCTGATTTTACGGATTCACGCAACAGAGTGATATACGGCGTCATCATCGACATGTTCCTTGATAATGCCCAGATAGACAGGATCACCGTTTTTTCCGAACTTGAGAGAAGGGGTCTTGCCGAGAAAGCCGGCGGTCAGAGATATTTCTACCGCGTAGGCGATAAGACCGCCGTTCAGTCTGCACTTATGAGTTATATCGAGGCGATAAGGGAGAGGAGCGACAGGGCAAAACTCCTTAAGGCTGTCGATGACATAAAGGCAAAGACTCTTACCGGTCAGCTCCGTGCGAATGAAGCCGTTGATTACGCGGTCAATGAGATATCCAGACTTAAAGGTCCGGGTGAGACAAAAGGCTTCGAAGGTCTTTCCGAGATACTTAAATATACTGTTACCGAGATTACCAACGAACTCCGCGACGAAGAAGGCGGAGGAAAGGTAAAACTCGGTTTTGACAGACTCGACAAGATGCTCGGCGGATTAAGGCCGGGCTCACTCAATATCCTTGCAGCGCGCCCTGCCATGGGTAAGACCGCATTGGCCATCAACATGGCTGCAAATGTTGCTGCAAACCAGAATCCCGTTGCCATATTCTCTTTGGAGATGAGCAAGCAGGAGATCGCGCAGAGACTTATGTCCTCTTCCATGAACAAATCGGTAAACGAGATCATATATTCAAGGAAGATGGATGAGAACGACAAGCAGCAGATATCGAATGCTCTCGCTAAACTGTCGGAATTCCCGATCTATATCGATGACAATTCCGATACGAATCCGGTCTCGATGAAGTCAAAGCTTACACAGCTCAATGCAAATGAAAAGACGAAGCCGAGACTTGTTATCGTTGACTATCTCCAGCTCATGACGATGCCTGGTTCGGGAGGAAGATCCCGTAATGAGGAGATCACCGCCATCTCGAGATCTCTGAAGATCCTTGCGAAGGACTTTGGCATTCCGATCATCGCACTTTCACAGCTTTCAAGAGGCGCCGCACAGAGAGACGACCATACGCCGCAGCTCTCCGACCTGAGAGATTCGGGTGCCATCGAGCAGGATGCCGATACGGTAATGTTTATCGACAGACCCGACTACTATAAGAAAAAAGACGACGAAGAAAACACATCTGATAATGAAAACAAGCAGCAGCCGGTCGTTTCGGATAAGAACGATCCGAAGACTGCATATATATATCTGTCAAAGAACCGTCACGGCAAGACCGGAAGGGACACCGTATGCTGGATCCCGAACAAGACTACCTTCATCGAACTGAAGAAGGACGATCCGCGTGATGAGGACAGCAGTCCTTATACAAGAACGGTTTCCGGAGACGCAGCGGCTCAAAATTATGATTTTGACAGCGTAACCAGGGATGAGGCGCCGATTGCGGAGCCTGATATGCCTGACACCGAATATTATCCGCCCGAAGACGGTGACGGCGGATTCTTTGCGCAGGCAAGTGAGGATTACCCGGACGGGTTTGGAATTTGAACGACGATAAGGCAAAGTCCGCGACAGATCAGATCTTAGACAGAGTCCTTGAGTTTTCAGAGAGCAGGGGACTTTTTGATTGCGGAACAATCATTGTCGGATTGTCCGGGGGACCCGATTCGGTTGCACTCCTGACCATTCTTAAGGAATTGAAGGCCCGTGGGGATCTCAAAGCGGAGATCTGCGCATTTCACTGCAATCACCATCTGAGACCCGGTGTCTGCGATGAGGAAGCAGAGCAGGTAAGACAGCTGTGCGGAAAACTCGGTGTAGGTCTTAAGGTCATCGATTTTGACTGTGCCTGTTTTGCAAAAATGAACCGAATTTCAGATGAGACCGCAGGAAGAGTCCTCAGGTATGAGGCTTTTGAGCAATATGCCTTATCCATTGAAAAAGAAGCCGGGCAGAAGGTCTTTGTTGCCATAGCTCATCATAAAGATGATGTGGCTGAGACCATGATGATGAATCTTTTCAGAGGCTCCGGTCTGGAAGGTATGGTCAATCCAAAGAGCAGGTCCGGAAGGCTTATCAGACCGCTCCTTTGTGTTAAGAAGAGCGAACTCGTCGCTTTCCTGGAAAGCCGCGGCATTGCTTATGCCACTGATTTGACCAACCTGACTACTGACGGAACCCGTAATACATGGCGCAATGACTTTCTTCCGAGGATCGGAGAGTTTTATAACGAAGATCCCGCAGTACCGCTTGCCAGGACCTACAAACTCTTAAGTGATGATCTTGATTTCATCAGCTCATATTCCGGAGAGGCTTATATTTCTAACCGTATGAACATATCTGATCATCCGGCTCTCAGAGTTTCAGGCATAAGGGATCTTCATACCGCGATAAAGTCGCGTGCCTTGAGGCTTCTTTGGCAGGAGACTTTCGGTGATCTTATAGATTTTGAGGAAACACACCTAAGTGACAGCAGTTTTCTTGCAGGCCGCGATGTTAAGGGAGAGGTTACGATCGATATGCCGTTCGGAAGGAAGGCATACAGATATGGTGATATCTTTGCTTTTGTAAATGCCGGCGGTATGGGTGAGCTTGCGGGGAAGATCGCGGAAGAACAGGGCTTTTTCGTGTCGTACGGCCCTGTGGATCTTGATATCAGCCTTGAAGACATTGAGGCTGATGAGGGTTTTAGTGCTGATATCCCCAATTCTGCCTTAAAACTCAGGGTGCGGATAATTGAGAATAAGGGCGATTTAGAGTATAATAATTCGTCGTGGTTTTGTCCTGTTGAAGCATTTCATGAAGGCAGACTCACATTGGGAAACTGCAGCGGATCCGCATCCGGACTTCACATCAGAAAGGCCGGTTCCGCAGGCGGCAAAGATCTTAACCGCCTGATGACCGATCTAAAGATCCCCGGCTCTGCAAGAGGACAGGTCCTTTTTATCAGGGACGGCGGGGAAGTTTTGTGGTTGCCCGGCTTCGGACACGGGGTCGGTTTCACCAACTCCGTAAGCCGCGAGAGATACATTGCAGGCAGAGCTGATGAGGGTGCAGAGCCCGGCAGGCTGGTCAGGTTTGCGATAGAGAGGAAGCAGTAAGATGAAGATCAATACTGATGAAGTATTAGTATCCCATGATGAGATCGAGCAGATGCTCGACCGTTTGAGCAGCGAGCTCAACAGCGATTACAAAGGCGAACCGCTGGTCGTCGTCGGTATCCTTACGGGAGCTTTCATATTTACAGCTGACCTTGTAAGACGTCTTGAGATGCCCGTTATCGTTGATTTTATGCAGGTATCTTCTTATGTCGGAGAGTTTTCCACGGGTGAACTCAAGATAAAGAAGGATCTGTCATACGATATAAAGGACCGAAATGTCCTGATCGTCGAAGACATTATCGATACCGGAAGGACACTGGCGCTCCTTAAGGAAAAACTCCTTGAAAGACAGCCCAAGTCCCTCAAGATCTGTACGGCTTTTGACAAGCCCAGCAGAAGAGTGAATGATCTGGTGCCGGATTATAACGGGATCACGATCCCCGACGAGTTCATAGTCGGATACGGTCTTGATCTTGACGGCGAATATAGAGATTTTGATGACGTGAGAATCGTTAGAAAGGAATAAGAGAAGTGTCAGATAAGAACGAGAGAAACTTCAGACCGATAGGGGGAGGATTATTCTTCTACGTGCTGATGATAGTCATATTGATAGCTTTCTCGACTATCGTTTTCGGAGGCAATTACGGTCAGAAGGAAAAGTCAAAGCTGTCTGATGTAATGGCTATTATCGAAGATGACAGCAACAAGGTCAGCCTGGTCGAGATCAAGGGAACGGTGGTTTCCGTTATCTATAAAAATCCCGAGGGGCTTGACGTTGAGGTAACCCAGGATGTCCCTTATGAGTTCGTTGACGATCTGGTCCTGAAGCTCGATAGTGCAAAGGCTGCAGGAAAGATCGACGGTTATAACTATTCCGAACCATTTGACTGGTCGCTGGTTGTAAATATCGTTATGTTCGCAGCTTCGCTCATTATTGTCATTGTCCTGTTTCTCAGCATTACGAGACAGAGCAGGGACGGCAACAGCGTTTTCAGCTTCGGCAACAACCGTGCGAGAGTCTCTGATCCGAACAAGGACAAGGTAAAATTCACTGATGTCGCAGGTTCCATCGAAGAGAAAGAGGAACTTCAGGAGATCGTTGATTTTCTCAAGAACCCGAAGAAGTATCAGGAACTCGGTGCAAAGATCCCGAAGGGTGTTCTGCTTTACGGTGCGCCCGGTACAGGTAAGACATTGCTCGCCAGAGCCGTTGCAGGTGAGGCGGGAGTTAAGTTCTTCTACATCTCCGGTTCCGACTTCGTCGAGATGCTCGTCGGTGTCGGTGCTTCACGTGTAAGATCGCTCTTTTCCGACGCTAAGAAGGAAGCTCCCTCAGTTGTATTCATCGATGAGATCGATGCTGTCGGCCGTAAGAGAGGCGCAGGCCTCGGCGGCGGTCAGGATGAGCGTGAGCAGACGCTGAACCAGATCCTTGTCGAGATGGACGGATTTGATGTCAATTCCAATGTTATCGTCATGGCAGCCACAAACCGTGTCGATGTACTCGACCCCGCTCTCCTTCGTCCGGGCCGTTTTGACAGACGTATCATGATAAATATGCCTGATGCCGATGCACGTGAGGCCATCCTGAAGATACATGCGCGCAAGAAGCCTCTTGCAAAGGATGTAAGTCTCCACGAGGTAGCGCTTTCGACTGTCGGATTCACGGGTGCTGATCTTGAGAACCTGCTCAACGAAGCGGCCCTCATGACAGCCCGCCACAATAAAAAAGAGATCACGATGCAGGAGATCACCGATGCCATGTTCAGAGTTCAGATGGGTCCCCAGAAGAACTCCAAGAAGCTCAGCGACAAGGTTAAGCGCCTTACTGCATATCACGAGGCGGGACATGCAGTCGTACTCCGTGCAACTTCCGAGTTTGAGAAGGTCGACCGTGTCACGATCGTTCCTGCCGGAAGCGCAGGCGGCTTTACTGCTTATAAGCCTATCGAAGACACTGATTTCTATACTGAGAAGATGCTCCTTGATACCATCAAGATGACCTTGGGCGGACGTGCCGCAGAAGAGGTCTTCCTCGGAGAAGTATCGACGGGTGCTGCATCCGATCTTCAGCAGTGCAACAATATCGCAAAGAATATGATAAAGCGCTACGGTCTTTCCAAGAAATTCCGCAACATGGTATTCGGCGATGAGAACGAGGAAGTATTCCTCGGATACTCCATGGGTCAGGTACAGAGTTATTCCGACCAGACTGCAGCAGCGATCGATGAGGAGATCAAGTCCATTATAGACACATGCTATGAGGAGACGAAGAGGATCCTTATCGAGAAGCGCAATACGGTCGAAGGTCTTGCGAAAAGACTTATAGACAAGCTTACCGTAGACGGACCTGATTTCGAGAAGATCTATGTGGCAGAAGGAAATCTTGGTGCCGTTTATCCGGGCGAAGGCTATTCCGGCGGAACTGATGCCGGCGCACAGAGTGATGACGCTTATTCAAGGCTTATGTCT
Source organism: uncultured Clostridia bacterium (assembly GCA_947167045.1). Taxonomy (GTDB): domain Bacteria; phylum Bacillota; class Clostridia; order Saccharofermentanales; family Saccharofermentanaceae; genus Saccharofermentans. The sequence goes on from CAMVGO010000003.1 coordinate 19,862, forward strand.
GAAACTCCCGTAGTCTTCGGAGACGGATCTGCTCCTGCTGCTCCTGCTCCCGCACCCGGACCTGCTCCCGCACCGGGCCCTGCTGATCCGGATGATTCGAATGATCCCGGTCCTTCCGATTGATAAGAAAATCATATTGAAATATCAGAGGTTGTCCTACTTTAACAAGAGGGCAACCTCTTTTTCGTGCAAGGAATTGTCCCCTGTTCTGATGGTAAGCACTATTATTTTAAAGTATAATATACGGGTCAAAATTATTTAGGAGGTTGACCATGAAAAAACAAACAGATATTAAGCATCTGGTATGTGTTGCGGTTACGGCTGCCACGGTGTTCTCACTCGGCTGTCTCGCAATGGCTGATGAAGTCGACGGCGACGGCGAAGATGCCGCCCAGCAGAGCGAAACGGCAGTCATCGTTGAGGATGTTGAAGAAACAGTTGCAGATGTTGTTTCGGATGCTGATATACCCGAAACCGGCTGGTATCAGGATTACAACAATTATTGGTATTACTATGTGGACGGCTCCCGTCAGTACGGATGGCTGGAGATAGGCGGAAAATGGTATTGCTTCGATAGCAATAACAGCGGAAGGATGAAGTTAGGTCTTCAGAAAGATTCCGAATATGATGCATATTTCCTTTTCGGACCCAAAGGTGATATCCAGAAGGGCTGGCAGGAGTACAACAACAGGTGGTATTACTTCTACAATTCCGGAAAAGCTGCAACGGATTGGACTCAAATCGACGGAAAGTGGTATTATTTCAATCCTAACGGCGATCCTTATATGTATACCGGAATCTGCAACATAGACGGTGAGTACTATTGTTTCGGCAAGAACGGTGCTTCACTGGCGAAGGCTTGGTATAAGACGCAGAGTTATGGCTCTACCTATTATTATTACTTCAAGAATAACGGAAAAGCTGCTTCCGGATGGCAGAAGATAGACGGAAAATACTACTATTTCGACACATCGGGACAGCATCCAATGAGGACCGGCGTCATTTATGACAATGAGACGAATGCATATTACGGACTTGGTTCAGACGGCGCGATGATTACCAGCAGCTGGTATAACACATACACATATGAGTACGAGGGTAAGACGATCTATTCAGGCGACTGGTACTATTTCGGTAAAGACGGCAAGGCATTTACGGATTGGCAGCAGATCGGCGGAGAGTGGTATTACTTCGATATTAATTCCAGTTCACGTGCTTCAAGAGGATTAAAGAAGATAGACGGCAAGTGGTATTTCTTTGATACTGAAACATGTGCTATGTTCAACGGCGGTTGGAAGCTGGTTTCATATTATTATGATGATATGCCGCAATGGGCTTATTTCAAAAAGAACGGTGCAGCATATACCGGTTGGCAGAAGATCAGCGGGAAATGGTATTATTTCTATAAAGGTGACTACTCGAACGATTACCCTTATATGATGACCGGTATATTTACAGACTCTGAAACAGAAAAAGGATATTACCTTGGTGACGATGGCGTAATGAAGACCGGCTGGATAAAGATTTCCGGTACATATATGTATGCCAACAGCAAGGGCGAACTTGCCAGAGGTTGGCAGACGATAGGCGGAAAAGACTATTATTTCGATTATTACTATATGACAACCGGCTACAAGACGATTAACGGGACAATGTATTACTTCGGTACAGACGGTGTTTGCCGTAATGCACCCAAGGGTTGACGGTCCGGTGTTTCCATCATAATCAAACAGGAGGTACTCCATGAAAAAACAAACAGATATAAAGCATCTGGTATGTGTCACGGTAGCTTGTGCCACAGTGTTCACCCTCGGATGTGCTGCTCTGGCCGATGAAGTGCAGGCAGCCGACTCGGACGTTGAACTGACCGATGCTGTTGAAGATATTGCAGCGTCTGAGGAAGATGCTGAAGTTCAGGACATCGACACTGGTGTGACCAGCGAGACTGCCATCGCCGAAGAGGATGAAGAGATCATTGATGACGAGGAAGTTGAAGCTGATGCTGTAACTGTAGAAGATGCTGTTGTTGAAGAAACGGCAGCAATTGATGAAGACGCAGAAGTTGAAGTCACCGTTGCAGAAGATGAAGAAGATATCTCTGCCGAGGTCACAGATGAGATAGTTTCATTCGAGATCGAGGAGGATACCGTTACTGATGTGGTATCCAATGCACAGAACGGATGGGTACAGAACGGCAGCGTCTGGTATTACTACAAGAATGACGTAAAACTCACAGGCTGGCAGGAGATCGGAAAAGAGTGGTATTACTTTAACACCAACACCGGTGCGATGACTGTCGGACTTTATAAAGACAGCAAGTATGGCTGCTATTTCTTCTTTGATCATAACGGCAAGATGAAGACCGGCTGGATCGAATACAACGATGACTGGTATTACTTCAATTCGAAGGGCAAGTCGGTAAGCGGCTGGCAGAAGATCGAAGGTGCCTGGTATTATTTCCGTGAAAGCGGCAACCCTTATATGTATACAGGTTTCCAGTATTTGAATAATCACTGGTTCTATTTCGGAAACAACGGCATTATGAGGACAGGATGGCAGGATGTAGATAACAACTGGTACTATTTTGACAGCAACGGAAGAGCGGTTACAGGCTGGTTCAAGGACGGCGGAAAGTATTACTTTTTCTATGTCCCGGAAGACTCCTATTATGCGATGTACTATCCTCCGAAAATGGTTTACGGTCTTCAGGAGATCGCAGGTAAATACTATGCCTTCGATGAAAAGGGTGCAATGATCACCGGCTGGTATAATGATTATCAGTATGTTTTTGAAGGCAAGACATATAATGTCGGCGACTGGTACTATTTTGACAGTACAGGAAAGGCTGTCAGAGGCTGGCAGAAGATCAAAGGAAAGTATTATTACTTTAATGAGAATGAAGACTATGACCCCTGCGCAATGCGTGGTACATGCAATATCAAGGGCGACTATTATTACTTTGATACGGAAACCTGTGCCATGGTCAGCAACGGCTGGATAGAAGTCAAGAACAGCTCCTCTTACAGCTATTACGGAGGACCTTCCACTTCAACCTGGTACTACAGCAACAGTGCCGGCAGACTTGTTACCGGCTGGCAGCAGATCGAAGGCAAATGGTATTACTTTGGCCTCGGCAGCTACGGAGCGCCTAGTATGTACACAGGTATGAGCTATATCGACGGAGCTCAGTATTATTTCGGAAATAACGGAGTTCAGCAGTTCGGTTGGATAAAGACTGAATACGGATACCTCTATGCTGATAAGAAGACCGGTTCGCTCATTACCAGTTCAGGCTGGAGAAGGATCGACGGCAAGGATTATTATTTCGCTTATAAGAGCAACAATAATAATAACAATGCTATTTTAGTAGGCGCTTATTACATGGTAACCGGTCTTTATAAGGACAACGGCAGGGTCTACGATTTCGGTACAAACGGCGTTTGCAAGAACCGTTATTCCGTATAATAGACTTAGCGCACTGAGCGCTGAATGCTGAATTAATAGGGGGCTGACTCAAAGCGATGAGTCAGCCCCTTAACTTTTGTTGGAAATAGTGTTTGGTCCCGTTTATATCGGTGAACGGGTTACTTTGAATTGATGTTCTCGAATGAAAGTTTCATCTTCTCATTGTGATCGACAGCCCAGTCGACAGCCCATTCGGATTCAAAAAGAACCACGGGTGCATCGTCCCTGTCGAGAACGAGAAGCGAAGTCGAGGTAAGTGTAAGTTCCTTGGGATCGAATCCCTCGACTTCCGACTTCGCCCAGCGCGCGAGGCGGTAAGGAAGTGCAGTCCTTACGATGTCGACGTTATATTCTGATTTGAGTCTGTATTCCAGCACGTCGAACTGCAGGATGCCGACCACACCCATAACGTATGTCTCAGTGCCGATGTTCGGCTGCTTGTAGAGCTGGACGGCACCTTCCTGCGAGAGCTGTTCAATGCCCTTGAGGAATTGTTTTCTCTTCATTGAATCCTTGGGTTCGACACGTGCAAAATTCTCGGGTGCGAAAACAGGGATCGGATCAAACTCGAATTTGCGGTTTGTGGAAATGATCGTATCGCCGATCCTGAAGTTACCGGGATCGAAGATGCCAATGATGTCGCCTGCATAAGCCTCTTCGGTGATGGCCCTGTCCTGTGCCATGAACTGCTGGGGCTGGGCAAGCGTGATCTTTTTGCCGGTGCGCATGAGATTGACTGTCATGTTCTTCTCATACTGGCCGGAGCAGATGCGGATGAATGCCATACGGTCTCTGTGTGAAGGATCCATGTTTGCCTGGATCTTGAACACGAAGCCTGAGAACATCGTATCCTCGGGCTCTACCGTGCCGTCCGTCGTGTGGTGGGGAGCAGGTCCCGGGCTCATCTTGAGGAAGTGCCTAAGGAACGGTTCAACACCGAAGTTTGTGATGGCGGAACCGAAGAATACGGGTGTGAGCTCACCTTTGAGGACCTTGTCCATATCGAGCTCGTCTCCTGCCATATCAAGAAGTTCAATGTCATTTCTTAATGTTTCAAGGTGACCCGGCATGAGCATCTCATCGAGTTTGGGATCGTCGATGCCCGATACGCTCTGGGTAACCATCGATGCACCGTGATCGTTGTTCTCACGGTCGAAGAGAAGGACGTTGCGTGTCTCTCTCTCGTATACGCCTTCAAAGTCACCGTCCGTGCCGATAGGCCAGTTTATTGGGACTGATCTGATGCCCAATACCTTCTCGAGTTCGTCCATGAGGTCGAAAGGATTCTTGGCTGCACGGTCCATCTTGTTTATAAACGTGAAGATCGGGATACCGCGTCTGCGGCATACCTGGAAAAGTTTGATGGTCTGGGCCTCGACACCTTTCGCGCCGTCGAGCACCATTACCGCGGAGTCTGCAGCACAGAGCGTTCTGTATGTGTCTTCCGAGAAGTCCTGGTGACCGGGGGTATCGAGGATGTTGATGTGGCAGCCGTCGTATTCAAACTGCATTACTGATGACGTTACGGAGATACCACGCTTTTTCTCGATCTCCATCCAGTCAGAAGTGGCATGACGTGCAGCCTTGCGCGCCTTTACCGAGCCTGCCTGGTGGATAGCTCCTCCGTAGAGGAGAAGTTTCTCCGTAATCGTGGTCTTACCGGCGTCCGGGTGCGATATTATCGCGAATGTGCGGCGTCTTTTTATCTCATCAACAGTCGAGTAATTCATTTTGACCTCAATAAATGTATAATAACGTAATAGTCTCCTTTCAGGAGACAAGTAATTATATATAAGAAAAAGAGGAATTACAAATAATGAGACGTGGTGGAGGCGTTTTGATGCACATCAGCTCACTCCCGGGACCGTTCGGTACGGGCGTGATGGGACAGGAGGCGGTAGACTTTGCTAAGCAGCTCGCTTCTCAGGGAATGAAATACTGGCAGGTACTGCCTTTCTCGTATCCGGGAATGGGCAATTCCCCATATCAGAGCTTCTCGGCATTTGCCGGCAACTGGCTCTTTATCGATCCGAGGAGACTTGAGAGCAGAGGGCTTCTCACACCTGCAGAAGTGCAACAGGCCGAATATACCCAGAATAAATGGAGGATCGACTACGATTTCCTGAGGACTAACAGGGACGAGCTCTTAAGAAAGGCTTTTGAGCGCGCTGATAAAGATCTTCTTTCAAAAACGGACAAGTTCTTAAAGGACAACAAGTGGGCTCAGGATGTGGCCGCATACCAGACGGTAAAGGATGCGGACTTCGGAAAGCCATGGTGGGAATGGTCTGACGCAAGGCTCAAGAATTACGACAAGGCTGCAGTGGCAGAACTCAAGAACAATACGAACTACAGATATCACGGTTTTGTCCAGTATCTCTTTTTCGATGAATGGTCACAGATAAAGAAGGAGATCAACGATCTGGGCATTTCGATAATCGGTGATATTCCGTTCTATGTCTCGGGCGATTCCGCCGATGTCTGGGCAAGCAGGGATCTTTTCAAGATGGCTTCATCTGCCAAGACCAACAAGGTCCTGAAAGACTTTGAGAAGGCAATGGACAAGTACAGAAAAGCTTTGGAAAAAGGTGACAAGGACGCGAACGGAGAGCCTTTGAAGGAACCCAGGAAACCCAAGCCGGAAGCACTCGTTTTCGAGAGCGTGGCAGGCGTACCCCCGGATTATTTCTGCGCTGACGGTCAGCTCTGGGGCAACCCCATATACGATTGGAAGAAGATGAAGGAAGACCACTATGCATGGTGGATGAGCAGACTTGAAGACAATTTCAAACTCTTCGATTACTTAAGGATCGATCACTTCCGCGCGTTCTCTTCTTACTGTGAGATCGATGCCAATGCAGAGACTGCCAGGGACGGAAAATGGATACCGGGTCCGGGACTCGATTTCTTCGACGAATACGATAAGAAGTTCAAGGACAGATCGCGCCTCATCGCGGAAGATCTGGGCGAGGTAACGCCTGATCTGGCAGAGTTCATGGGCAAGGTCGGGATCCCGGGAATGCGCGTTATGGAATTTGCGTTCTATCCCGGAGACAACAGTTCGTTCCTGCCTCATAACTTTGACAATAACTGCGTCGCATATACCGGCACGCACGATAACAACACCCTTCTCGGCTGGCTTTGGGACAGTCCTGAGGAAGTCAGAAAGACCTGCCTTGAGTATTGCGGTTTTACTGGCGACAACTGGGGCGACGGCGGCACGCACAGCGGTTCGTGCAGGGCCATTATCAGAACGCTTTGGATGAGCCATGCGGACGTCACGATCATCCCCATCCAGGATATGCTCGGTTACGGCGGCGACACCAGAATGAATGTCCCGGGAACGCCTTCAGGCAACTGGGTCGTCAGGTTCACAAAAGAAGATTTCGATGCGATAGATAATGAGTGGTATAAGAACCTCAACAGGATCTATTTCAGATAAGGAGTTTGCATTATGAAATATATTCTTTGCGTCGATCAGGGAACCACTTCAACAAAAGCTTTCCTCCTTGACGGGGAAGGGAATCTGTCTCAAGGTACGCATGTACCTTTCAAACAGTATTATCCCCAGCCCGGATGGGTAAGTCACGACGCAGAGGAGATATATGTATCGGTCCTTAAGGCTGTGGCGATGGTCCTAAAAGAGCATCCCGAAACCAAAGGAAAGATCGCCTGCATGGGCATCACGAACCAGCGTGAGACGACGGTTGCGTTCTCGCCTTCGGGAAAGCCTTTCACCCAGGCAATAGTCTGGCAGTGCAGAAGGACATCCGATATCTGCAGACGTCCGGAGATAAGGGAACAGAGCAGAAGGATAACCGAGATAACGGGTCTTAAGATCGACCCGTATTTCTCTGCGACAAAGATGCTCTGGCTGTTCGAAAACGTCCGCAGCTTAAGAGAGCGCTGTGCATCGGGCGAAGGCTATCTTTCGACGATAGACGGATTCCTGGTTTTCAGACTCACAGGCGGAAAGAGTTATGCGTCCGATTACTCCAACTGCAGCAGGACCATGCTCTTCGATATCGCGAAAAAGACATATGACGCCGAGTTCCTCGATCTTTTCGGGGTCCCGGTAAACGTTCTTGCAAAGCCGATGGAATCCTGTGCCGATTACGGTGCAGTCGAGATCAATGAGGAGTATCTCAGGAACAACGGTTTTGATGATGCGGAGACAGAAGACCTTCTGTCTCTCAACGGTGTGCATATCACGGGTGTGCTCGGCGACCAGCCTGCGGCACTTCTGGGCCAGAATGCAATAAACAAAGGCGATTCAAAGACCACATACGGAACGGGAAGTTTCACGCTGATGAATCTCGGCACAGAGCCGGTATTTTCGAAGAACGGACTTCTCACTTCCTGTGCGTGGTCCATAGACGGTGTTACGAATTACGCTCTGGAAGGCAGTATCTTCCAGGCGGGATCGGTAATAAGCTGGCTTAAGGATGAACTCGGATTCATAAACAGTCCTTCCGAGTGTGATGACTTCTGCAACTCCATAGAAGACTGCGGCGGCGTATATCTTGTCCCGGCTTTTACAGGTCTGGGTGCTCCTTACTGGAAGCCCGATGCCAGAGGTGTTCTGAGCGGACTTACCAGAGGAACCGGCAGAGCGCAGATAATAAGGGCCGGAGTTGAATCGATCGCTTATCAGGTAACCGAACTGGTCAATCTCATGACCGACGATACCGGCATAAAGGCAGGGCAGATGAAAGTCGACGGAGGAGTCTGCGCAAGCTCGTTCCTCATGCAGCTGCAGTCTGATCTTCTGGGCGTAACGATAACCAGGGCACTGAGCGATGAGATGACTGCCATGGGGGCGGGACTAGCCGCAGGCATCGAAGCAGGGATCTTCGAGTCTTTGGCGCAGACCGGCAGGTTCTATAAAGCAGGAGCATCGTACGAGCCGAAGATGTCCGCGTTTGAGGTATCCGAGAAGATGGAAGGTTACCGTTCGGCCGTGAGGGCGGCACTTCTTTCGGGTAATGACTGACAGATGATCCAGGTCTACATAGTTTTTTTCAAGATCTTCGTTTTCCTGGCACTCGGCTTTGTGCTTAACAAGACCAAAGTCATAGACCTCAATGCGGAGAAAGCACTTTCAAAGATCCTTCTGACGGCAGTTTTGCCGTTCATGATACTTAATTCGAGCCAGCACACTTATTCTGATGCCGCGGTAAACGGCATGATAACCTGTGCGGCTTTTGCCATCGGATACTATATCCTGTCGCTTGTTGTCCTGAGGCTATCACTGAAGAAGACAAAGATAGGCGAGGATGAACGCCGGATAATGGTAACCTGCACGGTCTTTGCGAACACAGGATTTGTGGGTTTCCCGCTGATGGAGGCACTGTTCGGGAATTACGGACTGCTCCTGGCTGCGGTGTTCAATCTCTGCTACAACCTTTTCTTTTATACCTATGCGGTCTATCTTTTTTCAAGGAAACCCAAATTCAGGGTGCTTGAGATCTTCAAAAATCCTGTGTCTGTCGCATCGATCCTCGCAATCGTGCTTTTCATTATCCCGTGGAGAATGCCCGGATTTATCAGCGACACTTTTAAGCTCATAGGTGACATGACGGTTCCCATGTCGATGATGGTCATGGGTTCCATGCTCGCAAGCGTAAAGATAAAGAAACTCCTGACGGATAAGAAAGCTTATGTCGTATCCGCTTTAAGGCTTATAATATTGCCGGCTTTGATGCTGGCTGCAGTCTGGGGCGTGTCGTTTTATTTCCCGATGCTTCCCGAGACCAAGAGCGTCGTCGTCCTGATGTGCGCGCTGCCATGCGGGTCGATGAATGTAATGTATTCGGAGAACTACGATGTGGCACCGCATTTTTCCGCGCGGACGGTGTCGCTTTCGATGATATTCATGCTCGTAACCCTGGTGTTCTGGGTATGGGCGGTAAAAGCGGTATTCTGATGACAAGAGGTATGTTATATGAGTGACGGACAGAACAAGATCGAACGCATAGAGAACGAGAAACTGGTGGAACTCCTTGGACGGATCCGTGAGGACAGCTCGGAGGAGAACATGATCGCAGTGCTCAAGGAAGCGGCAGTGTCCAAGTTCATCGTTCCGGTCGACGGCTGTGAGGGAAATTACAGTTTCCACGCGGTCAGCGATTCCAAAGGCCTGAAATATATGGTCGTATACTGCGACACGGACAGCTTCGAGGTTGCATTCGAGGATAAGAAAGAGCCTCAGAACGGTGTCCTTGCAGGCTTTGCTGATCTTATTGATGTCGTAATGGCGCCCAAGATGGATCTGTCTGGCTTTGTCATTAATCCGGGTTCGGAGGAAGTCCTTTTCGGAAAGGACATGCTTAAGATGATCGCCGCCCAGATGGGTATAGGCGGGGACGGCACAGCAAAGGTCGGCGAGCCCGACCGTTATCCGCCTGAACTCAAGAAGGCTCTGGATAACTATCTCCTGATAGAACCCACGGTGTCTGATATTTGGGTAAGGCTCATGCGCGAAAACGGCACGGACAGGCTTATCTGGCTCATCGTGGCTGATGCCGAAGGAGAGGGTGAGCCTCTGAAGTACACGCTCGACAACCTTAGGAAATACTGTCTTCCTTATCTGGACAACATGGACGCGATGGCCGTTTCGAGCACGGAAGAATTCGCTGCACAGGTGATAAAGGGCGTGAAGCCTTTTGCGTCGAGGAATGATGACTGAAAATGAACAGAGGTAAGACAGGACTTTTAGTGCTTATCGGGCTTGCATCCATGTTCTTTCTTTTTGTTGCCATCCTATACGGATCGAGCACGAAAAGGCAGGATGCGATAGACAGAAAAGCCGAACTCGACGCTAAACTCGGGGTCATAACGGAGTCTGACATAACGATCTATTGGATCGGCGAGCCTCCGAAAGAACTTGAGCCGCTTGCGCCCGTAATAAAAGTGATAGAGCCGTCTTCGGCTTCGAAGGACAATCTCCCCATTAAGGGACCTTCGTTTCATACAACCGAATACACTCCTGACGGAAGGCTCGTGTCAGAGGATATCCCGATAGAATATCCCGAAAACATGGTCATTGTCATGAGCGGAAGTCCCGTCATTACCGAGAACGGGGCTTCGGCGCTGCTCGACAGCGTGGCAAATAACGGCGTGCCGGTGATCGCTGTGGGTGATGAGGCGTCGGAAGTCTTGGGGAATGTCCTTTCCTACAAGAGAACGCATAAAGGACAGGGTACTTCTTTATACTATTGCCTCGGAAAGAGGTATAAAGAGAACATATTGTCCAAGGAGGCGGTAACAGCCGGCGGTTACGATCTCGCCGATGCCATAGCCGATTTTATTCCCGTCGCCATGGAAGACTACACGCCGGTCAACTGAGTAAAGAAAAGTTCGAAAAATACTCCTGATTTGGTTTGACACCTTATTGTAATAATTATAATATTAAAAGGTGTTTTTATCCTTAAGGGGGGTGGTTTTTATCCGCGAGTTAGAACAAAGGATCCTTTCCGAAGGCAAAGTGCTTCCGGGAGAGGTGCTCAAGGTAGGAAGCTTCCTGAATCAGCAGATAGATCCGAAACTTCTGAAGGATATGGGTGATGAGATAGCAAGGCTCTATTCAGGTGACAATGTAACAAAGGTCCTGACTATCGAGTCTTCGGGTATAGCGATTGCTTTTGCGGCCGGACTCTCAATGGGAGTTCCCGTTGTTTTTGCAAAGAAGCATTCGACGAGCAATGTCTCGGGCGACCTTCTCACAGCCAAGGTTTTCTCTTATACACATCAGCAGAATTATGACGTCGTGGTATCGGGTGAGTACATCACGCCTGATGATAACGTTCTCATCGTTGACGATTTTCTGGCGAAGGGCAACGCGCTTAACGGACTTATCGATATCGTCCGCCAGGCGGATGCCAAACTTGCCGGATGCGCCATTGCGATCGAGAAGGGATTCCAGGGCGGCGGAGACGGTCTGCGCGAAAAGGGGATAAGGGTCGAGTCACTCGCCATCATCGAGAAGATGACGGACGATTCACTCGAGTTCAGGCCGCAGGAGACCTGAGCGTTTTAAATCAGTTATGCATTTATTTGCATATATTTTTGTACGGGAGGCAGTTTTATGAAGAAACTATTTTCACTTGTAGTAACGGCAGCTCTTGCAGTTACTTCACTTTTCGCGTTTGCAGGCTGCAGTTCAGCTTCGCAGGGCGGAAGCGGAGCTTCTGAATTCAAGGTAGGTGCGATCTACATCAACAGCCAGAATGACACATCAGGTTATACCTATGCGCATCATCACGGCATCACGGAGGCAATGAAGACGGTCGGTCTGGATCCTTCAAAGGACCTTTACATCGTTGACAACGTCCCTGAGGACGACGAGAAGGTAAAGCAGGCCATCGATCAGCTCGCAGGTAACGGATGCGACATCATCTTCGGCATCAGCTTCGGTTATATCAACGCAATGGAAGAGAAGGCCAAGGAATATCCTGACATCATCTTCTCCCACGCTACCGGATATCTTTCCAACGACAAGAACTTCAACAACTATTTCGGAAGGATCTATCAGGCACGTTACCTTGCAGGTATCGCAGCAGGATATAAGTCACTCGCAACAGGCAATAACAACATCGGTTACGTTTCCGCTTGGGGTACCGAGTATGCCGAGACATGCTCCGGCATCAACGGATTTGCTCTCGGTGCTATGTCCGTTAACCCTGATGCAAAGATCAGCGTTTATGAGATCTTTACATGGGGCGACCAGGAACTTGAGAGACAGGCAGCTGAGACACTCATCGACACATACGGCTGCGGCGTCATCGCACAGCACTGCGACTCGGCTCAGCCTCAGATCGTTGCCAACGAGAAGGGCGTTTACGGCTGCGGATACAATTCCGACATGACAGCTGAGGCACCTGAAGCACACCTTACAGCTCCTATCTGGAACTGGGACGCTTACTATGCAACAGCCATGAAGGCTGCAATGACTGATCCTTCAACATTCATGACGGCAGTAGGCAACTACTATGAAGGTCTGAATGCAGGTCTGGTCGACGTATCAGCTCTTTCCAAGAACTGCGAGCCTGAGACAAAGGAAGCCATTGATCTTGCCAAGAATCTCATGAAGTCCGGCGAGTGGGATGTATTCTCCGGAGTCAAGCTCTCATTCTCCGGCGCTGCAGGTTCTGTAGCAGTTGCAAAGACTGATTCAGCTCTTATTGCGAACGACGGAAAAGAGATAGTTGTAGCAGGCGGACCTTCCGTTGACGACGGCGTCATCCAGGGTTCGATGAACTACTACGTAGAAGGCGTTACACAGGTTAACTGATAATTTGTCTAGAGAGGTGTTTTATGGAATATGCCATAGAGCTGAAAGGTATATCAAAAAGCTTCGGGCCTGTGGCGGCCAATAAGAACATCAACCTGTCTCTTGCAAAGGGCGAGATCCTCGCTCTCTTAGGCGAGAACGGTTCAGGTAAGACTACACTTATGAACATGCTGTCGGGCATCTATATGCCCGACAGCGGTTCTATTTTTATCGACGGGAAAAAGGTCGAGATCAATTCGCCTGAAGATTCGGGCAAGCTCGGGATAGGAATGGTACACCAGCACTTCAAGCTGGTCGAGCGGTTTACGGCGCTCGAGAATATCCGTATCGGAATAAGGGGAGAGGGGCGCTTCATGCATGGTCCTGAAGTGCGCAAAAAAATAGAAGATACAGCCGCAAAGTTCGGTTTTGACATAGATCTGGACAAGAAAGTCGCCAACATGGCGGTATCCGAGAAGCAGACATTAGAGATCTTAAAGGTGCTCTGCTACGGTGCGAAGATAATAATCCTCGACGAACCTACGGCCGTCCTTACGGTCCAGGAGATCGATAAGCTTTTCGCAGTTCTGCGGAAGATGAAAGAAGACGGTCACTCGATCATCATCATCACTCACAAGCTCAATGAGGTAATGGCAATATCGGACAGAGTCGCCGTCTTAAGACACGGTGAATATATCGGCACCGTTGTTACCAAAGAAACCAATGAGAAGGCTCTTACAGAACTCATGGTCGGGCGTAAGATTACTCTGAATATCGACAGGCCCATCATCGAAAAGACGCATCCGCTGCTCGAAATAAGGGATCTCACCGTAAAGAGCGATGAGGGTGCGACTGCTATCGATCACATTAATTTCTACATAAGAGGCGGAGAGATACTGGGCGTTGCGGGAATTGCAGGTTCAGGTCAAAAGGAACTCTGCGAAGCCATCGCCGGATTAAGGCCCATCGTTGAAGGCCAAATGATCCACGAGGGCGAGAGCATCGTAGGAATGTCCCCGAAAATGATACTGGAACACGGCATCTCGATGAGCTTCATTCCGGAAGACCGTCTGGGAATGGGTCTTGCACCATCCATGTCCATTACGGACAACATGATCCTCAAGAACTATAACGAATCGAAAGGCATTTTCGTCGACCGCAAGACAGCGCGCGAAGAGGCCCAAAAGGTCGTTGATAAACTTGAGATCGTAACGCCTTCGGTCGACATTCCGGTAAGACGCCTTTCCGGCGGTAACGTGCAGAAGGTCCTGCTCGGAAGAGAGATAAAGTCGGGCCCGAATGTTCTCATCACCGCATATCCCGTAAGAGGTCTTGATATCAACTCGTCTTACACAATCTACAACATCCTGAACGATGAAAAGAAAAAGGGCGTCGGCATCTTATTTGTCGGCGAGGATCTTGACGTCATGCTCTCGCTCTGCGACAAGATAATGGTTATCTGCCACGGTAAGCTTCAGGGTGTCGTAAACAGCGACCACACCACAAAGGAAGAGATCGGTCTCATGATGACGGGAACTCTCAACATCGTAAACAAGGAAGGAAAGACCGACGGCATCGCCAGGGATTCGGCCATTACGGATGAGGAGGGCAAAGCCTGATGAGAAGATATCATCTTGTAAGAAGAGCTGATTCACAGTTAAAGAGAACGCTTATCTACTATGCGATAGGCATACTCGTATCGCTTACCATAGGAGCCGTTCTCCTGATCTCGCTCGGCATCAATCCTTTCCAGTATTACGGCAGGATGTTTACGATAGGACTTGTCGGAAACAAGTACGGATATAAGAGCATCGAAGGTCTGCTCAAGGTCTTCGTTCCGCTCCTCATAACATCGCTCGCACTCAGCCTTTCGTTCAAGATGCGCTTCTGGAATATCGGAGGCGAGGGCGAATTCCTGATAGGCGCGATCTGCGCATCGATTGTCGCGTTCAACAGTTCGGGAATGCCGAACTTCGTAACCGTCGTGCTCATGTGCCTTGCTGCCATGATCTCGAGCGGAATAATAGGCGTTGCCATAGCCGCGCTGAAGGTCAGGTTCAACACGAACGAGACACTGATGACTCTGATGCTCAACTACATAATGCTGTACGTGATAAGGTATATCGGCGATACGAAAGCTGACTGGAATTTCTTCTTAAGAGAAGATTCAGAGAGACCGATCTTCGGCTCATTCCCGGAGTCCGCGGTCATGGGCGGGATCCCGCTGGGCAAGTTCAAGCTCCTGTGGGCGGTGCTCATCGCGATACTCCTTACAGCGGTTATTTACATTTATCTCAAATACACAAAACAGGGATATGAGATCTCCGTCGTCGGCGACAGCAGTGCCACGGCAAAATATGCCGGAATGAATGTCGGAAAGATCGTCCTGCGCACCATGTTCATTTCATCCGCGCTGATAGGTCTTGCGGCCGCACTTGCAGTATCTTCCGCAGGCACTATCTCAGATACCATTACAAATGATGTGGGGTGGACCGGCATCATCGTTGCATGGCTCAGCAAACTCAGCGTTCCCGCAGTCTTTGTAACGGCCATCCTCATCTCCGTACTGCAGTACGGATGCCAAGCTGCTGCCACGCAGTACCCGGCGATCGACGTCAATTTCGCAGACCTGCTTCAGGGAATAATCCTGTTCTCGGTCCTTGTGGCTGATTTTGCAGCAAACTTCAGGATCGTAAGAAAGGAGGATGCAAAGCATGCTTGATGTATTCACCTTGTTCCTCTTCAACATAATCGTCTATAACATACCGCTCCTTTACGGTACGACGGGCGAGATCATGATCGAGAAATCGGGCTCTTTGAACCTTGGCGTTGAAGGCACGATGGCCATCGGCGCCGTTGCGGGTTATCTCGTCGGCGCGAAAACGGACAGCCTCTTTGTCGCGGTCCTCGTAAGCTTTATCGCATCAGGACTTGTGGGTCTTTTATTCTCATTCCTGACGGTCACGCTTCAGGCGAACCAGAATGTAACGGGACTTACCATTACGACATTCGGCGTGGCTTTCTATTACTTCATCGGCAACGCGCTTTCCAACAGCAAGGGCGGCTGGCCCAAGCTCAGCGGCACAGCTCTTGATGCCCAGTCACAGGCTCTGCACATCCCGGGATTATCCGATATCCCCGTCGTCGGAAAGGCACTCTTTTCGCACGGTATCCTGGTGTATTTCGGCATCATAATAGCCATACTCATGTGGTTGTATTTCAAGAAGACCGTTCCCGGATTAAAGCTCAGGGCGATCGGCGAAAACCCTGCGGCTGCAGACTCTCTCGGAGTCAATGTCGCTCTCTATAAGTACACGCACATTATCATAGGCTCAGGCATCATGGGCATCGGCGGCCTTTACATGGGACTTAACATGGGTGGAACGTTCGAAGGTTCGAACTGCTGGATCAACGGCTACGGCTGGATCTCCATAGCTCTCGTAATCTTTGCCAACTGGAGCCCTGCAAAGGCTCTCCTCGGCACGCTCGTATTCGGCTTCTTCAACACTCTCCGTGTGCAGAATGCCGCGCTTGCTTATGTCTTCCCGAACACTCTGGGATGGCTTACCAAGATACCTTCGCACTTTTTCTCGGCTCTGCCGTTCATCATCACGCTTCTCGTTCTCATCATCAGTTCCATGACTTCCAAGGACAAGAGCGGTGAACCGCAGGCAATAGGACGCAACTACTATCGTGAAGACAGATAAAACAGAAATGGAGAAGTTATGTACAACGTAAGAAAACTGACAGACGATCTTACCTGGATCGGCGGCTCGGACCGCAAGATCACCAAGTTCGAGAATGTCTACAAGCTCAATTCGGGAATGAACTACAACTCATATTTCCTGGATGCCGGAGCTACGGTGCTTTTTGATACCGTCGGCAGGGACGCTTCCGAAGTGTTCTTCGAGAATCTCGAATACTGCCTTGCTGGCCGCAAGCTCGATTACATCGTTGTCAACCACATGGAGCCTGATCATTCCGCCACTCTCGCGGAGATCCTGGACAAGAATGCCCAAGCGAAGATGATCGTCAACGCAAAGACTTTACAGTTTATCGCGCAGTTCTTTCCGGGAAAGGACTATTCTTCCAGAGCCGTCACGGTAAAAGACGGTGATGAGCTGGAACTTGGAAGTCATAAGTTCAAGTTCGTCTTTGCTCCGATGGTCCATTGGCCTGAAGTCATGATGAGTTTTGACGAGACGGAGGGGACACTTTTCAGCGCGGATGCTTTCGGAAGCTACGGCGCGACAGACGGTTCGATCTTCGCTGACGGGAAGGATCTCGAGAAGGATCTTCTCAATGAAGCGCGCCGTTACTACACGAACATCGTAGGCAAATATGGAATGCAGACGATCGCGGCCATCAACAAGGTCTCCGCACTCGACATAAAAATGATCTGCCCTCTGCATTCTTATGTATGGCGTAAAGATCTCGAAAAGATCATCGGATACTACAAGACATGGGCTTCCTATACGCCTGAGACAAAGGGTGTTTTCATCCTTCAGGGATCGATCTACGGACACACCGCAAACTGCGCGGAAGTTCTCATGACGGAACTCGACAGCAGAGGCGTGGAGTCAGTTATCCTCGACGCATCGACAGCGGATATTTCCGACATCATTGCGATGGCTTTCAAATACAGTCATATAGTCATTGCTTCTCCGACATATAATAACAATGTCTATTCACCGGTCGAGCAAGCGGTGAAGGAGCTTGGCGCTCACGGGTTGACCGGAAGGGCTTTCTCTGTTATAGAGAATGGTACGTGGGCACCGTCAGCTGCCAAGGGACTGCTCGCGGTGATCGAAGGAATGAAGAACTGCAGGACCGTAGGACAGACCGTTACGGTCAAGTCCGCAGGCGACGGCGGCACCAGAGTCAATATCGAAGCGCTTGCCGAAGCCATAATGGAAGATATTAGGAATCTATAAGAATACGAGGAGATAAACAAATGCATTGTCCAAATTGTGGAAAAGAACTAGGCGGATCAGAAAAATTCTGCGGCGGATGCGGATATAATCTCGCTGAGCTCTGGCAGGAATTTGCTGCGGAAGCTGCTCCGGCAACACCTGCAGCACCTATCCAGGCAGCACCTCTGCCGGAACCCGAACCGGTAACCGTACATTCGGCACCTCTTCCGGAGCCCGTACCCGAACCGGTTAAGCCTTCAACGCTGCCCGAGCCCGTACCCGAGCCGGTACAGCCTTCACCATTGCCGGAGCCCGTACCTGAACCGGTACAGCCCTCGACACTGCCAGAACCCGTACCTGTTCAGACTGCTCCCTCATATGCAGAGCCTGCTCCGGTAGAGACAGTGCCTGTTGCAGCACCTGTTGCAGCACCTGTTGCAGCTCCGATCGCAGCTTCTGTTGCTGCTCCTGCTGCACCTGTTGTACCTGAACCCCCGGCAGCTCCCGCGCCTGCTCCGATGCCTGCAGCAGAGACATATGCGGCACCTGCACCCGCACCTGCTCCGATGCCCGTTCAGTCCGCATTCGGCGAAGTCAATGCAGCACCTCAGACTCCCGCAGCACAGGCTGCAGGATCATCAGAGCCCCCGAAGAAAAAGAAGAAGTGGCTGATCCCTCTTATCATCGGTCTTTCAGCCGGACTTCTTGTCGTGATCGGTATCGTTGTTGCTGTTTTTGTTTTCATCAACAATGCACCGGAACCTACTGAGCACACCAAGAAAACAACGGAGTCGGAAGAGACGACTACGACTGTTACAGAACCTGAAACGGCTACCAGGACCATCATGGTATATGCCATCGGAACAGACCTCGAGTCACAGGGTTCCACTCTGTCTGCTGACGTAAAAGAGATGATGGCTGCCACTCCCGGCAAGAACGTCAACATCGTTCTCCAGACCGGCGGGTGCTCTGACTTCAGGAACAACTATATGCAGGATGGAATGACACAGCGTTTCTCCATCATCAACGGAAGCATCAAGGAACTCGATAATCTCGGAGATGTCAGCATGGTAGAGCCTGAAACTCTCGAAGATTTCATCAGGTTCGCAAAGAACGAATTCCCGGCAGAGAATTACATCCTCGTCATGTGGGATCACGGCGGCGGAGTTCCTCTCGGATTCGGCATGGATGAGCTCCACGACGGTACGCTCACTGAGATCGAAATGGCTTCAGCCATCAGCAAGTGCGACATCGAATTCGAGTCTGTCATCTTCAATGCCTGCCTCATGGGATCTCTTGAGGTTGCCAAGGCTTTGGATCCTTATACCGAGTACATAATCGCAGCAGAGAGCCCCACATGGGGAAGCGCATATTATGATGTTGGCATCAACTATACAAACTTCCTGAACTTCATCGGAAATGATTTCGACGGTGATGTAAAGGACTACAGCGAGTTCATAGTAAGAGACTACATGGACACGATCGAGAGCACACAGCAGAACCTCGGTTATTTCGGCATCGATACGTGCATGTCCGCTATTGATACCGATAATATCAACGAGGTCTATGAAGCATATGAGAAGTTCATTGCAGCTCTTGATTCCAGAGTATTCACACAGAACGGATATGTCGAATACGTTCAGCTCAGAGACGACTGCGGAAGCTTTGAATCAACCGACTCTGTTGACCTTACTACACTTGCGAGCAAGTACATCAACTGCGGAGACAAGACGATCGAATCCGCGGCAAGCACGCTTATCAACGAAGTCGGAAACTGTGTATTTACAGAGAGCAACAACTCTTATACATATGCTCATGGCATGACGACATACGCTCCGTTCCTCTATCCCCAGTGCTACGATGAGGCCAGGAACACTTTCGTTACTTTGGGCTACAGCGATACGACGATCCAGTTCTACGATAAGTTCGTAAGTAAGGAACTCTACATCCTCAAGGCTACAAGCTATGCCGGAGACTGGTATATACAGCCTGCAGATGCAGGTCAGATCCAGTCAGGCAACGAGTACGATCTTGAAGAACTCGGTCTCCTCGTTGACATGGGAGATTATGAGGCTATCCAGCTTACTGACGAAGACTGGGAACTCATACGTGAAGTCAAGGTAACTCTTGCTTATACGAAAGATGATGACGACAGCAAGATATTCTATCTCGGAACCGACAACCAGTATACGATCGACAGCAACGGATACATCATCATCCAGAATCCGACGAAGTGGGTATACTTCAACAACTTCGGCTATGTAACCTGCGAGTGCCTTAAGTATGAGGTTGCGGAAGACGGAAAGTGGTACAAGTATCTCGGTGCCGAGGCGCTCATAAACGGACAGACAGCATATGTGGTAATTGCATTCAGTTCCGACGATCCGAACGGCAAGATAATAGGTTTCTATTATGCCGACATCATCAACGATACTTTTGATGCAAATCAGGGCTATCAGTTCAACGAGGATGATTCGATCATTTTCGTTGAAGAATACTATGACATCAACACGAGCTCGATGCAGTACAAGGAACTCGGAGACTCCGTTTCCTATGACAAGGCCGTAAGTCTCTACAGATATTCGTCCGTAAACTACGGTGATGTTAACTGCTATATCGGATTCGATCTCTACGATGTTTACAACAATGATTTCTATCTCAAGTTAAGACCCGGTAAGCCTGCTTATGAGATCGATGCCGAGAGAGGCAACAGCGATTACTCTACAGGCGGCGATTACGATGAGGGTACTGTTGATGCATCGACGATGGTCGGTTTCGTTGTCATCTACGATTCCGACAGCGTACTGGGTGATGCTGAAGCAGACTGGGTCGCTCCCGACGGCTATCTCAAGTCCGATTCAACATACTATTCGGGTGTAGACAAGATCTCTCTCGTCACGACGATCACCGAGTCTTCAGATGAGGAACTTACTTATACTTATTACTACAGCAGTGACAGTATGTTCTCACAGAGAGAACTCGCAACACCCATACACTCAGGCACGGCAAAAGCCGTTGCCGAGGACGGTGCATACAATTATCACTTTGATTACGATGGTGAGATCCAACCCGGCTATTACATCATCGCGATAAACGACAGCACCACCGGCGGCAGGATAATGATCTCCGCATGCCAGGTCGTTCAGTAAGCGGACCTGTTACATGCAGCTAACGAGGTGATAAAGATGAAGATGACCGGAGCACAGATATTAGTCGAGACCTTGATAGAACAGGGTGTTGACACCGTGTTCGGTTTTCCGGGCGGCATGGTCGTAGACATCTACGATAAACTCTACGACAAGCAGGATAAGATAAAGCATATCCTGACCGCACACGAGGAAGGCGCCGTACACAGCGCCGACGGTTACGCGAGAGCAACCGGGAAGACGGGTGTTGTAATTGCAACATCCGGTCCCGGTGCGACCAACCTCGTTACGGGAATCGCCACAGCATATCTCGATTCGATCCCTTTGGTCGCGATCACCGGAAACGTAAGAAATTCCATGATCGGAAGAGACTCTTTCCAGGAGATCGACATCACCGGTATCACGCTTCCCATCACCAAGCACAACTTCTTCGTGCATAAGGTTTCCAAGCTTGCGGATGTGGTAAGAAAAGCATTCGAACTCGCGCAGTCGGGACGCCCCGGACCAGTCCTTATCGATATCCCGAAGGATGTCCAGGAAGCCGTATTCGAATTTAAGAAACAGCCTGTCGCAAAGCCTGAGCCGATACCTTGCTGCAGCGATGAAGACATCAAAAAAGCAGTCAGTCTCATAAAGGAATCCAAGCGGCCTTATATCTATTTCGGAGGCGGTGCGGTAAGGACCGAACTCGGCGAAGATATAGTAAAGCTCGCGGACAAACTCGATGCCGTCATCGGATGTTCCATGATGGGTCTTTCAGAGATCCCGACGGATTCGCCGAGATTTCTCGGAATGCAGGGAATGCACGGGCGCTATGCTTCTTCAGTCGCGCTCGCGAAGGCCGATCTCATAATCGCAATCGGTGTGAGATTTTCTGACCGTGCGACGGGAAAGACCGAAAAGTTTTCGCTGTCCGCGACTAAGATCCATGTCGACTGCGACCGTGCCGAGATAGGCAAGAATGTTCCCGTAGATCTCGGTATCTGCTGCGACATCAGGGACTTTACGAAGCGCCTTACGAAAGCTGCTCCGCAGCGGAAGAATACCGAATGGATAAAGAAGGTTGACCAGCTGAGGAAGAGGGAATCCGATGCTTACGAAGGACTTCCGTTCCTTCCGAGAGATGCGGTCAACATTATTTCGGATAACATCAGGCCAGACACAAGAATTGTAACTGATGTCGGCCAGCATCAGTGCTGGGCAGCACAGTTCTTTAAGTTCAGAAATAAGCGCACGTGGATCACATCAGGCGGATTGGGCACGATGGGATTCGGTCTGGGTGCCGCCATCGGAAGCTCCATCGCTACCAATACAAGAAGCGTTCTCATCACAGGAGACGGAAGCTTCGGAATGTGCCTTAACGAACTTGCAACGGCAGTTACATACAACGTTCCTGTTACCATCGTTATCTTTAACAACCATGCGCTCGGTATGGTAAGACAATGGCAGAAGGTATTCTTTGACGGAAGATACTCCAATACCACGCTCGACAGAAAGACTGATTTTGTAAAGCTCGCACAGGCATTCGGAGCAAAGGGTTACAAAGCTGAAGACAAGGAATCTTTCGAGAAAGTCTTTAAGAAAGCATATAAGGAAAACGGCCCGGTCATAATCGATCTTACGATAAAGACTGACAGCCTCGTTCTTCCGATGCTCAAGCCGGGCGGAACATTCAACAATCTCATCTTGAGAAGGGAGGATATCAGCGATGAAGAAGGATAAGATAATCATTGCCATCTACGTTGATAACCAGTATGGTGTCCTCTCACGCGTTACCGCAATGTTTACGAGAAGAGGATTCAACATCGATTCGCTTACGGTAGGTGAGACCGAATCACCTGAGTATTCGCGTATAACGATCACGCTGACTGCCGAAAAGAACGACAAGGATCAGGTGGTCTCCCAGCTCAGAAAACTCTATAACGTGAAGAAAGTAATCGTCCTCTCCAATGAAGACTGTATCAAGCGAGAACTTCTTCTCATAAAGGTTAAGAATACTGCAGAAGCGCATTCCGACATAGTCGAAGCAACGAACATCTTCCGGACGAAGATAATCGATTTTACCGATGAAGCTATCAGCATTGAAGCGACGGGTGACAGCCAGAAGATCGACGCGTTCATCGAATATATGAAGAAGTTCGAGATAATCGAAATGTGCAGAACGGGTATCGTTGCGCTCGACAGAGGCGGAACGAATATCTGGACCGAACACGAAGACTGAACAATTAATTAAAATTTAACTAAAATAACTCCCTCAATGTTTTATAATAAAATCAAAGGTCAAAGCCTTTTGAAACTTCAAAACGGAAGGGAGTGATTTTATGAAGATCACTACACAGGGCAACGGAATTCGCATCGGCACAAGGCTTGAGGAGAAGATCGCCGCCAAGATGTCAAAGTTCGACAAGTACTTCGGCGATGAAGGTTCACTCAACGTACGCATCAGACCGGAAGGTCCCGAGATGATAGTCGAGATCACGATGAAATTCGCCGGCAAGATCTTAAGGGCTGAGGCAAGTGATGAGGATATCCTGACAGCAGTTGACAGAACAGTCGACAAGCTCGAATCTCAGATCAGAAGACAGAAGACCAAGTTCCTCAAGAAGAAGAAGGAGTATCCTGAGATCGTTAATTACCTTGAGGATGACGGTGGTGCAGATTTCGATCTTGTAGATGAGAAAGAAGAGAAGATCACAAAGCGCAAGCAGTTCGCATTGAGACCCATGACATCAGAGGATGCTATCCTTCAGCTCGAGATGTTAGGTCATGACTTCTTCGTATACCTCGACAGCGATACAAATTCTGTCTGCGTTGTTTATAAGAGATATGACGGCGGCTACGGTCTGCTCGAACCTGAATATTGATACATAAAAACAATTGAATCTTACGGGGCTGCAGCAATGCAGCCCTGTTCATTTTGCGTTCTCGGGTTTTACGGGTAATATATGACCAGATAGTCCATTCGATCGGAGAATTAAAATGGAATATGGATTTAAAGGTCACGAGACGGCAGGTGAGGTAAAACCTTCTGCAGACTGTGAATACAGACTGGATTCACTGCTCGATCTTTTCGATGTTTTATATGACGGCATTTGGAGGGCTGAGACATGCGCTCCGAGGATGAGAGATGAATGGCCGGCGAAGCATAAGACTTACGGTCAGTGTTCCATCACCGCGTTTCTTGTTCAGGATATATTCGGAGGCGAGGTCTACGGAGTACCGTTACCTGACGGGAATTTTCACTGCTATAACGTGATCGGCGGAAAACAGTACGATCTCACTGTGGAACAGTTCGGGAATGAGGCAGAAAGTCTTGTTTTCGATGACAGGTATCCGCAAAAACGTGAAGTTCATTTCGCCAAGCAGGAAAAGTATGAGAGATATCTTCTTCTCAAGAGTCTTTTAAAGCAGGTCAGGAGATAATTCCGGCGGGCGGATTTTTCGCCTGATTTGCCTCATCTGTAACATAAATGTTCCACAAATAGCGGGTTGTGCGTGATAAACTTAGTCGGGGAAAAATAGGAGTATCACAAGGAGAAATAGATGAATAACAGTAAGATAAAGGCTATAGCAGTTTTTGCTGTCATTATACTGCTCGCAGTGGGCGGGTTTATTGGTTATCAGACCCTTTTTGTTAAGCGCGGCTGGGTGAAGACCGATGCCGGCACATACTATTACGATAACGGCAAGGCCTATTCAGGCATGAAGAAAATGTCGGACGGCACCATCAGGTATTTCGATCCCGAGACGAACATCATGGTCACGGGTGAGAAGGAGATCGACGGCAACCGTTATCTGTTCGATGCCGAAGGCGTTATGCTGACGGGTCTCCAGGAATATAACGGCAGCACGAGGTTTTATAATCCCGAGACCGGAACGCTGATGACCGGTTGGTTTGAAGTCTCTGATAACGGAGACGCATCGCAGCTCCCCGGCGGGATCAAGCCCGGAAAGTACTATGCTGCACCTGATACCGGAAACGTTGCGCTTGGTCTTTACGTCATCGGAGGAAAGCAGTATTACTTCGATAAGGAAACCGGAATAATGCAGACCGGCTGGATGGAGATGGACGGCGACAAGTATTACTTTAACGAAGGTTCCGGAGAAGGCGCCGACGGCATAATCGAGATCAACGGCGACAGATACGGTTTCATCGGCGGAAAGGTCGTAAGGAACCAGAGAGCCATTGCAGACAAGCATCTCTATTATTTTGATGACGAGGGCAAGATCTGGCGCGAGATCGACGGCAACAAGCCGATGGTCGCACTGACATACGATGACGGTCCTTCGATCTATACCGATCAGATACTCGATGCGTTTGTTCAGTACAACCAGCGCTGCACTTTCTTTATCGTCGGAGACAGGATCTCCTGGAATGAGGATCCTGCAAGACGTGAGATCGAACTCGGGTTCGAGCAGGGTAACCATACATACAGCCACGACAGACTTACAAAGTTCGATGCGGAAGGACAGAAGGAAGTTCTCAAGGGAACTGACGATGAACTTGTACGCATCGGCGGAAAACCCACAACGTGCTTAAGACCTCCCGAAGGCAAATGGAACGATACTCTGAAGGAATCATGCGGACTGCCGATAATTCTCTGGAGCATTGATTCGCGTGACTGGGAGAGCAGAAACAAGGATAAGATAATCGGACAGATAGTAGGCAAGGTAAAGGACGGGGACATCGTTCTCATGCACGATCTCTATCAGGCTACGGCAGATGCCACGCAGCAGATCGTTCCGTCACTCGTTGAAGCTGGTTTCCAGCTCGTAACTGTTGAAGAGATGGGCATCATAAAGCGCGGCGGTCTGGATAACGGTGTTGTTTATTATTCGATCGAGAATAAGTGATATTGCAATGATCTGATATGGATAACATAACTGACTATGTCCGCTGGGTAGGCGGAACCGACTTTGAAGGCAGGCCCTTTTCGAGAGTCGATAACATCGTGCTCAGTCAGTTGTGCTATCTGGACTTAAGAGACATTCCTGAGATCAATGAGGAAGACGGCGTTTTGACGCTCAGGGAGTGCGTAAACAGTCTTACAAATCTCGGCATATCTATACGCAAGATGGCGCCCGATGACAGCGAGCGGTACACGCAGCTCGTCAAAGCCTGCGCAAGTTCGAAAAGATTCGGCGATCTTTATATCTCGGCTTTTACGGACATCCTGAACGAGGAAGATTCGATACAGTTCTCGGCCATGACATTCTCGCCTGAAAAGAACCAAGGATGGGCCTTTGTCGCATTCAGGGGAACGGACTGCACAATTGCAGGCTGGAAGGAAGACTTCATGACGAGCTTTATGCTCACGTCGTCCCAAAAGATGGCTGAGGATTATGTCCGTTCGGCTCTGAACGTATTCGACAGTATCCTGGTCGGAGGCCACTCGAAAGGCGGAAACCTGGCGGTGTACTCCGTCGCGGTCCTGCCTGACGTTCTGTTCGACAGGGTAGTGCATGTTTACACGAATGACGGTCCGGGATTTTGTTCCGAAGTTCTGGATATGAACCTTATAAAGAGGATAAATCCCAAGACCACGAGGATAGTTCCCCAGTTCACCATTGTGGGAAGTCTTTTCGCGCCCGAGATCGACGACTGCTATATCATTAAGAGCGACAAGCAGATGATCGAGCAGCATGAACTCTGTTCCTGGGGGATCGACCACGGCGATCTTCTAATCGCACCTGAAGGGATAGATCCTCTCGCGGCAAGGATAAACAGCGGCATAGACAAATGGATCTTTTCAGTTGACATTGAAGACCGTAAGAGATTCATAAATGCCTTCTTTGATTCCATCAGTGCTGACGGGACACAGACTCTTGAAGAGTTCAACGCACTCGGACTGAAAGGATGGGAGAGAGTATTCAAGGTCGTATTCGGCGATGACGAGGGATTCAGGCAGGCGGCGGCAGCGCTTCCTGACCAGCTGTTCCTGGACGGAGCCGGTAAGAAGGTAACGAAAACAGGCCTTTACAGGCAGTTCAGACGATCCGACATGGCCAAGGGACTTGCGATGATACTCGCAGGACTCCTGATATTCCTCATTCCAGAGGGATTCATGTTTATCCTGGTCGGCATACTTCTTTTGGCTGCCACGGTAATATCCATTACGCTGACTGTAAGGAAGATGAAGAAGGACAACTGGAACTTCCAGCTGCATCTTGTGGATGCGACCGTGTCCTCGGCTCTCGTTGCGACGACAGTCATCACTTTTGTCAAAGAAGGTGCGCTCTTCGTCATGGCGAGCGGCATCTTTGCGGCACTCCTGTTCGCGTGCTCATATAACTGCATGGCAAGAGCGAAAAGAACACACAACAGAAAGTTCGCTGTCCTTCTCGTAATAATGAGCGCCATATGGGCGGTGAGCGGCATATACATCCTTTTTGCTCCCGAAAACACGCTTAACGTATATATGATCATCGTCGGATCTCTTGCAATCGCCGACGGCCTAATCAGGGTAATGAAGGCGTATAACGTCAGACACCGCTGGTACGTGAGATAACACTTTTCTTGCGTTGGAATTCAGTTCTGCTTTTTACTGACTATTCCGTTTTGTACGAGAAATAAGATTTCAGCGCAACTTTCCGCACAAGCGAAGCGCGGAGGACCTGTTGCGCTGAAATCTTATTTTGAGACTTGCAAGCAAGTTGCTCGAATGCGTGTTATATTCCTACGCTTCGCTCCGGATATAACACTTTTCTCATAACCCTTGCAAGCAAGTTATTCGAATGCGTGTTATAATCAATTTATTATGACAAGGGGGGCTCTTTTATGGCAGACGATTTGGATAAGAAGATGGAACCTGAGATCACTGATGTTCCCGAGGAAGCAAAAGACGTTGTAAAAGAATCGGCATCTGTTGTCGAAGCGACAGAAGAGAAGGCCGCAGCAGTGGCAGAAAAGGCCGCAGAAGCTCCTGCAGCTGCAACTGCAGCCGTAGCCGCAGCTTCCGCAGAAGCAAGCAAGAAGGCAACAAAGGAAGCCGAAGCCGCTGCAAAGGCTGCAAAGAAGGCTGAAGAACAGGCCGCCAAGGAAGCTGCAAAGCAGGAAGCTGCACGTGCCAAGGAAGAGGAAAAGGCAAGGGCAGCAAAAGAGAAGGCTGAAGCCAAGATCGAGAAGAAGAGACAGAAGAAAGCTGCACAGCAGGCTCTGATCGATGCCTGCCCGCCTCAGTACAGACCGGTATCAACTTCAAAGTATTTCTGGCTCGCATTTCTGAGCGCGATCCCCTTCATCGGATTCATCGCAACACTGCTCCTCTCCATTGCCGGGCGCAACAGGAACGTTAAGAATTTCGAGAGAGCGATCCTCGCATATTACATCATCGCATTTATCATCTGCCTTATCGCAATTATCGTTGTCGGTGTCTGCCTGCCTCAGCCGGTAAGGGATGCAGTCCTTCTTTCTTTCGATAAGATCGGCGGAGCTTTCACATTCGGTTAAGTTTGAAATAATCCTAAAATATACGGGCTGCCCCAAAGTGAAGAACCAGGGGACAGCCCGTTTTCTTTTGTTGCCTTCTTTTTATCCTGATGCCTCACGATTGTAACATTGTTAATTTACAATCGTGGTATTAAGTAAAAGAAAGTTGGTAATAGGATCATGGAAGAAAGACTTATATCCAAGAAGGATCTTTTGATAAAGGAAGGCATCTCTTACGGAACGCTCTACCGTTGGAAGCGTCAGGGCCTTATCCCCGAGAGCTGGTTTATCCATAAGGCCACCGAGATCGGTCAGGCTACATTCTTCCCTGAAGATAAGATCACAGCAAGGATCAGCCGCATCAAGGGTCTCAAGAACGAATTGTCCGTTGACCAGATGCAGGAACTGTTCTCCGCGAATGTTGAGAGTTTTAAGATCCCCATGCAGGATTTTAAGGGACTTGAGATCGTCGGAAGGATGTCCATTACTGCTTTCACATCCGTATTCCCGATGAAGGACCTTCTCGACTTCAATGATGTTTTCGCTATGTATGTCGTAGATCATCTCATGAAGCTCTCCGGCATTTATCTTGAGGATGCAAAGCAGGTATTAAGACTTCTCTGCAAGTATCTTTCCGCAGAGGCTTCAAAGGAATACCAGCTGATCCTTCTCCGTAAGATGGGCGTGCCCATGACGGTGCTCGTAAGAGGCGAAGACGAGATTCTGCTCGAAGACAATACCGAGATCATCGCATGTGCTAACCTCGGCGAATTCGAAGAGGCTCTCAAAGATCAGCTCATTGCCTGATAGGAAGTGCAGATGGCAGAAGGAGATGAAAAGTTCCTGGAGATATTAGGCGTTCTTGCAGAAGACGTCAGGTTCAGGATACTGTCTCTGATAGCTTCGAGAGGTGAGATAACCGCAAAGGATATCCTCTCGGAATTTGATTTCACACAGCCGACACTGTCGCATCACATGGCCTGTCTGACTGAAGCGGGGCTCGTGAATGTTGAACGCAGAGGAAGATTTGCTTACTATTCCGTAAACAATGAAACCATAGAACTTGTATCTTCCGGAATCGCATCTCTTAAGTCCGTTCCCGAAAAGAGGATCAAGGAAAAAGAACCTTCATCTGATGAGGCCGCGAAACTGAAAAAGGGCAAGAAAAAGAAGAAAAAAGACAAGAACAAAAAGAAGAAAAAAGATTGATAACAATAGAACGGAGCTGTCTCAAACGGGGCAGCTCTTTTTATCGGCACAAATACCAATTTCACTTTTTTAGCGGTCTTATTGTAAGAGTTTGTCCCTTGAACGGTCTGTTTTTCACGTGTTACTCTTTTGGTATCAGCGGGGTTAAGAGGAGTTGCACGATGAGACGTTTTCTTTCAGTTGCAGCGGTATTGTCATTATGTGTTTTACTGGTCTGTTCTTGTACGGAAAAGGAAGACCGCACGTATCTGTACAACAATACGGATTATGAGGACAGATACAATGATGCGATGGACCTCCTTTATGCAGGTGAATACAGGGCGGCAAGAGACGGATTCGATCTTCTGAACGGATACGGTGACAGCATTGAAATGAGAAGACAGGCCAATGCGTGTATTATCCGTTCTGAAGGCGTCAGTGAAGGAGAGATAATAGAGTTCGGCGATTATAACGGCTGTATCAACTGGCTCGTTCTGGAAGTTAAAGGAAACAAGGCGCTCATCATTTCCGAGGATGTCATAAGCAGAAAAGAATTGAACAGGAGCATCCCGGGATGGGAGACCGGAGCGATACGCGAATGGCTGAACGGAACTTATGCCGATGAGACATTTACCGATTTCGAGCGCTCGGTGATCGCGGATGTGAAAACTGAAAAAGTTTTCATACTGACCAAGAATGAGGCACAGGAATATTTCGATGATGAGGAAGATATCGATAATGCATGCGGTGTGAGCGGAATACGTCCCGCCGTCTGGATAGAACTGTCTGATATGGCAAGGAACGGCAGCGCGGAAGACTCAGTGGAGACTTCAGGTACGGAGATGCCGGATGATGTACGGCAATTGTATGATTATGTCTATGAAAACATCAATCTTATGGGAACGGTCATTGAATATCCCGTCAGATATGATGTAAACAAAGACGGGCATGAAGATCTTTGTGCCACGGTTACTACCGGAAGCGGGATCGTCACGACACTTGTTGCCGTGTATGATGTCCGAAACGGAAAGGGATATATGCTTAATGACCGCACGGAATACGATTACAGGATAAGGGGCGTGGAAGGTGATGATCTTACCGTTGTCAGACAGGATTATCAGGGCGGACGCGGGACAGTGGTAAGCGGCACGGTCGTAATCGAAGACGGAGTACTTGTTTTCATTACCGAGTGATTGATATCAGCAGTAATGGTATACTTATATGAAGTGGCGGAACTTCATGACGGAGTTTCCGAAAGAATGCTATGCAGATGTAAGGGGATATTATGAGGAAAAAGGAGATGCTTAAGAGGCGTTATGCCAAATGGGGCTACATCTTTGTTATCCCGTTTATCATTGCATTCTTTGTATTCCATTTCTGGCCTTTGGGAAAGACGATAATCCTTGCTTTTACAGACCTCAGAGGCGTGGGTAATACAGACTGGCGTTTCCTTCCTTCGATAGACAAACCGTGGTATGCGAATTTCACGAGTATCCTTCAGACCAAGATGTTCAAGAAGGCGTTTGTAAATACCTTCGTGTTCTGGATAGCGGAGACTGTTCCCGAATGGATATTCGCATTCTGGCTTGCAGCGATAATGACCGACAGAAGGTTTAATATCAAGGGCAAGTTCCTTTTCAGGACTGTATATTTCCTGCCGAGACTGATATCCGCGATGACGATGGGTACCGCATTTCTGGCGGTCATGGGACTGACGCTTCCGAAATTTCTTGAGACTTTGTTCACGATAATCGCGCTCGACGGATTCGGTATCGAAACTGATGATCTGTCGTTCCTGTGGAATTCACCGTTCTGGATCGTTCTTGTAAATACTTATATGCACTTCGGTTTTACGTTTATTTATGCATATGCGGGCATAACAAGCGTTCCTACCGAGGTGTTCGAAGCCGCAGAGATAGACGGCGCCACCAGGACCCAGACATTCTTCCGAGTTACGCTTCCCTGTATGCGTCCCATCGTGCTATATATTGCAGTCATGTCCATCCTTGACGGTCTCGGAATGTGGGAGATATCTTCTGCGATCGGCGGCGATCACGACGCGCAGAATGCCAATACCACGATAATGATGTTTATCCGTAACCAGGCGTTCGACGGAGGATTCTACGGCAGAGCGTCTGCCATGAGTGTACTGCTTCTGATCATCTATGGCGTAGTGTCGGCATTTGCATTCTATCTGCTCAGAGACAAGGATGAGGCGGAGCTTAAGAAACTCCGCAGAAAACAGCGCCACGAAGAGAAACGAAAGCTCGAAGCGAAGGTCTGATCAGGATTCCGTTTTAAATTGTTTTTCCTTACGGAGGATAGCCTGTTCTTCTTTGTCAGGTTCTTTTTCGCTACTGTCTTCGATCTTTTTGACAGGCGCGGGAATATCTTTTTTCTTATCCCTGAACAACAGTTTCAGGATACGGTCCGTAAGCTTCTGTTCTCCGACGCCGAAGAGGGTGGAGAAGGCCAGGACACAAATTGCAAAGAGCAGGAAATTGCCTTTGCCGTAATCGAAGAGAACCGGGAAAGTCATAAACCTGAAAAACGTGATGACGGCTAGGTTCATGAGATATGTATGGAGTGAATACTTGCCGAAGAAAGCAAGCACCGGATTCTTTACGTGATACTTCATCATGAAGACGAATATCGTCAGCGGCACCACTGTGAGAAGCGGTATCTGGCAGAAGTAGGATACGATCTTATTACCGATATCAGGTCCGTTGCCGTTAAACTCTGTCCAGTAACCGAACACCGACTGACCGAAAGAAGAGAGTCCGTAGAGGATGACGGTGATAACGAGAAGAATATGGAACTTGAGTGCATATGCCTTTTTGAAGAATGCAGCTATCTTCTTTTCGTAAGTTGCGAAAACGAGACCCGTCAGGAATGCGGGCGCCGCATTGACCCACCACTCGCCGCTGAACCAGAATACGTTGTCGTACATCCACCACTCGGCGTTCATCTGTCCTTCTTCAGTCGTCCACCAGTTCTCGGGTCCTGCCCACCATGCGAAATGTCCGTTGAAGCAGAATCCGATACCCATTGCTATCATGAAGACGAATATGATGACAAAGCATACCGGACGGTTCTTGATAAAACGGAAGCAGAGGTAGAACATAAGATACAGGATCGCGAGTACTATCGGGAACCACGCGTAGGTGTTCATCATCGTAAGTCCGGTTAGGTTAGTGACCCACTGCAATTTCTCGAGTCCCATCTTCGTGATGAAGAAGAAAAGACCGTAGATCCAGGCGTTTATATAGAACGGAACGACAAGGGTCTTAACTATCCTTTTGCTGATGAAACCTTTAAGATAATTTTTCTTGGAATCGAAACTCTTGATAAGTCCGTATCCTGAACAAAAGAAGAAGATGGCAACGAAGTAAACGCCTGCATTGACGAATGCGGAAAGGACGCCTTCCTCCTGCAGCATGTATTCCTGTGAGATGTGATGGAGCATGACTCCGATGGCTGCGATTCCTCTTAGGGATTTCATTACTTCGAGACTGGTATAGTCTTCGTTGAATTCATCTTTTCTGCCGAACTTGTTTGTTCCGCCCCAGATAAAAAGAACGATAAAAAGATAGCAACAGACGATGTCTGCGATCTTCCATACGCTCAGTCCGTTAAGAAACTCGGCCATGCTTCACCTCATATATAATAATCACCATGCATATTGTCGCACAAAGAAGCGGTCCAGTCACGTTTGTTCTGAACTTTAATATTTTGTTTTCTTGTTCCGTGGTGAATGGATCAGTGATGAAATTTCTGCGGAAGTAAACGGAATGAACCCTTGTGTATCTTATGTTTTGCGGGAACGTGTATTTTGATCTCTCTTGAAGGAAGTGAGACTTTTGATCTGAAATAAGCCTTATATCTGATCCATGCGGTAACGCCGCTGAGAAGCCATACAAAACCGGAAGCAAGCCAGATACCGGCTTCTCCGTATCCGAGATAAGATGTGATGAGAAAAGGTATCGTGAATCTTCCTATGACTTCTATTATGCCGTTGAACAACGCGAAGAATGCGTCGCCCAAACCCGTGAGCACACCGCATACAACATAGATGAGACCGAGCGAAAGATAGAACAGGCTCGTGATCTTAAGACCTTTTGCACCGTAGTTCTGCCCGCTGAATGTTGCGAGAGAAGCTGCAAGCGTCATGTATGGCTGGTGGATGAACTGCTCGATCCTGTTGGTTGCCGTAAATGCAGTGATCGCAGTAGTGCCGAAGCCGTTTACCACGAACTGGAGAGCCATTGACGATACCGCGATGAGACCGAACTGCAATGACATCGGGACACCGAGACGCACGACATTGAAAACCATCTTGAATGATATTGCAATGTCTTCACGCGTGATCTTGAAATAAGGATTCTTTTTATATGCATAGATACCGCAGAGAATGACTGAGATAAACTGCGCGATGACCGTCGCCAAAGCGGCGCCCATAACGCCCATCGGGATGACGCAGACAAAAAGGATATCCATTACCACGTTTATGATGGTCGAAACGATAAGGAAATACAAAGGACTCTTTGAGTTTCCGAGTGCTTGAGCATTGATGAAAGATAATTATACAGAGAAACGAACAGGAGTCCGACGCACATGAAGCGCGTATAAAGAACCGCATCGGTCATTATGTTGTCAGGTGTGGCGAGCAGCTTCAGAAGAAGCGGGCTTAAGAAAAAACCGGTTAATCCGAACAGCACGGGAGTGATCAGCATGATAAGGCCTGTATTAACGATGCACTTTCTGACATTGCTGTCATCGTGAGCTCCGTAATACTGCGATACGACAACTCCTCCGCCGCTTCCTATGCCGTTGCAGAGTGCAAAAAAGAGAAAGGTTATAGAAG
The DNA here is from genome assembly GCA_947167045.1 of uncultured Clostridia bacterium. Taxonomy (GTDB): domain Bacteria; phylum Bacillota; class Clostridia; order Saccharofermentanales; family Saccharofermentanaceae; genus Saccharofermentans. The sequence continues at coordinate 54,138 of CAMVGO010000003.1, forward strand.
ATGTAGCACCTACAGCGGCGAATGCCTCCGAACCGAGAACATTACCAACGATCATCGAGTCGGCGAGGTTATAGATCTGCTGGAAGACGTTGCCGATCAGTGTCGGCAGCGCGAACATCAAGATATGCCGGGTCGGGCTTCCCTGAGTCATGTCTGTGATATTGCTCTTCATGCATTCATCTCCCGTGCTTATTTTCGGAACGATGAGATTATAGTATTGACTGTCTGATCAGCCCTCTCACTAATAGACATCCGGGTTATCATTTTTTGTCAGGATATATCAACAAGATACGGACATTAAATGACACAAACTTGAAAGTCCGGCCGGCGGCCGGATGTTATAATATCCGTAAGGCAGGTAATATCATATGGATTACAGCAATTACGAGATATACGATTTTGATCATGTAGGCGCGTTCAATATGTCCACCGGCTTCAAAGAGAGAAGCTATCAGGCACATTGGCATTCTTACGGTGAGATCCTGCTGGTCGCACCGAGCGAGACGAACATCTATTGCATCGGAAAGAATACTTATGAACTTGATACGGATGATATCGTCATCGTATGGCCGATGGAGATGCATTCGACCGTTGACGCGAACCGGGAAGATTCTCTGGTCATTCAGTTCTCCAATGCGTTCATCAATTCGCTCTTTGACTTAAGGCGCATCATGCACATGTACCGCAATCTCCATACTGTCTGCGTCAAGTCTCATCCGGAGCTTGCGGCGAAGCTGAAGGATATTATTTTCCAGATGAGGGATATCTTTGTGGCTGAAAGATCTGACCGTGAGATCAGATGCTGCATGCTCCTAATGGAGTTTATGCTGACACTGTATGAATACAGAAAAGAACTTACTCCGGAACTCAGCGAAGAGGATACGCCGAGTTTCGGCGGTGATGTAATGAAACGCATGCTGATGGTAACCGATTACATCAAGAACAATCTGACGGCAGATGATCTGTCTCAGACCGCAATGGCACAGATGGCCGGGATCAGCCGCGAATATTTTTCCAGGATATTTAAGAACGTTACCGGAATGAATTACAGCAAGTGGCTGAACATGATAAGGCTCGAAAAGGCAACAGCGCTTCTTGCAGAGGAGGGAAGGACACTGACCGAGGTCGCGATGCTGTCCGGATTCCAGAGCATACCGAGCTTCAACAGAGTTTTCCGTGAGGAGAAGGGAATGGCTCCCGGCGAATACAGATCGCTGTTCGTCGGAAGCGGCAAATAAAGGAGAAAATTTTATGGAGAAATCAAAGGTATACTTTACGGATTTCAGGACCGGTCTGGGTGTCCCGCTCACTATGAAACTGCAGAAGCTGATAAGGCTCGCGGGAATAGGCGACATCGACATGGATGGAAAGTTTGTTGCGATCAAGATGCATTTCGGTGAACTCGGAAATCTCGCATACTTAAGACCGAATTACGCAAAGGCAGTTGCCGATGTTATAAAGGAGAAGGGCGGCATGCCTTTTCTTACCGACTGCAATACCCTGTATCCCGGCAGCCGCAAGCATGCGCTCGAGCATATGGACTGCGCGAACATCAACGGCTTTAATACGGTCACAACAGGATGTCAGATAATCATCGGCGACGGACTCAGGGGAACGGATGACATCATAGTTCCCGTGCCAAACGGTGAATACTGCAAGGAAGCATATATCGGACGTGCCGTAATGGATGCGGATATCTTCATCTCACTCACACATTTCAAAGGACATGAGCAGGCCGGATTCGGAGGTGCGATCAAGAACATCGGCATGGGATGCGGCAGCCGTGCCGGAAAGATGCAGCAGCACCAGAGCGGACATCCCCATGTCATTACGGATATGTGCAGAGGCTGCAGGAGATGCGCTAAGGAATGCGGTTCTGCAGCCATCAGTTATGATGACGGCAAGGCATGGATAGATCCTGATAAGTGCAAGGGCTGCGGACGCTGTATCGGAGCCTGTGCTTTCGATGCCATAGAGAACGACAACTGGAATGCGGCATCGCTCCTCGGGTGCAAGATGGCGGAATATACGGCAGCCGTAATCAGCGGCAGACCGAATTTTCACATCAGTCTGATAACGGATGTCTCTCCGAACTGCGACTGCCACGGCGAGAACGATGCGCCGATCCTGCCGGATATCGGAATGCTCGCATCTTTTGATCCCGTCGCTCTGGATCAGGCTTGCGTCGACTTGTGCTCAAAGGCTGAACCGATAAGAAACAGCCAGCTCGGCGACAACATGGCAAGTGCGCATTTCCACGATCACGGTGACCACTGGCACAACAGCAATCCGAACGTCTCATGGGCAGAAACACTTGAGCACGCCGAAAAGATCGGCATCGGCTCACGAGAGTATGAACTGGTGAAGATGAAGTAATCTCGTCCGCTGCCTGTTTTGATGATTGAAACTAAAAGACCGTCTCATCAATGTTTGAGACGGTCCTTTTGTTGTTGCTAAGTTGAAATAAATTTATTTCTTCTGTGCCTTGAGGAGATCCTTGATCTCTGTGAGGAGTTTGACCTCGTCAGAAGGTTCGGGTGCAGGAGCAGGTGCTTCTTCCTTCTTGCCCTTCTTTAACTTGCCGACACCGCTCTTAAGTGTGTTGATAGCCTTAAGCATGAAGAAGAGGATCAATGCCATGATGAGGAAGTTGATGATGGCTGTGATAAATGCGCCGTAATTAATTGAAACAGAAGCGAGAGTCTCAGCAACGTTCTCTTCCGGTACGCCTGCCAACAAAGCAGCCTTATCTACCCAGGGAAGCACAAAAGATCCAGCGATATCAGCGCCGCCTAATGATGCGATTATAGGATTGATAAAGTTATCTGTGAAAGATGTAACGATATCCTTGAATGCTGCACCGATGATAACACCGATAGCCATATCAACTACACTGCCCTTTAGTGCGAATTCCTTGAATTCTGAAATTAAACCCATATGTTTTCCCTCCTGATGGATTGATATTAAAAACCTCGGGCCATAAATGACCCTGGAAGTTTTACAAATTTAAATTGTCTTATGCGAACTTTCTTGCTTCTTCGGGAAGGCTGTTGATGTCACCGCTGTAGAGGATAGTAGCTTCTACAGGTGTATCCTTCAAGAATGCATCAAGCTTCAAAAGGAATGCGCCGAGGCCTTCGGGATCGTAGTTGTTTGCAACTTTGCAGATCGCGTCAACATAGATATGTGTTAAGTCGTAATCTTTTGAACAAATGCCGCAGATGAATGCGAGAACCTGGTCAAAACCTTCGATGGGGTATTCCTTCATATTTACAAGACGTACTGTGGGCTTAAGAAGCTGGTCTAATCTGTTTCCTCTTTCAAGGCATACGACGTTGCTGTCTGTAGCTGCAACTGCGTTGATGTCGTCGACGAGCTTAGCTGTTTTACCCGTACCTTTAGGTCCTGCAATAAGTTTGATCATAAAATGTTTTCTCCTTTGGGGATTATATTTCCATTGGATATTTGGATAAACTTATTTTACTTTATTTGCACGATTAAGAGAATATAAAAGTGTAAAAAATTAGGAACATTTTTCGGTTTGCACTATTCTTTTCCTTATGATAAAATAACCGAGTTCATAAAAGAGTTTTTTACGAACGGACAGCGTTTTGCGTGTCCGTTTTTTGTTGTAAGAGGAGATTGTTTTGGCAAAGAGATCAAAGGTGGCACAGGAAGCGTTTGAGCTTGCGGAACCTGTAGTGGCCGGATTGGGTTTTGATCTTGTCGATTGTTCCTATGTCAAAGAAGCGCGCGGGATGGTCCTGACGCTGTATATAGACAAAAAGGGCGGTATCGGGATCGACGACTGTGAGACAGTCAGCCGTGCGGTAGACCCGGTGATCGATGAGGCAGCCTCAATAGATCCGGACTTTTTTGAAGTCTCTTCTCCCGGTCTTACAAGACCCCTGGAGACAGAGAGGGACTATAACCGTTACAGCGGCGAGAAGGTTGATATCTCCCTTTATCAGCCTCTGGAAGGTAAGAAGACCTTTACCGCGGAGATCAAGGGTGCGGAAGACGGAAAGGCAACATTCGTGTTTGATAACGGCAGCGAGGTAACGCTCAGTCTTGAGGATATCGCCAAGGCCGTACGTCATATAGATTTTTAAGTTTAGGAGGAAATATAAAATGCCGAGAAAGAAGAATGAAGAGGAACCCAAGGATACAATAGTAAGTCTTGTAAAGCTCCTCGCTGAAGAAAGAGATATCGATGAAGAGGAAGTGTTCCAGGCCATCGAGAGCGGACTCGTTGCAGCTTACAGACGTGAGTTCCGTGACAATGACAACAAGGAAGTCATCAAATCCGTTAATGCCGAGATCGACAGAGAGACCGGCGAGATCTATCTCTATAAGCTCGTTGAAGTAGTCGAGGAAGTAGTCGACGAGGCAAATGAGATCTCCCTTGAGGCAGCTAAGGAACAGGATGAGGACGTTGAAGTAGGAGACGAGATCGAGCTTGCGATCGATGTTGAGGACTTGGGACGCCTTGCTGCCAGCGCAGCAAAGAATGCGATCAACCAGAAGCTCAGAGACGCTGAAAGCGCAAAGATCGAGCAGGAGTTCTCCGGCAAGATCGGCGAGATCACTTCCGGAACCATCGTACGCAGAGACGCAAGAAATGTTTATGTAAATATCGGACGTGCAGAAGCCGTTGTTAAGCATGACGGCCAGATCAGAAATAACCGCAACGAGCATTACGATCAGGACAGGATCATGAAGTTCCTCGTAATGGGCGTTGAGGAAGCTAACGGCAGACCTTCCGTTGTTCTTTCGAGAACAGACGCAAGACTCGTTACAAAACTCTTTGAGCTCGAGGTCCCCGAGATCAAGGCAGGCGACGTCATCATCAGATCCGTAGCAAGAGAAGCAGGTTCCAGAACAAAGATCGCCGTTTACTCCAAGGATCCGGATATCGATGCAAAGGGTTCCTGCGTTGGCCAGAGAGGCCAGAGAGTTCAGCAGATCATGAACGAGCTCGCTGAAGAGAAGATCGACATCGTTGACTGGAAGGAAGATCCCGCACTCTTCATCAGTGAAGCTCTGCAGCCTGCAAAGGTCTCAAGAGTTGATACCGAGATCACCACAAACGAGAACGGTGAAGTCGAGAGATATGCAAAGGTAATCGTACCTGACCAGCAGTTCTCCCTCGCTATCGGCAAGAGCGGTCAGAACGTCCGTCTCGCGGCAAGACTCACAGGATTCAAGATCGACATCAAGAAAGAGTCTGACGAGAGCGTTGAAGCTTCCAAGGCACTTATCGATGACTTTAAGGTCGTTGATGATGAGACAGGCAAAGAAGATCAGTAAGTAAGATTGATGTTATGAAGAAGAAGCCGCAAAGAAGTTGTGTATCCTGCAGGACGGTAAGAGATAAGAACGATCTCTTGCGCATCGTCGTGACTCCGGAAGGCGAAGTCTCATACGATCCCACCGGCAAGCTTGCCGGAAGGGGTGCGTATCTTTGCCGTAACGAGGCATGCATAACGGCTGAGCTTAAGAAGGCAGCCAGGCTTTCGAAAGGACTTAAGAAGCCTCTGACCGATGAAGAGATCGGTGAACTGGCTCAGACTCTTTTGGGGAGCATAGCTGAAAACGGATGACAGAGAAGGAAAGAGCCCTCGGAATGATCGGGCTTGCATCACGCGCAGGCAAAGTGGTATCGGGAAACGACGCCGTGACCGGAGCGATACGCTCAGGCAACGTTAAGCTCCTGATCATCACAAAAGACATTTCGGCCAACTCTTTGAACAGGATCTTAAAGAACATAACAGACGGAGATGAGATCCCCTGCTACAGTTTTGCAAGATCGGAAGAACTGGGAGACGCCCTGGGAAAGCCAAACAGAACAGTTGCGGCAATTACTGACAAGAACTTTGCGGAAGGCATTTCCGCCATACTCGAGAATATCAACGAGGAGGAAGATACTTGATGAGTGAAGACAATGAAAATAAAAAGAGCGGTCTGACTGTCGGAGGCGTATCCGGCAGCAAGAAGATGAGGCTCGGACGCGTACATAAGAAAAAGACTGAAGAGGCACCCGAAGCCCCTGCCGTTGCTGAAGCAAAGGTAGAGACTCCGGCACCTGCTCCTGCTCCGGAAGCAGAGGTCAAGCCTGCCAAGAAGGCTGCTCCGAAGAAGGAAGCAGCTGCTGAAAAGGCTGAAGAGAAGCCTGCAGAGAAGCCTGCAGAGGAAAAGAAGCCTGCAAAAAAGACTGCCGCAGCTAAGACTGAGACTGCTGCCAAGGCAGAGCCTGCAGCAAAGAAGGCCACGGCAAAGAAGTCTTCTGAGAAGAAGGAAGAAGAGCCTAAGACCGAGGAAACCAAAGCTGAGGATAAAGAGGAGAAGAAGCCTGCAAAGAAGGCTGCTCCCGCAGTAAAGACTCCGAAGGCTGAGGAAAAGGAAGAGAAGAAGGCTGAAGAACCCGTAAAGGAAGAGAAGAAGCCCGAAGAAAAGGCCGAGCCCGCAAAGGAAGAGAAGAAGCCTGAGGAAAAGACAGAACCTGTTAAGGAAGAGAAGAAGCCCGAAGTTAAGCCTGAGACAAAACCCAGACTTTCTTCCGCTGTAATCTCGCTTCCCGAGGTTCCCGCCAGAGGCGAGACGATCAGGAGTTCAACTGTCATCACTTATGCCGGCAGGGACAAGAAGAGTCCTGTAAGAAGCGGCGGTTCGGGATTCGGCGGCAACAGAGGCGGCGGATTCCAGAAGCCGGGCGCAGGCTTTGACAAGGATAAGGATGAGGACGGTTCACGTCCCCAGTTCAAGAGAGCGCCCAAGCCGAGAGCTGAAGCTCCGATCGAAGATGCAAAGAAGAGCAGATCTTCTTATGCCGAGAAGAGCGCTTTCGACAAGAAACACAGCAATACAGACAGAAGAGACGGCGAGAAGAACGCCAATGTCGACAAGAGAAAGCAGTCACGCACATCCCAGTTCACGGGACGCGTCAACAGCGACGGTGATTATGACGATTTCTCTTTCAAGAAGAAGAAAAAGAAGCAGTCCGAGCAGCAGGCTGTGATCGAGCAGGTCATCACCGAGATCAAGATCCCCGCTTTCATCACGGTCAAGGAATTTGCCGAAGGTATCGGCAAGAAGAGCTCTGATATCATCATGGCTCTGATGAAGCTCGGCGTAATGGCTACCATTAACCAGGAACTCGATTTCGATACTGCATGCCTTGTCGCAGACAGCTTCGGCATCAATGCAGAGCTCCTTGAGGAGAAGACTGAAGAGGATATCCTTTTCGATGATGCAGACAATCCGGAGAACCTCGAACCCAGGCCGCCGGTAGTTGTAGTCATGGGTCACGTTGACCACGGTAAGACATCACTCCTCGACAAGATCAGATCAGCTAACGTTACTGAGGGCGAGGCAGGCGGAATCACGCAGAAGATCGGTGCTTACACCGTACGTCTCAAGGGCCGCCAGATCACATTCCTCGATACTCCCGGTCACGAAGCGTTCACGACGATGAGAGCCAGAGGTGCCCAGTTCACGGATATCGCGATCCTCGTTGTAGCTGCAGACGACGGCGTAATGCCTCAGACGATCGAGGCCATCAACCACGCAAAGGCAGCAAACACGGAGATCATCGTTGCGATCAACAAGATTGATAAGCCGGGCGCAAATCCCGACAGAGTAAAGCAGGAACTTACACAGTACGGCCTTGTATGCGAGGAATGGGGCGGCCAGACGATCATGGTACCCATTTCCGCAAAGCAGGGAACAGGTATCGACGACCTGCTCGAAAACGTATTGCTCACAGCTGACGTCATGGAACTCAAGGCGGATCCTAAGAGCCAGGCAAAGGGTGCCGTTATCGAGGCAAAGCTCGATAAGAACAGAGGTCCTGTAGCATCCGTTCTCGTACAGCGCGGTACACTGAGACAGGGCGATACGATCGTATGCGGTCCTATCCTCGGTAATGTAAGAGCCATGTACGACGACAAGGGTGCTCCCATCAAGAAGGCAGGGCCTTCCATCCCTGTCGAGATCCTGGGTCTTCCCGAAGTGCCTGAGGCAGGCGAGATCCTCTATGCCGTATCTGACGATAAGACGGCAAGACAGCTTGTTGAAAAGCGTAAGATCAAGCAGAGAGAAGAGAAGCTCCACAGATCATCCAAGATGAGCCTCGACACACTTGCCGCACAGATGGCCGCAGGCGATGTTAAGGATCTCAATATCATCATCAAAGCAGACGTTCAGGGTTCTGTTGAAGCAGTTCAGCAGTCCCTTGAGAAGCTCTCCAACGATGAGGTCAAGATCAATGTCATCCACGGTGCCGTTGGTGCGATCAACGAGTCCGACGTCGTTCTCGCTGACGTATCCAATGCGATCATCATCGGCTTCAATGTAAGACCTTCACAGATGATCGTTGATAAGGCAAAAGAGACAGGCGTTGACATCAGACTCTACAGCGTCATCTACAACGCGATCGAAGATGTCGAGAACGCAATGAAGGGTATGCTCGCTCCGAAGATCGAAGAGGTCATCTGGGGTCATGCGGAAGTCAGACAGCTCTTCAAGGTCAGCGGAATCGGAACCATCGGAGGCTGCTATGTCACTGACGGTAAGATCCAGAGAGCTTCAAGTGTCAGAGTCATCAGAGACGACGTCGTTGTTTATACCGGTGTTCTCGGCTCACTGCAGCACGAGAAGGATTCCGTAAAGGAAGTACTGTCCGGACACGAGTGCGGTCTTACGGTCGAGAAGTACAACGACATAAAGATCGGCGATGTTATCGAAGCATTCGGCAACATCGAAGTTAAGAGGGACTGATATGAAAAACAGAAGACCTGAGATAGTCGGAGATGAGATACAGAAGATCATCTCCACAATTATCTCGACCAAGCTGAAGGATCCGCGGGTTCCTTTGCTTACGTCTGTTACATCCGTGAAGATGAGCAGGGACTTATCTCATGCCACGGTCTTCATCTCTGTCTACGGCGACGAGAAGACACAGAAGGAAGCCATGGAAGCCATAGAGCACGCTAAGGGATTTATCCGTTATGAGACCGTGCAGCAGATCAACTTGAGGATCGCTCCGGAACTCAGCTTCAAACTTGATAACACCCTTAACAACGCGCTCAGGATGGAAGCTTTGATCGATAAGACGATCAAGGAAGACGAAGCAAGAAGACTTGCGAGAGAAGAAAAAAACGGCAATAAAGAGGAAGGTGGCGAAGAAGCATAAGGCTTCTTTGCCATTCCTTTTTGCTGAACTGAACAGAATGGAGATCCATTAATGAGAGAACGCTATAAAGAAGGGAGCGCAAGAAGCGCCGGAAATATCTTAAGCGTTATAGAGAAAGCAAGAGCAGCCAACGAGATGATCCTTATTTTCCTTCACAGAAGTGTGGACGGAGACTGCGTGGGATCGGCATCGGGTATCTGCTCCATGATCAGAAGTCTCGGAGCGGATGCATATGTTGCCATGCCCGAGGCACTTCCCGAGAACATGAAGTTCCTGGAAATAGATGATTTCTTTTTCCATCCGGCAGCGGAATCCGACCTCTCGGATGAATACTCCTCATCAGGCACCATAGCCGGTAAAAAGGTCGGAGCCGCAATTGCAGCGGACATTTCCGAGCCTTCAAGGATGGGAATATGCGGAGTGATCTTTGATTCGATAGAGAACAGGATCGTCATAGACCACCACGCTTCGGTAACGGCAAGGTCTGACAATATGTGGATCGATCCCGATGCATCCTCGGCAAGTGAGATGGTATTTTATGTTGCCGAGCAGATAGCCGCAATGACGGGGAAAGAGATAAAGGATATCCTTGCGCCGAATGCCGCAAAAGCGGTTTTGGCGGGTATCGTAACTGATACAGGAAGATTCACCTTTAAGAATACCCGTCCCGAGACGCTGGAGACCGCAGGTCTTCTGATCGAACTCGGAGGAGATATCTCTGAAGTCTGCTACAACCTTTTCGACAGGAAGACAAAACAGAAATTCCTGCTGTCGGCAAAAGCCAGATCTGAAGTCAGGTTCTATTACGGTGACAAGTTTGCTCTTACCGTTGTGCCTTATTCGCAGTTTGTCGAATATAATGCCGGACCCGACGGCGTCGATGACGTCGTTTCCGCAATGCGCGACATAGACGGAGTGGAACTCGCGATCGTTCTGAGAGGACTCGAGAGCGGCGAGATAAGAGGCAATATCAGATCGCAGGATTATTTCGACTGTTCGAAGTTTGCCGAAGGATTCGGCGGCGGCGGACATGTCAGGGCGGCAGGCTTCACGGCCAGAAACGCCGATATATTCGCGCTTGCCGAAGAGATTGTCGCGAAGGTAAGTGAGTCCATATGATCCAGGACGGATTCATACTCGTAGACAAGCCTGAAGGATGGACGTCCTTCAAGACGGACCGTTTTGTCGGAAAACTCCTCGGAACCAGAAAAGTCGGGCATCTCGGTACGCTCGATCCTTTTGCCACCGGACTTTTGCCGGTCTTTGTCGGAAAGGGACTTAAGTATCTCAGATTCTGCGAAGGATTTGACAAAGGCTATTCATGCAGATGCATCTTCGGTGCAAGAACCGATACGATGGACAAGACGGGTGAGTTTGTATCAGAAGATTATCCTTCCGAAGAAGAGATCGCAGAGCTTTCCGCTGGCGGTTATGAAAAGATCCGTCAGGCTTTTTCCAAAGTGCAGGCGACAAGAGAACAGCTTCCTCCCGCATATTCCGCGAAGAAGATCGACGGAAAGAAAGCATATGAACTTGCCAGAAAAGGCGAGTTGCCGGACCTTAAGCCTGTGCCGGTAACCATATATGCACTTGATATCAGGAATATCGAAATACCTGAAAAGGGCATAGCGGTGGACTTTGACTGCATGTGCTCCAAGGGAACGTATATCAGGACCATCTGTTCGGACTTAGGCGACATCACGGGTTTCGGCGCATATGCCGAATCTCTCAGGCGAACGGTCAACGGACAGTTCAGCGTAAAGGATGCCTATACTCCGGAAGAACTCGAAAAGATGGTCATGGAAGATGACTTCTCGTTTGTAAGGGATGCTTCTGAGACATTGAGTTTCCTGCCGGAGATAAAGCTCGATGCAAAGCAGACTGGGGACATAAAGTTCGGCAGGAAGATCGCGTTTCCTTTGGCAGTTGATGTTCCGGAAGAACGCGTCTATTATAGGGCGACAAGCGAAGGCCGGCTTATTGCCGTTGTTTTTCCTTCAATGGAAAATGGCGCTCTTACTATGAGGATAGAAAGGCTCTACGCTCATGATTAAAGTCTGCAGCACATACGGTATCGATGACCTCCCGCTTGGGACAAAGGGCCGCGTAATCGCGCTCGGCCTTTTTGACGGACTCCATCAGGGTCATCAGGACATCATCAGAAAAGCTGTTTCCACAGCCGGAAGGGACGGTCTTACATCAACCGTCCAGACATTCAGAAATCTCTGCAAATCCGGTGATAAGCCTTTATATACAGCGGAAGAGAGACTTGAACTGATAGGCGGAACGGGTGCGGACGAACTGCTCGTACTGGACTTTGATGCGGTTAAGGACATGGAACCCGAAAAGTATCTTACCGATATCATTTTAAACCGTGCCGTAGCCGATACCCTCGTCATGGGTGAGGATTACAGATTCGGCAAAGGCGCCGGCGGCGATGTCGCCATGATAAAAGAGTTCGGTAAAGCAAATAACGTCCGCGTCATAGTGGTCGGAGACCGTATGCTCGAAGACACGGGGAAGAAGATATCCACGACCTGGCTCCGGAGCGCTCTGGGAGAGGGCGATGTGGATCTTGCTTCGAAACTCTGTGGCGGAAGGGCGTATTCATATTCCGGACGCTGCGTGCAGGGAAAGATGCTCGGAAGGACAATGGGCTTTCCGACGGCAAATCTGAACATTCCTGAAGATAAATTTGTGGTGAGAAGAGGCGTCTATGTATCGCGCATACTTCTCGGTCAGAGAGTCCTCTACGGAGTCACGAACGTCGGAAGAAGACCGACGCTCGAAGATGCGGTGAACGATGTCGCCGAGACTTATATCTTTGACTTTGATGAGGATATCTACGGAGCAAACCTTACCGTCGAGCTGCTGCATTTCTTAAGACCTGAAGAGAAGATGACTTCCAAGGACGATCTTATCAGGGCGGTTGAGATAAATAAGGTCCAGGCTCTTGAATATCTGAAGGCTGAAGGGCTTTTATAGAACGCCGTTAAAGACGGTCTGCCGGACCCCGTTTCCGGGAATACGGATTTTCAGGCATATTTCGGGTAATCCTTCAGTTTCCCTCGAAAACAACTTTTGAAAGTTATAAACTTCTTTTTGTGGTAATATATCAGGGATTTACCCGGGCCTGTACGGCTAGGGCAGGAGGATAAGGAAACATGATAAACATGGAAGAGGTTAAATTCCCCGGTCTGGGGATAAACGTGGAGATAAATCCGGTCGCATTCAGGATCGGAAATATCCCCGTATATTGGTACGGCATCCTGATCGCGCTGGCTCTTATCGTGAGCGTCTTTCTCGCCGTAAAGCAGTCAAAAAAACTGAACTTCCCTGAGGGACTCGTATACGATACGATCCTCATGATAATTCCCTGTGCCATTATCGGCGCAAGAGCTTACTATGTTGCATGCAACTGGGATTACTACAAGCAGGACTGGAAACTGATCTTCGATACTAGATCCGGCGGACTAGCTATTTACGGCGGAGTCATCCTCGTATTCATCGGCGGCTTTGTCATGTGCTATATAAGGAAGATTCCTTTCAGGGAGCTTGCCGATTACTGCGTAGTATATCTGCCTTTGGGTCAGGCCATCGGAAGATGGGGCAATTTTTTTAACCAGGAAGCATTCGGCACCACGACCAATCTGCCTTGGGGCATGACAAGTCCTTCTGTCGAGCAGTTCCTCAGAATGAACTGCCTGACTCTGGTTCCCACAATGCCGGTGCATCCGACATTCCTTTATGAATCGATCTGCGATCTCATTATTTTCTTTATACTCCTTTATGTGAGAAAGCATTCCAAGATTCCTTTCGAGACATCGTGCGTTTATTTCATACTTTACGGAACCGCAAGATTCTTCCTCGAAGGATTGAGGACCGACTCCCTGTACATCACGGGAACCGGCATCAGGATCTCACAGCTCCTTTCTCTTGTTTTCGTTGTTGCTGGCCTCATCTATATTGCTGTTGCAAGAACTAAGAAGATCGAGAAGAAGGGCTTTCCCGCAAAACTCTATGAAGGCGCTCTGACAGGAGAAGGTAAGAAATAATAATGGATAAGGCTGGTTCCGGCGTTGTAAGACTTCGCGGGAAAGACGGTCTTAAGACCGTCGACTATTATCTTGTCGTGCCCGTGCTGGCAATGACGATAATCGGCCTTTATGTCCTTCAAAAAGTTCTGTCCAAAGGTTATGCGGCTTATCCGGGCAACTATTACAGACAGATAGCGGCTACTGTCGGCGGCATCATCTGCGCGCTGATCATAAGCCTTTTGGACGAGCATTTCCTTAAGATCATCGGAAGACTCATCTACGCAGTATCGCTCTTCCTTTTGATCCTTGTTCCTATCGACGGCTATTCGCTTGCCGGCACCTGGGGCGCGGACTCCTGGCTCAATCTTCCGGTTATCGGAAACTTCCAGCCTTCCGAGCTCGCCAAGATAGGACTCATCATGGTGGCTTCGGACATCTTCGAAATGATGCACAACAAAGAGGTATCTCTCCTCAAAGGCTATGGCATCATGGCGGCCGTTTATGCTCCGCCGATGCTGCTCATACTTACCCAGCCTGACTTCGGTACCGCGATGGTCATCGTATTTACGTTCGTATGCATGATGTTCGCCTGGGGAGTAAGATACAGGTATTTCCTGCTCGCGTTTTCTACCATCGTCGTTGTAGTGCTTCCTGCAGTATGGTATTTCTATCTGGAAGCTTATCAGAAGGACAGGATCTTATCGCTTGTCTTCCAGGGTTCCGATCCGAGAGCCGAATACAATCTCCTTCAGTCGCAGCACGCAATCGCTTCAGGCGGTCTTACCGGCAACCACACGGGTATCCTGACGTCGGTTCCTGTTAAGGAGAGTGACTTTATCTTTGCGGCGATATCCGAACACATGGGATTTATAGGAACGACCACGGTAATAATCCTCGCGTTCTTCTTCCTGTGCAGATGTCTTTTCGTGGCCTCAAAGGTCCCTTCCAAATCGGCGTCCTATATGCTTACCGGTCTTACAAGTTATTTCGCGTTCCATTACATTGAGAATATGGGTATGTCAGTCGGACTTCTGCCGATCACGGGTATTCCGCTTCCTTTCATAAGCCTTGGCGGTACCGCCATGCTGATCAATTATCTCGCGTTCGGAGTAATCCTGAACATATCGATGTCGCGTAAATCATAGCGGGGTTTTCAATGAAGGGCAGATGGAGACAGAATCTTCATATTGAACCGCCGGAAGGTTGGATGAACGATCCTAACGGACTTTGCTTTTTTGACGGCTTGTATCATGTCTATTTCCAGTATTCGCCCGGCACTCCTGACGGCTCGAGCACCCGCTGCTGGGGACACTATATAAGTTCAGATCTTCTTTCATGGAAATATGACGGGATTGTCTTTTCTGCCGGCATTCCGGAAGACAGGGACGGGGTATTTTCCGGATCTGCGGTTGCTTTTGCCGATCATGCCGAATATTTCTATACGGGAAACGTAATGGAGGAAGGCGGTTACGATTACGTTCTTGAAGGCCGCGGCGCCAATGTCATATTTGCGGTTTCCGAAGACGGCTCGAAAATGTCATCAAAGAAGGTCATCTTAACGAACAGCGATTATCCGTCTTTCTGTTCGTGTCATGTAAGAGACCCTAAGGTCACTTTCGAAAACGGCGTTTATAAGATGGTGCTCGGTGCGAGGACGACAGATGACAAAGGATGCGTTCTTTTCTACGAAGGTACAGATGTTTATTCACTCGAATATAAAGGATGCTTAACGGCTCCCGGTATGGGATACATGTGGGAATGCCCCGATGTTTTTGAGATCGGAGAAAAGAAATATCTTGCCGTTTGCCCTCAGGGGATCGAGCAGGGTGAATACAGATTTCAGAATATTTTCCAGAGCGGTTATTTCATTGTTGACGGAAATGAACTCCGTGATTTTGAAGAGTTCGACTACGGCTTTGATTTCTACGCGCCCCAGACTTTCACCGCACCTGACGGAAGAAGGCTTCTTATCGGATGGATGGGCATAGGCGATGATTCGTATGCCAATCCGACTGTGCCTTACGGCTGGCAGCATTGCCTGACTCTGCCTCGTGAGATATCGGTGGGACCGGACGGCAGGCTTATCCAGAGACCGTTAAGGGAATTGGAAAGAATAAAGGGAAAGGCCAAAGCGGTTGAAGGTGAAGCATGGACGGGACTTCCTTTTGAAGCCGACGTTGACGGATGTTCTTCTGATGTGTGTGTTTCCGTTTCAGGAGCGGAGATCAGATGGAATAAAGAGCAGGGTGTACTTACTTTAAGTTTTACCAACGGTGAAGGTTACGGCAGAACCGGGAGAAGGATAAAGATCTCAGATCTCGAAACGCTGAAGATCATCGCGGATGTGTCTTCTCTCGAGATATACATCAATGACGGGCAGTATGTCATGAGTACCAGATTCTATCCCGAATACAGGCAGGTAAGGATCGCGGTAGTAGGCGCGTCAGCTTCGGTATGTACGTTGAGGCTGAACGATACGCTCGTTGCCATAGGCGAAGCACTTATCGATTTCATTCCTGACAGAAAAGGCTGCGAATTCCACGAAGTCGGCGCCTTTTCTCCCGCTGTGGGCGGCGCGCCCGCAAATGTCAGCGCGGCTTATTCAAAGCTTGGCGGCAAGTCCCGCATGATAACAAAACTCGGGAACGATCCTTTCGGTGATTTGATAACAAGGACTCTGAATGAGGCGGGAGTAGATACTTCATATATAAGTTATACATCTGAAGCAAATACGGCACTCGCGTTCGTCAGTCAGACGGCTGACGGGAAGAGCACTTATTCATTCTACAGAAATCCTTCTGCGGATATGCTCTTTGCCCCTTCCGAGGTAACGGGCGAGATGCTGGACGGCTGTTATGCCCTGCATTTCTGCAGCGTTTCACTGGGAGACTTCCCGATGAGGGACGCTCACAAAACCGCGGTAACGATAGCGAGGAGAAACGGCGCGATCGTAAGTTTCGATCCCAATCTCAGGTTCATGCTCTGGGAAGATAAAGATGAATTAAAGAAAGTGATCTGGGAGTTCCTGCCCGAATGCGACATTCTCAAGATATCAGATGAGGAACTTGAGTTCATAGCCGGAACATCAGATCCTGATGAAGCGTTTTCGGTCCTGGGCTGCGGCAATGTTAAGCTCATCATACTTACAAAAGGCAAGGACGGTGCATGCGCTGTAAACATGTGCGGCACGGTCGATTCTGCGGTTCCTGCAGTTAAGGCTGTCGACACAACCGGTGCAGGAGATGCTTTTATCGGCTCGTTCCTGTGGAGCCTCAGGGCACACGGCATAGAGCGTGACGGCCTCGGCAGTTGTTCTTCCGATGTCATAAAGGATTGTCTGGACTTCGCGAACCGGTATTGTTCCGTCAGCGTCCGGAAGCACGGTGCCATTCCGTCCTATCCGGATTTCAGAGAGATATAAACCGCATATTACTGCGGCTGTTCAGTATGTTTATCCGCTCCCTGTGCGGTGCGAAAAAGGAACAGATTTCATCCATTTTTCGCTTTTAGGGCCGGAGACGGAATTTTTCCTCCACTCTGCACCCCCGCTAAATTACGGGCTTTGTAACATTTGGTCAGGCTTGCAAAACCACGGTTTATGCTGTATCATTCCCGCAATAACAATTGCCGAAAATGCCCGCCGTTGACGGATTTCTGGCCAATGTAAAGGGCATAAGAAAAAATATTTAACAAATTTCACCAAAATTACAAATATCCTCTTGCATTAAAAGAAAGTTACGAATAGAATACAGTTGTGTGGTGAAAAGGGGAGGAAACTCTCACAAAAGTGGAGCAAAATGGTCTGATTGACCTATTGTAGCTTAAAACCCCGCAAAATCAAGCTAACTGAGACTCAAAATGGCAAGAGACGTAAAGAAAATAGACGCTAAGGGAAGATTTTTCATTCCCGCAAAGCTCAAAGATAAGCTTGGAAGTGTTGTTGTAGTTACCAACAGCATTGACAGCGGCTATCTCTGCGTCTACTCCCAGGAGCACTATGAAAAGGAGATCTTGCCGTCGTTCATGAACCCCGACAGGAACACCGCTGTCCCGGGATTCAACAAAGTTATGAGAACGATCATCGGTGAAGCCAGAGAGATCAATGTTGATGCACAGGGCAGAGTTTCGGTTAACAGCGAACTTTGGGAAAACATCGGGGCAAAACCCGGAGATGAGATATGTGTTTTCGATATCGGTTACAAGCTCGATATCTGCACGAAGGTATTCTATGACCACGAGGATCACGACTTGAGCAATATAGTAGGACTGGAGACGATGTGCTATGTTAAAGGTCTCTGATTTTGATCACATTCCCGTACTTCTTTATCCGACGGTCGACGCACTTAACGTCAGACCCGGCGGCATCTATGTCGACTGCACTGCAGGCGGTGGAAGCCACAGCGCCGAGATCGCGAGAAGGATGAGAGGTCAGGGCATCCTTGTCTCGATAGACAAGGACGATGCGGCTCTTGCGGCATGCATGGAAAGAAGAGAAGCGTTTGAGGGTATTAACTGGATGCCCGTAAAGTCCGATTACAGGGATATCGATGACATCATCAGAAGCCTTAAGATCGGCAAGGTCGACGGCATCATGGCTGACCTCGGCGTTTCCTCATATCAGCTTGATACGGCTGAAAGAGGCTTCTCATACATGAAGAACGGTCCTTTGGACATGAGAATGGACCCTAATGAATGGCTTACGGCTGCTGAAGTCGTAAACAAGTATTCGAGAGATGATCTCGAGAGGATCTTCAGAGAGTACGGCGAGGAGCGCCACGCAGGCAGGATTGCCGACGGTATCTGCGAGAGACGCAGAACGAAGCCGTTCTCAAGGACAACGGAACTTGCGGCAGCTATAAAGGAATATATGCCTGGTCACGGCAGCGGTGAGGATCAGCATCCGGCCAAGAGATGCTTCCAGGCGATAAGAATAGAAGTAAACCATGAACTGAGCGGACTTGAATCTCTGCTCCAGGACGGAATAAGAAAACTTAAACCCGGCGGAAGGTTCGCCGTGATCTCGTTCCACTCGCTTGAGGACAGGATCGTAAAGGAAGCATTCAGGAGCGCTGAGAGTCCCTGCACCTGTCCCCGTGATTTCCCCGTATGCGTTTGCGGCAAGAAGTCATTGGGAACGGTAATTACAAAAAAACCCATCGAGCCAACGGAAGAGGAGATTGAGATAAATCCCAGATCGAGAAGTTCGAAACTAAGGGTATTTGAGAGGAACGATAACGAACAGTACAACTAACATTCAGGTCAGAGGTTGAGAATATAAAGATGGCAGTCAGAAATCCGGAAAGAAAAGCTAAAAGCTTTGAAGTGGGCGTTGAAGATGAGATGCTCCTTGAGGTTCTGTCTGCAAAAAAGACGGATATAACCCTTAAGCACAACGGTAACGGTTCCGAAGGAAGCGATAATGCCGAAGGCAATGGCATGTCCGGCATTAACAACCATTCCGGAGAAAACGGCAGTTCCGGCGGAAGCGGAAACTTTGGCGGCAACGGCAACTCCGGCGGAAACGGCAATATCGGCGGCAACGGAAATTCCGGCGCGTCTCATGAAGGCGGAAACGGAGACGTTATATCTTATGAGGATGTCCGTGCAAGAACGGTAAGTTATGCACGTGATCACGAAGATGCCAAGACCAGACGCGAGAACAAGAAAAAGTCCAGAAGACTTACGGGCAGAAGACTTTTCGAGACCATCCTTTCGATCGGCCTCGTAATCCTCATCGGATTCTTTGTAATGCTGCTCCTCTATCCGCAGACCGAACTTTCCGAGCTCGCAAGAGACAATTCCAATCTCAAGGATCAGATCAATACAGCAAAAAGAGAGATTGTAAATGCAGAAGAGAATGCGAACGGTATCGCGGACATGGACGTAATCCGTGCCCAGGCGCTGGCTCTCGGAATGCAGGATCCTAACCAGAATCAGGTTATCAATCTTCCCATTCCTAATACGGATTCACTCCGTACGAGAATGACATACAACACCGATGGAATCAATGACGATGCTTTCAATGATTCCAAGGACGCTCTGGCTGATTACTATGCGGCTCATCCCGGTAAATAACGAAAAAGAGCCCGTAACGGGCTCACAGGAAGTCACGGAAGAAGCGCTCAAGCCGAAGAAGCAAAGACGCCGCTTCAGGCATGATTTCTTTCCTAAGTTCTGGATCTCGGTTGTAACTGCAGCGGTCGTCGGCTACTCGGGATATCTTGTCTACTCTCTCTATCAGACAACTGTCGTAGATTACGATAAATATGCAAGAGCTGCCGCTGATGAGCAGTGGACACTCATGACATACAGTGCGGACAGGGGAATGATATACGATTCCAACGGAGCTCCGCTCGCTTCAAATACTTACGACTTTACAGTAATCTGCTCTCCGAAGCTTGTCACTGCACCTGATATGGACAGGGTCCAGATAATACAGGCGGTCGTATCTTATCTCGGTGTCGATTATGCAAAACTCGATTCGATAATCCCTGAAGATCCTGAGGATAAGACCGACAAGAGAAATAATGTCGAAGGATGCGACATTATCAAGAATGTCCCCGCCGAGAAGAAAGCCGAGTTCGAGAAGTACCTGAAAGATAACAAGATCAAGGGCTTCGGCTTCGTGGCAGTTCCCCAGAGATACTACAATTACGGAAACCTTGCTTCACAGGTCATCGGATACGCAAAGAACGACGGTGAGAGCCTTAAGGGCATCTACGGACTTGAAGCTTATTATAACGAAGTGCTCTCAGGTGAAGACGGCTACAGATACTCGGAAACGGACGAGATCACGGGAGGTGTTCTTCCGTATTCCGACGCAACGACGATCCCTGTATCGGATGGCAATAACATAGTCACCAACATCGATATCAGTATCCAGAGAATAGCCGAGCAGGCCGCTAAGGAAGCGTATGAGAAATACGATCCCATCGACGGTGTCTGCGCCATCGTAATGAATCCTTATACGGGCGCCGTTTATGCGATGGTATCGCTTCCGAACTACGATCTTAACGATCCGTACGCAATGCCTTACGGTACGAGCGAAGAAGACTGGAACCTGATGAGTTCTGAGGATCAGGTCCAATACGTCATGGCTAACGCATGGCGCAACAGATGCGTATCCGATACATACGAGCCCGGTTCAACATTCAAGTCGCTTACGACATGCATGGCTTTTGAAGAGAACCTCGCAAGGGAAGACGAACTTTTCAGCGATGAGCCTATCGCCATCTCGTCAAAGCATACGATCTCCTGCTGGGCGCAAAAGAAAGGATACAATCACGGCACGGAGACTCTGGAGAAGGCATTCCAGAATTCCTGCAACCCGGTATTTACACAGCTTGCTTACAGGATCGGTCTTAACAAGTATTATTCATATGTGCGCATGCTCGGTTTCTATGACCACACGGGGGTAGACCTCCCGGCAGAAGGAAAAGGCATCTTCCACAGCGAACCGACCACGGTCGATATGGCCGTTCTCGCATACGGAGAGTCATCGACGGTCACACCTATCCAGCTCATTACTTCATACTGCGCGATCATCAACGGCGGAGACCTGCTCGTTCCACACATCGTAAAATACATTACCGATCCGGACGGCAACATCATTGATGAGATCGAACCTGAGGTCGTCCGCACAGTGTTTTCTGAAGATACATGCAAACGCGTAAGGACTCTGATGGAAGGCGTTGTATCCGACGGTACAGGTTCTGCCGGTAAAGTTGCAGGTTATGCTGTGGCCGGTAAGACATCGACATCAACGATTGACGTCGGCAAACTCAAGGGCGCACACGTTCTCTCGTTCTCCTGTTATGCTCCCGCATACGATCCGAAGATCGCTGTCCTCGTCGTCATCAACAAGCCGAGAGACTATTCTGTCGGATCTTCATCTGCCGCTTCCACGGCTGCAAAGATCGTTGAAGGCACACTGTCTTATATGGGCGTTGAGAGAAGATTCAACAAAGACGAATACGACCAGCTCCTCGAAAGAAAATGGGTACAGGAAGTAGAGGGAAAGACCGCTGCACAGGCTTCTTCCGCGATCACGTACTACGGTCTTTCAACTCTCTACGGAACGCTGGACATGACACCTGATACGGTCATTGCCACCACACATCCGGATTACAATTACAAACTTTACAAGGGCGGTGTCGTCGTGCTCTATCCGTACGGAGTCACAAAGGAACAGTGGCTTACCACGAGGGTTCCGAACATGACGGGCATGACTGCCGTAGAGTGCCTGGAAGCCTGCACCAAGCTCAACCTCAACTGCTACATCGATATGGATAAGAGCGACATCACCGGCGTCTGCGTCTCGCAGAATATCGTTGCAGGATCACAGGTCTATGCAGGTGACATCATTACCGTCACGCTTTCGAGAGATACCAGTGAGATAAATCAGGCTCAGGAAACAACCTCAGTCAACGTCGGCAGTTCATCCGATGAGGACGGAAGGACGGATGCGCTTCCTGCCGACAACCGTCACGATGAGGATGATTAGTGGTCTGACGCACAAACATAGCATGAGCTGTCAGGTTAATTTCATCCTTTTTGCCACAACAGAAACCTTAACTTTTTGATTTAATATAGGAACGCCCGAAAACTAAGAGGGTACCAATACGGGAAAGGAAGATGAAGATGCAGCTTCTGAACGTTCTTAAAGATATCGAATACAGACTGATAACAGGCGATCTCGAAAAAGAGACAGTCTCTGTTGAATACGATTCCCGCAAGGCGGTTCCGGGATCGATCTTCGTTTGCGTAAGCGGCTTTACAGTTGACGGCCACGCTTATGCGGAAAAGGCCGCAGAGAAGGGTGCATCTGCCATTATTGTTGACAGCGGAAGGGAAGGCTTTTCAGATGAGGAACTGATCCTTCTGGCTGAAAGATACGGCCTCACGGTCGTTGAGATCGAAGACACTCATAAGCATCTGTCGGACTTAAGCGCAAATTTCTACGGACATCCCGAAAAGATCCTGTCCGTCTACGGTATCACAGGTACAAAAGGAAAGACCACTACCGCTTTTATGTTGAGGGAGATCCTTGAACGCAGCGGAAGAAACACCGGACTTATCGGAACGGTCTGCAACATCATCGCGGGAGAAAAGATCCATTCCGAGCACACCACTCCCGAATCAAAAGATCTCTATGAGATGATGGGCGCGCTTGTAAATGCCGGCAGTTCAAGCCTTGTTATGGAAGTATCTTCACAGGGTCTTAAACTCGACCGTGTAAGAGGCATCAGATACCGTACCGCCGCATTTACCAATCTTTACGAAGACCACATCGGCACGAACGAACATCCCGACATGGAAGACTATATCTCATGCAAGCTCAGGATATTCGACAACTGCGATACAGGCATATTGAATCTTGACTGCAGCGTTGCTGACAGAGTCATGGAATACTGCAAAGGTAAAGTTGAACTTCTTACATACGCAATAGATAACGGTGCGGATTTTACCGCAAAGAACTTAAGGCCTGAACGCAGAGGCCATGTTACCGGCACGGTATTTGAGCTCGATTCCGTATACTACAAAGGAGATATCTTTGTTGCTCTCCCAGGTAAGTTCAATGTATATAACGCGCTCTGCGCGATCTGTACCGCATATAAGGAAGGCATCGGCATAGACGCTGTCAGGGAAGCTCTTGCAAACATCAGCGTTCCGGGCAGGATGCAGCCTGTCGAGAATGATTTCGGCGTAAACATCCTGGTCGATTATGCCCATAATGCGGCAGCTCTGGAAAGCGTTTTGGATACGCTCAGGGAATATACCGAGGGCAGGATAATTACCGTTTTCGGATGCGGCGGAAACCGTTCGGTAACAAGGCGTTTTGAGATGGGCGAAGTTTCCGGAAGACTTTCGGATCACACGATAATCACGTCTGACAATCCGAGAAACGAGAAGCCTGAGGACATCATCGCTAACATCGTCACCGGCATATCCAAAACGGACGGTGAATATGAAGTCGAGCCTGACAGGACGAGCGCGATCAAGCTCGCCGTGAACATGGCGCGTGCGGGAGATACCGTTCTCATCGCCGGCAAAGGCCATGAGGATTATCAGGAATTCGAGAACAAGAGAACTATACATTTTGACGATTGCCAGCAGGCGAGAGAAGCTGTAGCGGAACGAGAGGGCAGGGAAGGATGATGTTCACTCTCGAGGAAGCAAAGAAAGCCGTCGGCGGCAGATTCGTATCGAACACGGATTCGATAGTCTTTGCCACGGCAATCGAAGTCTGCGGTGTATCGACGGATACCAGGACCATAAGACCCGGTGAACTCTTTATCGCGCTCCAGGGCGACAATTACGACGGCAACGGTTTCCTTGAAGAAGCCGTGCGGCTCGGGGCCTGCGCCGTAATGACTGACGATGCGAAAAAGATACCCGAAGGTGCGGTCGCCATTGTCGTTGAAGATACGGCACGCGCACTCTGTCTCCTTGCCAGCCACTACAGGTTCAAGCTCGGATGCAAGGTGATCGCCGTAACGGGTTCCATCGGAAAGACATGGGCCAGGACCATGATCGCCGAAGTCCTTTCAACGGCACTCAAAGTTCATTCGAATACGGAAGACAGTAATGAGATAGGTATGTCGAAGACCATTCTTTCGGCGCCTGAAGACTGCGATGTCATCGTGGTCGAGATGGGTATGAAAGGCAAAGGCCTGATATCTTATCTTTCAGAGATAGCAAGACCCGACATCGCGATAATCACGAGTGTCGGTTATTCGCATATAGGCATCCTCGGAAGCAAGGATGCGATAATGAACGCCAGGATGGAGATATGCGACGGTCTTACTGACGGAGGCATAATCGCCGTCAATGCAGACGACAGGATACTTTTCGACCACTGCGTCAAAGTGCTTCCGATCAACAACTTTATCGCCGGCATACAGACTGGAGAAGGAGATGATCTTCCTTGTCCGATAATCATCTCGGCAACTGATATAACAGAAGATGAGAACGGAACCTCCTTTAAGGCCGTTCTCAAAAGGATGGATAAGAGATCCGAATTCTCCGTTCCGCTCAGAGTCGGGATGTTCGGTGACAATGCAGTAAGAAATGCGCTGTTCGCGGTCTTCTGCGCATACATGACCGGTATAACCAAAGAACACGATAATCAGAAAAAAATAGCTGAAGCGATACTGAACAGGAGTGCGATCGACGGTAAGGGCGCGACTTTCGAGACATCCAGATATCTTGTCATGAACGATGCTTACAACGCTTCTCCGGAATCGATGGAGGATGCGTTCCTGAATTTCTCGAAAAAGGCCGCAGGACGCCGTAAGATACTGGCTTTGGGCGGCATGCTCGAACTCGGCAAGTTCGCATCTGGTCTTCATGAACTCACCGGAAGGTCATGCGCCGGATATGACTTCGACAGAGTGTTCATCACAGGCGACAACACGGATGAATTCATAAGAGGAGCCCACATGGTCGATATGGAGCTCGAAATAGTAAAATGTAAAGATACCGAAGACGTGAGAAGACGTCTTGATGAATATGTGAGAGACGGAGACGCGCTGCTCTTCAAAGCTTCGCACAGCTTCGGTTTTGAGACGGTGGCAAAGTATTTTATTGAGAAGGGAAATGCCTGACAGATGGCTGATAAGAAGAGACATTCGATAATCCCGGACAAGAAGCCGGACGGAAGCATTAATTCGCCCGAGCCGGAAAAGGCTGTGGTAACCGATATCAACAGCCTGATCGAACCGCCTTCGGAAAAGGAAGGCCTTACTCCGGCTAAGATCGAGAAGGCTGTAAAGACAGCGGACATTCCGATGATCCTTATGATCTTTGTCATGATCGTCTTTGGTCTGATCATCCTTTATTCTGTGTCAGGACCTGATGCATACGGACAGTTCCAGGATTCATCGTGGTTCCTCACAAGACAGCTCAGGTTCACCATAGGCGGTCTGGTCGTAATGTTTATCGTGGCATTCATCCCGATCGATTTCTTTAAGCAGAAATGGATAGCGATATCAGCTTATGTGCTCAGTCTCGGTCTTGCGCTTGCGACCATCCTGTTCGGCGTAGGACGTGAGCACGGTGCGAGCCGCTGGATCAACATCGGACCCATCCAGCTCCAGAGCTCCGAGATCATCAAGGTAGCGCTGATCGTTGCTTTTGCGGGTTACCGTGCGATGATCGCGCAGCTTAAGAGCGAGGGCAGAGTCAAGCGCCCGAAGAGTAAAGCCGGAAGGATCCTCATTGATGCGATGGTCGAATTCATTATCCCGATAGTTCTTTGCATCCTTGTCGACCTTGTCATAGTTCTTCAGCCGCACGTTTCCTGTTTCATCATCGTTGCTGCGGTTGTGGCCATGTGTGCGATCGTATCCGAGATCCCGCTCAAAGACTGGATCGTGGGAGGAATAATAGTTGCCATTGTCGGAGGCGCCGTCGGAGGAATTGCTTGGGCTTTAATGCCTCAGGCAAAGAAAGACAGATTCATGAAGAACTATGCGCACGTTTTCAAGCGTATCTCGATCTACAATTCCGACGGTGAAACTGAAGATGAGGAGCTTACAAAAGATGATACCCGTCAGGTAGATAACGCACTTAACGCTCTCGGTTCTGGCGGAATGTGGGGTGTCGGTCTTGGCAATTCCAGAGCAAAATACAATTACGTTTCCGAGGCTCAGAACGACTACATTTTCTCTATCTACATTGAGGAGACCGGATTTGTCGGAGGAGTTGTTCTGGTGCTGATGTATCTGGTGATGTTCTTCATGTGTTTAAAGGTGTGCTGGCGCGCCAAAGACGTGTTCTCGCGGACTGTTGCGACGGGGTGTACCGCGCTGATATTTGTCGAAGTTCTGCTCAACATTTCGGTTGAGCTTCAGGTCATCCCGGCTACGGGCGTTACGCTGCCGTTTATCAGTTACGGCGGTACCGCGCAGGTATGTCTTCTGATCGCGTACGGTCTTATTCTCTCCGTATCCAGGAGCGGAACCGTCCGTCCCGAAAAGAAGAATCTTGCATCCTCCGTGAAAGAGATCAGAACGGAGGCCTGACCGGATGGAAAGACGATACATGATCACGGGAGGAGGCACCTCGGGCCATATCAATCCGGCTCTTGCAATTGCCGAACTACTTAAAGAAGATGCCGAAGCAAACGGCGATACATGCAGGATCATCTTTACAGGCAGGAAGATAGGACTTGAAGGAGAACTGGTTCCCAAGGCAGGTTATGAATTCCGCGATGTTGAGGCTCTCCCGATGCCTTCGAAGCCGTCCCCGAAGATGATAAGTTCTTATCTCGCGCTCGAGCGCGGCAAGAAGCAGTGCATTTCTCTGATAAATGATTTCAAGCCCGAGTGCGTCATCAGCACAGGCGGTTATGTCAGCGGACCTCTTCTGTCCGCAGCGAAAAAACTTCATGTCCCGGTTATGATCCATGAAGCAAATGCTTTTCCCGGCAGGGCCAATAAGTTCCTGTCCAAAGGTGCGGCTCTTGTAATGACGGGTTTCCCGGGTCAGGAAGCGATCTTTTCAAAAGCAAAAAAGGTGGTCTATACCGGTAATCCCGTGAGGAACATGATGTTCGGCAGAACAAAAGAATCTTCAAGGAAGGAACTTGGTATAGCTCCCGATCAGAAATTTGTGTTCACGATGGGCGGATCTCTGGGTTCCGCAACGCTAACGAACTTCATCTTTGACATGGCGCGGAAGCCTGAATACAAAGACATCTGCTTCTTCATCTCGGTAGGCAAACATAACTCTGTCGAGATAACTCCGGAGATCCTTGCAGTTCCGAATCTCGAGATAAGGGAATACATCGACAGGCCTGACCTTTACATGTCAGCTGCCGACTGTTCCATACTCCGTGCCGGCGCTGTAACTTGTGCCGAGATCACGGCAACGGGTGCGTGCGCGATTATGGTCCCTTATCCTTATGCTGCTCACGATCACCAGACATATAACGCAAATTCACTTGCTCAGAAAGGTGCCGGAATAGTCGTAAGCGACGATGACGTAAAAGCCGGCAAACTCGAACCGGTCCTCATCGGTCTTTTGAATGATCCGGCAAAGCAGGAACAGATCAGAAAAGCAGGCAGCAGCCTTGCGATCAGGGATACGGGAAAGCGTATTACCGATGCCATAAAGTCAGCCCTTGGGAATGAGAATTAAACTGATAGAATATTAGCTATGGATGACAGCGAATTAGACAGATTATTCGGCGAAGACGGCAAGTCTGACGAAGGTGCCCTAAACGGAGATGACGGGGCATCCGCTGAAGATTCTGCAAAAACGGCATCCGGCGATACTGAAAACACAGAACGGGATGAGGATGAAAACCCGTTTGAATTATTAGCTGAAGAGGAATCCGGAGATACGGAAGAAGAGTCTGAAGAAGCAGAATCTGACGGAGATACTGATGAAGGTGAGGATGCACCCGAAGAAGACTCCGAAGAGGACATTGGCGAAGATTCCGGTGAAGATGATGAAGAGGCAGGCAAAGAAAAGGTATCTCCGGTAAGGAATCGTGATAATGCCGTAACCAGGACTCCCCGTACGGTCAGGAGAGAACGCCCGGTCAAACAGGCTGCTCCATCCGATGACGGCAGTCTATTGGATTTCATCCGTCAGAACCGCAAAGGCGTTATCGCTGCATGCCTGGCGGTTGCCGTTATTATCATGATCCTTCTGGTCGTATTCCTTCCTGCGTTCAGGGTAAGAAATGCGCATGTTGAAGGCAATGTTGTTTTGACAGACCAGGAAGTGCTTAAGGAAGTCGGCCTTGAATACGACTCTCATCTCATGAGCGGCGTAAGCGGCAATATCTTCGACATCTTAGGGCTCAACTACGGCAAGACAGAAGAGCGCGTTAAGCAGGAAAACCCTTATATCGAGGATATCAGGATATCCGTTAAACTGCCTTCCACCGTGGATATCAGGATCAAAGAGAGAAGGAAGGTCTGCTATATCAGGACTCCTGACGGTTATGCTGCCCTGGATGAGGACGGCATCGTATTGGAACTTTCATCTTTCGATGCGAAAAGAACTGTCAGACCAGTCATCTGCGGCCTCAACGTCAAATATGCCGAGCTCGGAAAACCCGTAAAGATATCGAACATGAACGATTACAAGAAGGCGATCATCGTGCTCGGCGCCATACTTGCGGCTGATAACGCAAGTGTCGGCGGTGACTATTCAATGTTCGAGAACACTTCTGAAGTAAGGATACTGCCGAGCGGCTATATCTTCCTCACGGTGTACCTGCCATCGGGCAACCTCATACAGATTAAGCTCAACGGCACGGACAACATCGGTGACCACATGGCATGGCTCCTCTATGCGAGCAACTCCAATTCGCTCGACAAGCTTACGGCCGACGGATCGCTCGACATGACGGGTGATGAGTATATTTTCGACGAATACTGATAAAAAACTTGATTTCAAATATTTAGTGCTATTATAAATGTGAAAGTTTCTTTACATTCACACAGTATTTCACGCAGTTTGTATTGATTGAAACTTGTGTTTAGGTTAAAATTTTGAATGGTTAATAAGATTTTTAATCAAGAAATATAATTTTATTTTTGATTTGGACCACAAAAGTTTAAAGGTACGGAGGAACAAAAGGATGTCTGAGAGCAAGCACAGCTATTCAATGGACGAATCTAATGTTGCAAGCATTAAGGTAATCGGCGTAGGCGGCGGCGGAAGCAATGCCGTAAACCGCATGGTCGAGAGTGGTGTCCAGGGCGTCACGTTCATCGCAATCAATACTGACAATCAGGCTCTTGCACGCAACAAGGCAGAGATCAAGATACAGATCGGTGAGAAGGTTACAAGAGGTTTGGGATGCGGAGCAGATCCGAGCGTAGGCGAGAAGGCTGCTGAAGAATCCAGAGACGAGATCGCAGAGGCTATCGCAAATACTGATATGCTCTTTATCACAGCCGGCATGGGCGGCGGAACGGGAACAGGTGCAGCTCCTGTTGTTGCTCAGATTGCTAGGGATCTCGGTATCCTCACCGTTGCAGTAGTTACCAGCCCGTTTACTTTTGAGGGTGCAAAGAGAGCAGCCAATGCGGAGCGCGGTGTAAGAGAACTTCAGAAGTCTGTAGATTCCCTCATCATCGTTTCCAATGATAAGCTCCTCGACGTTGTCGACGATAATACAAGCTTCGAAGAAGCATTCAATATGGCAGACCAGGTATTGAAGTTCGGTGTTGCAGGTATCTCAGACCTCGTAGCTATCCCCGGACTCATCAACCTCGACCTTGCAGACGTTACACGTGTCATGAAGGACGCAGGCATCTGCCACATGGGTATCGGCCGTGCTTCAGGCGAAGACAGAGCACAGGTTGCCATCAAGCAGGCTATCAATTCACCTCTCCTCGATACGACTATCGACGGAGCAACAGGTGTTATCCTTAACTTCACAGGCGGACGTGGAATGCGTCTTTCCGAGATCGATGCAGCTTCATCCATCGTTCGTCAGGCAGCAGCACCCGAGGCAGAGATTATCGTCGGTGCAGTTGTTGATGATTCACTTGAGGATGAGCTCATGATCACTGTTATCGCTTCAGGCTTTGAAGGCACGGTAAATGCTTCTGCAGGCCACAGAGCAAGCACATCAGTTCTCTCCAGAGAGAATCCTACTCTTATTACATCAAGACAGCCTGTAGCTCCTCAGCCGAGAACAGACTACACACCGAGACAGCCCGAGCCTGCAGCTCAGCCTGTACCGGTACAGAGAGCACAGCCCGGTTTCAGATTCGGTGATGATTCAGTTAATCAGCCCGCACCTGCACCCGCTCATGTAGCTCCCGTTCAGCCTCAGCAGGTTCCTGTACAGCAGCCCGTTCAGCAGGCTCCCGTACAGCAGATTCCCCAGCAGCAGATTCCTGTTCAGCAGCAGCCTGTACAGATGGGCGGAAGACCTCAGGCTAACGTAGCTCCTCAGCCCGATGAGAAGGCACAGAAGTCCGCTAAGCCCTGGTTCATGTTCGGTAAGGACGGACAGTAATTTAAGGGAGTAGGTCAGTGGTCTGTCCCAAATGCGGCGAGAACAACGATAAGGTTCTTGATTCAAGACCGAGTGACGACGGATTTGTCGTCAGAAGGAGACGTGTCTGCCTCGTTTGCGGCGCCAGATTCTCGACCATAGAAAAGATCGAAGGCTTAAAGCCGATGGTCATAAAGAAGAACGGGTCCAAGCAGCCCTATGATCCTGATAAGATCTTAAGGAGTTTGGACGTCGCCTGCCAGAAACGCGGAGTGTCCCAACAGGTCAAAGAGAATATCTGTTCCGACATTACACATATCGTAGAGGGCAGGTTCAACAAAGAGATATCCTCGTCGGAGATCGGCGAGTTTATCATGTCGAAGCTCATGGATATAGACCGTGTGTCCTATGTCCGCTTCGCATCGGTATATAAGAATTTCACAGATCTGGATTCTTATACTGCCGAGATAAACAATTTCGACGTCGGGAGCGGTGCTCCCCCCGAAGAATAAGGCTTTGTAACATTGTTACAAAAAGGTAAGAACCTAAGAAGTTGTGAGGCAGGGGTGATCTTATGGCAGCTAACAAGGTTTTGCTCGTAGACGACGATCCGGGCATCATTGAAGTACTTAAACTCTATTTCGAGAAAGAGGGATACCAGGTATCCACATGCATGCAGGGCGACAAGGCTGTTGCCACATTCCAAGCTTTCGTACCTGATATCGTTATTTTGGACCTCATGCTCCCGGGCATGGACGGCAACGATATATGCCGAGAGATCAGAAAGACTTCTGACACTCCCATCATCATGTTGACTGCAAGGACTGATACGCTCGATAAGATCGTAGGTCTCGAGCTCGGTGCTGATGACTATATCCCGAAGCCGTTTGAACCTAAGGAGGTTCTCGCCAGAGTCAAGGCTGTCTTAAGACGTACGGACAAGCGTGACGCAGCTCCCGCATCTTCCGATGCGAAGGAAGCTTCTCCCGATGTTATCACATATCCCGGATTCTCAGTCGATAAGATCCGCTACGTTGTCTGCGTTGACGGCAACGAGATCTATATGCCGCCGAAGGAACTCGAACTCCTGTTCTTCCTCGCATCCAATCCCAACAGGGTATTTACGAGAGAGCAGCTCTTAGAGAACGTTTGGGGCTACGATTTCTACGGAGAATCCCGTACGGTCGATGTCCATATCAAGCGTATCAGAGAGAAGATCGAGAATCCCGACAGGGAGCAGAATTGGAGCATTAAGACCGTCTGGAGCAAGGGTTATAAATTCGAGACGAGGTAAGTAATTTATGGCGCCGAGAACTGAAGGTAAGCAAGTATCGGCGGGCTTTGCTGTATTTCTCATATCATTTCTTGTATTGGCAACGCTGATCGTTTTCGCAGTCTTGCTGTTCCTTTCATATGAGAATATGTACAACAACCTCATAGCCAAAGTGGGCAGGGGTACGGAATCGGCTGCCGAAGATCTCTCGTCAGATGTTACTTCCATAATCTCTCTTCAGAGCATTCCGTTTGAATATACGACGAATGACGATGGTACGGATAATTTCAAGAATTCCCGTATCATCGACAAGTTTGTCAATTCGCAGACATACAGTTCGAACGGTGCTATCTATATCACCGATGTCAACGGCAGGATATACAGCCGTAATTCTTTTGTATATGACGTTTTCGACAACATCCTGACGACGGAGGATGCCCCTGTCTACATAGCACAGAAGAACATCCTGGAGCTCATAACCGAGGCAGACAAACAGGGTATAGCAAAGACAGGTTCGAACAATACCGGAAGAGTAGTTTCGGTCAGTTGCGTCAAGATAACCGGCACACCTTACTTCTGCATCGTAAGCAACAGTGAGGGAACTGAAGAAACAAAGCAGGAGTATATCAACATAATCTTCATTCCTGCCATGGTCGCAATGGTCATCGCGATAATCCTCTACGTCGTATTCGTTTACTTCAGCCTCATGCCTGTTAAGGACATCTCACAGGCCATTGCAAAGGTTGCTGAAGGCGACTATTCGGTCAGGGTCAACCCCAAGTATTCACAGCAGAATGATTTCACTTCTCTCTCGGTTTCCTCCGAGTTTACGGAGATGGCGATCACGGTTAACAGAATGATCGAATCTCTCGAAAACCAGGAGCACGACAGAGAGATGTTCATCTCATCGATCGCGCATGATATAAGAACCCCTCTCACATCGATCAACGGTTTTGTAACCGCGATGCTAGACGGAACTATCCCTGCGGAAAAGCAGGATCACTATCTCGAGCTTATAAAGCAGCAGACTGACAGGATCAGGACTCTTGTTACTCAGATGACGGAAGCATCTTCTCTGTCACATCCCGATCCTGACATGATGGAAGAGTTCAATATCAATGACATGATCAACGATATTGTCGACAATCTCGAGGCACAGCTTACTGACAAGCAGATAAGAGTCATCAAATCATTGGATCCCGGCCCGGGCATTATCGTATACGGCGAAGCACAGCAGCTGTGCAGGGTAATAATCAACATCATTACGAATGCAATAAAGTTCACGCCCATGAACGGCGAGATCAAGATAACCACTGAAACAAATCCGAAGCAGAGGAAAGTCTTCATTTCCGTCGAAGACTCGGGTGCCGGTGTTGAGGAATCTAAACGCCAGAGGATATTTGAGAGCTTCTATCAGGCAGATCCTTCGAGAACAGCCGAAGGAGTCGGACGCTGGCTCTACATCTTCAAGCAGATCCTCGCAGGACACGGACAGACGATCATATGCGATGAAGGAAGAGAACTTGGCGGAGCCAAATTCGTATTCTCTTTCCCTTATCCGCCCGAGAATCAGGAGCAGTAAGTTTTGGCAGCAAAGGATACAAAGAACATCAAGCTGGCCAAGCAGATATACGATGCTCTGTCAACGGAGTTTCCCGACAGTTCATGCTCTCTGGAGACAGATTGTCCCCAAAACTTAGCCATCAGAGGAATATTGTCCGCACAATGCACCGACAAAAGGGTTAATATTACTGCAAGACAGCTTTTCGACAGGTTCCCCGATATGGAGTCCATCGCATCCCAGGAGCCTGAAGTGATCGCAGAGATAATAAAGCCCTGCGGTCTTACGGCTTCAAAGACAAAGTCGGTAATGGCTTTCGCGAAGAAGATGACGGACGAATGGGGCGGCGTCATTCCAAATGATGTTGATGCTCTTATGGAAGTCCCGGGCATCGGGAAAAAGATAGCGAATCTTATCGTCGGAGAGGTCTACGGCACACCTGCCGTTGTTGTCGACACGCACTGCAAGCGCGTGATGAAGAGAACAGGAATAACAGACAGTGAGGACCCTGCTAAGGTCGAGAAGGACATAATGAAGGCATTTCCAGAAGCACAGTGGATCAGTATAGGTCATCTGTCGGTCGATCTCGGCAGAAAGTACTGCACGGCAAGAGCGCCGAAATGCGGTGAATGTCCGCTGTCGTCTTTCTGTAAGAGGAGGATCTGACATAATATGCCGACGATCCATCTGTCCAATCCCGTGACCGATCTCTACGGTATCGGTCCGGCAGCCGAAGAGAGGCTTGCCAAACTCGACATATACACGATCTATGACCTGATCGCGTTTATTCCGTGGCGCTACGACGACTGGTCCGAGCTGGGCACCATAGGATCATTTGACATGGATGCTCGCGCCGGTGAAGATGCCGGATACGACCTTTCTTTCAGAGGTACCATCTCGACCAATCCGACGGTCAATGTCACGAGCAGGAAAAAGCCGCTGAGTTTTTTCGTTAACGACGGCACCGGGAGGATAAAGCTCACATTCTTTAATTCGTCCTATCTTGCAGGAAAGTTTACTCTGGGTGATGAGTGTTTTGTACATGGCAATGTCACGCTCTTTAACGGACAGATGCAGATGGTAAATCCCTATATCGAGAAGGCTGAGAAGATCGCCGACGATGCGCTGGTAAGACCTGTTTATCATCTTACTGCCGGCATTACTTCGAATAACATTTCCAAGTGGGTAAGGACCGCGCTGAAGCTCTGCGGCAACGAACTGCTGTCGGTCATACCCGCTTCGATAGCTGAGAAGAAGGGCTTTGTATCTCCTCTGGAAGTATATGAGATGGCGCATTTCCCCGCCTCATTGGAGGAGGCGAAAAGAGCCAGGGAACAGCTGGCATATGAAGAGCTGATCCTTTTAGGCATCGGAATGAAACTGTACAGTTCCGGACACGGCGTCAGGGAGATCGCCGAACAGGTAATACCGTCAGGTCCTGAAGGTATCGACCGTGAGTCTGCAATGAGATGGCGTCAGATAAAGGGAAATATGGGGTTTGCTCTCACGGCGGATCAGGCAGCGGCTTTCCGCGATGTCGAGACTGATCTCATGTCCACGACCCCGATGAACAGACTTATCCAGGGTGACGTAGGTTCGGGCAAGACGATGGTTGCGGCCCTTTCCATGATAATAACCGCGCTGATGGGAAAACAGGCAGTGCTCCTTGCACCGACATCAGTTCTGGCATCACAGCACTACAAGACCATTTCGAACCTGATGAAGGGCAGCGGCATGGAGCCGGTGCTCCTGCTCGGCAAGACGAAGCCTTCAGAGAAAAATGAGATAAAGGAAAAGATATCAGACGGTTCGGCGCGCGTGATAATAGGAACGCATGCTCTCCTTACGGATGATATCAGATTCAGCGATCTGGCTCTTGTCATAGCTGATGAGCAGCACCGCTTCGGCGTTAAGCAGAGGGAAAAACTGTTGTTTAAGGATACGGTAAAGGACGGAACGGTAAAGAGCGTTCACAACCTGATAATGACCGCCACACCCATACCGAGGACTCTTGCGATGGTCATCTACGGCGATATGGCCACTTCGGTGATAAAACAAAAACCATCCGGACGCCAGGAGATAACCACATGGTTTGTCAATTCAAAAAAGAGTAAGGCGATAGAGGAGATCCTGAGCGTAAAGCTTTCAGCCGGAGAGCAGGTTTATATAGTCTGTGCCAAGATCGATGAGGACGAGACTGAATCGGGTGCGGATAACTTTGTAGGCGCACCTTTGGATGGTGACGATACCGTAACGAGTGTCATGGACATGAAGAAGATCATTGATTCGATGAGCAATCTTTCCAGATATTCCAGTGCCGTTTTATACGGTTCCATGAAGGAAAAGGATAAGCTCGAGACGATGGAGAGGTTTATCGCGGGAGATATAAAGATACTGATATCCACCACTGTAATAGAGGTAGGCGTCGACAATCCGAATGCGAACGTCATGATCATAATGGATGCTGACAGATTCGGATTATCAACGCTTCACCAGCTCAGGGGAAGGATCGGCAGAGGTGATAAGAAGTCATATTGTCTTCTCGTATCCGAATCCAAATCCGAACTCGCTCTCCAGCGCATGAAGATGATGTGCGAATCGAGCGACGGATTCGCTTTGGCCGAGAAGGATCTTGAATTAAGAGGCCCGGGAGATTTTTACGGCACAAGGCAGCACGGCATCCCGACATTAAGGGCCGCAAACCTGTATACTGATATGAACATCGCCGGCGAGGCCTGTGATGCGGTAAATAAAGTCATAGAAGAAGGCGGAGAGGAAGCCGAACGTCTGAATGATGCGATAAAGAAGATGTTCGAGCTGCGATTCGCCAGGAAGATGGAGCAGATCTGATGCCGAGAGTAGTGACCGGAAGATTCAGGGGCGCGGTATTGCAGGCGCCTGAAGGAGATAAGACGAGACCCACGACCGATAAGGTCAAGGAGGCGTTGTTTTCCATTATCCAGGCTTATGTTCCTGATTCTGAATTTCTGGATCTTTTTGCGGGTTCAGGTCAGATCGGCATAGAAGCCCTGAGCCGCGGCGCGAAGCGCGTTGCGCTTGTCGAAAGAAGCGGACAGGCTGCTTCCGTTATCGCGAAAAACCTGAGCAAGATCAGGATGGATGATTCGGACGAGATAAGACTTCACAAGAAGAGTGTTGCACAGGCGCTTGAACTCATGGGACAGGGCGGTGAGCGGTTTGATATCATATTCATGGATCCGCCATACAAAGATGTGCCGTTAAGGCTTGAGGAAGCAACAAAGATCATCAGTGACTTTGGAATGCTCAAGGAAGAAGGCATGCTCATAGTAGAGCACGATAAGGACTGTGAGATTCCCGAAGAACTTAACGGCCTGAAACGTGTTCGTTCTTGTAGTTACGGGATTACAGTGATAACATTTTTTAAGGACAAGAATATCGGAGGATAATGGATTGAAGGTAATGCTCTTCCCGGGGACGTTCGATCCCTTTACTAGAGGACACAGAGACATTGCGAGAAGGGCATCAAAGCTCTGTGACAAGCTCGTAATCGCTGTCATGGAAAATGCTGCGAAGACACCGTTGTTTTCTCCCGAAGAGAGAGTCGAACTCATAAAACTCTCATTGAAGAACGATGATCTGGAAAATGTCGAGGTAATGGCATGGGGCGGACTTCTCGTAGACCTGTATCAGCAGCTCGGCTGCTGCGCTTCCGTAAGGGGCATCAGGTCCGAGTCTGATTTCAGATATGAGTCAGAGCACGCGCTTGCCAACCGTCTTCTTTTCGCAGGTTACGATGCGGTGCTCCTGCCATGCAGGGACGATCTGTCGCTCATCAGTTCATCGATGGTCAAGGAAGTCGGTTCATACGGCGGAGACATCTCAAAAATGGTGCCGGCCGAGATAATAGATAAAGTTAAGGAAAAACTTTTGAAAGGAAGGACATAATAATGGATAACAGCAATTTCAATCAGGGTGGACAGCGTTACGACGCTATTAAGCATATCGACTATCTGATCGATATGGTCAAGGACGCGTCAAGTGTTCCTTTCTCAGACAAGTGCTCTATCGAAAGAACAGAGACCATTAATTCTCTTCAGATCCTTAAGAACAATCTTCCTGCAGCAGTCGCACAGTCAAACGATATCGTTGCAAGAGCCCAGGATATCATCAGTACGGCAAGAGAGAAGAATAAGAAGATCATCGATGACGCAAACCGCATGTATGCCATGAAGGTCAACGATCACGAGATCACGAGAGGCGCTAGGGAAGAAGCTGCCCAGATCATCGCAAACGCTGAAGCTCAGGCAGAGGAACTCAGAAGGAATGCCCACATCTACGTTAAGTCTCTCCTTGAGAATGTCAACGAGACGCTCGCTGACAACATGGCCAAGATCCAGACAAACCTCACAGAGATCAACAGCACGCTCGAAGAGGGCGAGTAATCTCCTGACCGATACTTTTGAAAGTCTGATACGGCTGTCTCAAAACGCGGATGAATTCGCTTTTGAGGCAGCTTTTTTTTACAAACTGACCCGGATAGTGATAGTATTGATTAAAAGAAACGGGAGGTGACCTCCATGATCCTGGGAATCGAGATAGAGAACTTTGACGTTTTCGACAGGGACAGAGCGGGTATCCTTATAGATGATTTTTTGAACGATGATGCGTCCGTCAAAAAGCCTGACAGTCTTCGCGGATTGAATGCGCTTATCGGCCGCAACAATACCGGCAAGACATCTTTCATGGGATGTATGGCATTCCTCAAGGACTGCATTACGCAAGGGTGTGCGGTCGCTTCCATAAGTTACGGCAGACCGGGCTTTGCGAACATGACGCCTGATATTTCCAGGCCTTCTGTGTTCCGCGTTTTCTTCAAACTTGAGGACAAAAAGAACGGCGGTCCGAAGTATCTGCAGTATGAACTGGGGATCGTTACGAGCAAGTATATGAGCCCTATAATCGATGAGGAAAAGGTCATCCTCGCAGCAGAAGTTGACGGCGGCAGGAAGGCTCTCACGATACTCGACATGAAGGGCGGGAACGGCTCGATAATAAATCTCGAGGACGGACCGGACAAATCTGAGATCGGAGTGGAGGACGAGCACCTGACGGCTTTAAGCCTGTACGGAAAGATAACCGGATTCAGGGATTTTGTATTGCTCTATAAAGAGATCTCGGCGTGGTTCTTCTGTGCGTTCTCATCCGAAGAGCAGAGCTCTTATTTCTACGAGGGCGGTGCTCCGGGCGGACATAAGCATCTTAACAGTACCGGCTCGAATGTCGGAAACGTGCTCGAATACCTGAAGATGAGCGATGAGTCTGAATACGAACGCATAGTGACAGAGATAAAGGATAAGATCCCGGCGATGAAGAAAAAGAAGAATCTTCCGCTGGCTTTTAAGGAGAGTCCGGACAAGCTCTTCTTATATCTGCTCCTGCTGCGTGACAGGAATCCCCGTTCGACGATATTCATAGAGACTCCTGATAAGGATCTCTACCACGACATGGTCGATGTCTTAAGTGATGAGATGCGCGATTACACGATGAGAAACCACTATTGCCAGATAGTCTTTTCGACGCACAATCCGTACATCATTGAGACTCTTTCTCCGAAGGAGATATGGATCTTCGAGAGGTCTTTCGAAAAGGATGACGGTGATGTAAAGATACGCTGCGCGGGAGAAGATCCGCTTGTCATGGAGATGTTCCATCAGGGCGTCGGAATGGGCGCGATCTGGTACGGCGGACATCTTGATACGAGACCTGAAGACTGAACATTAAGGGAAGATATTGATGCTGATCGAGATACTTTCAGAAGACAAATCAGGAGCTGTTGTAGTACAGCGCCTGGCAGAGAGGATAGCGGAAAATGAAGGTGTGGATGTTGAAGTAAACGTCCATCCGCACAGGGGATGCGGGAGCCTGCCGAAAGACATGACGGCTGCTCCGCCGAAGTTCGCAAGTTCGCTGCTTGATCTCCTTCCCGCAAAACTCCGCGCTTACAACAAAGTTTACGGCGGCAAGGATGTTATCCTGATAATCGCCATGGATTCAGACGACCATGATCCGCAGACCATAAGGCAGGAGATATATTCCTGCGCCTCGAAGTTCGCACCCGACATCAGGAGCGTAGTCGGCCTCAGCACGGAGGAGATAGAAGCCTGGATGCTCGGCGACAAGTCCGCGGTCTACGATGCATATCCTGACAGCAGAAAGGACATTCTCGATTCTTATGTGCAGGATTCCGTTTGCGGAACCTGGGAAGTCCTCTGCAGGGTAATTAGCGAGAACGCTGAAGAACTCATCGAGATCGGTTATCCCGCTATAGGCCATTACAAGGCTCTGTGGGCCGAGAACATATCGAAATACATGCTCCCGCAAAAGAATATCTCTCCGAGCTTTAACACGTTCAGGATGGCGCTGATCACTGCTCTGAAAAACCCTGTGCCGATCTACCGCAGGCGTGATTTCTGATGGCAAGACATATCTACGTTCATAATCCGTTTTGCGCGCGGAAATGCCCGTACTGTGATTTTTATTCGATAACGGATGCATCTCTTTGCGAAGAGTTTTACAGGGCAGCCGAAAAGGAAGTAAGGCTTATCAGGTCTGCTTCAGGTACGGATGCCGGAACCAATCCGGGTACTGACAGGTACGGTAGGGATACTGTCTATTTCGGAGGAGGTACGCCTTCTCTTCCGGACAGCAGATATGTTGCTTCGCTCCTGAGGACGATAAGAGAGGTCTTTGACCTTTCTCCTGACAGCGAGATGACGATAGAAGCAAACCCGTCATCGCTTACTCCGGATAAGCTTTCCGATTACCGCGAAGCGGGCTTTAACCGCATATCCTTGGGCGTGCAGTCGCTCGATGATGAGGTCCTCAAGACTTTAGGACGGCTTCATGATTCGCAGGGGGCTATCGATGCTCTCATCATGATCCGCGAGGCCGGATTTACCAATGTCTCGGCTGATCTGATAACCGGTGTTCCGGGACAGACCGTGGACGGGATAAAAAAGGCCCTTCAGACGTTTTACGAACTTGGAGTAAAACACATCAGCACATATTCGCTGAGCCTTGAGGAAGGCACTCAGTTCTATGCCAGATACAGGAATTCCCTGGAAGATCTTGTGCCTCCCGATACAGAACGCGAGATGTACTATGAAACCAGAAGATATCTTCAGAGCCTCGGGTTTGAAGTGTACGAGATATCGAACAGCTGTCTTCCCGGATATAAGAGCATACATAATTCCTCTTACTGGGATTCGTGCGAGTATTTCGCAATAGGTGCCGGAGCGCACGGATATCTCGGCGACATGAGATACGGTCACAGGGATGATGTGAGAGCTTATACAGATGAGATGAAACTTCTTTCGACGCAGGACTATAAAGAATTCCTGGAAGGGAAGAGGACTGACTTGAAGTCGCTCTATGTCGAGGAGATGCTCACGGAAGAGGACAAGATGAAAGAGGTTCCTTTCTTAAGGCTCAGGACATCTGAGGGCATCCGTTTGGATGAATTCAAAAAGAGATTCGGCGTCGAGTTCGAAGATGTTTTCTCTCAGGCTGTGGAGAGCAATATCGCAAAAGGTCTTTTGGAGCGCGGAAAAAGAACGCTCCGGTTGACCCGGAGCGGACGTGATCTTGCAAATCAGGTTATGGAGGATTTCCTTTAACCCTGAGCTTTGGCTGCAGCTTCCTGAGCTTCCCTGTACTTAGCCTCGTCAGCCTTTCTTATCGCGGTACGCATTATTTTGCCGCTGGTGGTCTTTGGGAGCTCGTCAACGAACTCGATGACCCTCGGATACTTATAAGGCGCCGTGGCGTTCTTAACGTGATTCTGGAGTTCTTTTACGAGTTCGGGTGAAGCCTTCTCCTTATATTCCTTCGTGAGGACAACGGTAGCCTTGACTACCTGGCCTCTCATGGGATCAGGAACAGCCGTAACCGCGCACTCGAGAACAGCGTCGTGTGTCATGAGGGCGCTCTCAACTTCGAAAGGTCCGATACGGTAACCGGAGCACTTGATAACGTCATCGTTTCTTCCTACGAACCAGATGTAACCCTCAGGATCTCTCCATGCAGTATCGCCTGTGCTGTAGTCAGCGCCGGGCCACTGGTCGGCCATTGCCTCAGGGTTCTTATAGTATTCGCGGAAGAGTCCGATAGGCTTTGCGGATGCGTTCTTGATAACGATATTTCCTACGATACCGTCTTCTACCGGTACACCGTTGTCGTCAACAAGCTGGATGTCGTAGATAGGTGTGGGCATGCCTGTTGAACCGGGCTTTACGTCGATCCAGGGGAAGTTTGCGAAAAGAACGCTTCCTTCTGTCTGGCCGAATCCTTCACGGATCTCAAGACCTGTATATTTCTGCCACTTGTAGAATACTTCAGGGTTCAAAGGCTCGCCTGCCATAGAGCAGTGCTTGATGGAAGAGAAGTCATACTTTGTGAGGTCTTCCTGAATGAGATATCTGTAGATCGTTGAAGGTCCGCAGAATGAGTTGAGCTTGAGCTTTTCCATGATCTCTAGCATTCTGGAAGCCTTGAACTTCTGTGTATCGTAAGTAACGTTAATCGCACCGCAGATCCACTGACCGTAGATCTTGCCCCATGCGAACTTTGCCCAGCCTGAGTCAGCCTGCGTAAGATGTCTGCATCCGTCGTAAACCTGCTGCCAGTACTTGGCTGTTACGATGTGGCCCAGAGGCAGAGTGTAGTCGTGCAGGATCATCTTGGGCTCACCGGTCGTGCCCGATGAGAAATAGATCATCATAGGGTCATATGCGTGTGTGGCTTCGTCACCTGTGGGACGCTCGAAAACAGGGGATGCGTTGTCGATATCGTCTGTCAGGGATCTCCAGCCTTCAGGGGCCTCGCCGATAACACTGCAGTACTGAACTGTTTTGCAGTCAGGACGCGCCTTGTTGACATGTTCGATGATCTGCGGATCGTCAGCGCAGACGATCATCTTAACGTCAGCCGCATTGCAGCGGTAAACGATGTCGTGATAAAGAAGCTGGAACGTAGCCGGGATTACGATCGCACCGAGCTTGTGAAGACCTACCATCGTGAACCAAACTTCAGGACGCTGACGGAGCATCATGAGGACCCTGTCGCCCTTCTTAATGCCCAAGTCCTTGAACATGTTTGCTACACGGTTGCTCTTCTCGCTTACATCCTTAAATGTGAAATGTCTCTCGTTGCCGTCGTCATCACACCAGATGAGCGCTTCCTTTTCGGGATCTTCATTTGCATATACATCGACAACGTCGAAACCGAAGTTGAAATCCTCCGGAACATTTATCTTGAAATTCTCTTTAAAGTCCTTGTAACTGTCAAATTCAATTCTGTTAACAAATCTGCTTAATAAATCCATGGGTATATATTTCCTTTTCTACTTCATTTTTTGCCTTGGGGTAGAACTGCTAAATCACTCGTTGATAATTGTGAGGAACTTAGCAGTCTCCGTCACGGCGCGCTGTCCGTGAGGCTTCTCGGGATTGAAGTAAATGGAGTCTCCGGCTTCGAGCGTGAACTCCCTGTCGCCGACAACAACCTTGATGGCGCCCTCAATGACATAGTTGAACTCCTGTCCGCCGTGCGTAACGAGCTCTGCCGTCTCGGACTTGGACAGTGTAACTATCATGGGGTCCATCTGTCTGTGCTTATAATTGAAGGCAAGTGCGCTGAAAGAATAGCCGGGATAACGCTCGACCTTTACGCCGTTGCCGCCTCTTACCACTGTATAATCATCCATTCTAGGGACATCGCCTGTCATAAGGACAGTAGGATCCACCTTGAATATGCCTGCGACCTTGTAAAGAAGGCTGATCGGGATCTCCTTCTCGCCGTTCTCATATGCTAAATACTCTTCCGTGCTCACGCCTGTCTGTGCTGCAACTTCCTCTGCAGTAAGGTCAAGGATGTCTCTGAGCTCTCTGATCCTGTCGGATATCTGCTTGATGTATTCGTTCATATAGGCCTCCTGGTGTAATCTGAAGATCAACTTGCGATTGACTATTGTACAACATTATTTGCGCGCGTGCTACTTATTATATATAGTGCAAATGTTATACTTTGCGCTCCGGATGCGGTATGGATATTGCGGCATATTGAATCAGAACCGCGGAATTACAGGGCTTTTATCATAATGTTAGTGTTGACTAACTCGAGGCTTCATTGTTAGTATCTTGCTCATTGAGGGAGTAGCAAACGCGTTAAAGCGTTGTCTAAGTCAACATACTGGTATAATACCTGGCTTATTCTTCTGTGTGAGACTCAAGGCGATTACGAGGGGCCTTGGGTTTTTATTTTGTCCGGGGCTCACGAAAGCGGAGGAAATAACTTAATGATCCAATTCCTGGTTAATTCTTTGCTCCTGGGCGTAGGCCTTGCAATGGATGCTTTCTCGATCTCCGTGGCAAACGGCATTATCGAGCCTGACATGAAAAAGGGCAGGATGTTCAAGGTTGCCGGCGTCTACGCATTTGCGCAGTTCCTGATGCCTCTGATCGGCTGGCTCCTGGTAACGACCGTAGCCGAGATATTTTCCGCATTTCATAAGTTCATACCCTGGATCGCACTGATCCTTTTGCTCTTCATAGGCGGGAAGATGGTCTTCGAAGGCATACGGGACA
Organism: uncultured Clostridia bacterium; assembly: GCA_947167045.1. Taxonomy (GTDB): domain Bacteria; phylum Bacillota; class Clostridia; order Saccharofermentanales; family Saccharofermentanaceae; genus Saccharofermentans. The sequence continues at coordinate 97,796 of CAMVGO010000003.1, forward strand.
GAAAGCAGGGCGCAAGCAAAGAGGAAGAAGGAAAAAAAGATGTCGCGAAACTTACATGGGGAGCTCTTATAGTCCAGGGCATCGCCACGTCCATAGATGCGCTCTCCGTCGGGTTTACGATCGCTGATTATTCGGCACACCGTGCATTTGCCGCATCTTTGATAATCGGAGTCGTCACACTTGTGATATGCTTATTAGGGTTGATCTTCGGCAAGAAGATCGGCAGCAAGTTCGTAAGCGCCGCCACGATCATCGGAGGCGTGATACTGATACTTATCGGAATCGAGATTTTTGTTAAAGGCTTTTTCGGTCTTTAAAGAACGGAGGGATATTATGGCAAAGGCAGCAGTTTTCATCGCAGACGGCAGTGAAGAAGTTGAGGCGCTCACACCGATAGATCTTTTGAGAAGAGCGAAAGTTGAGGTGGATATTGTTTCCATCATGCCTTCTCTTGAAATTGTATCTTCAAGAAACATAAAGATCACGGCAGACAAGCTGATAGGTGATATAAACTTCGATGATTACGACCTTCTGGTCCTTCCCGGCGGTGTAAAGGGAACCAATAACCTTAGTGCCTGTGAGCTTCTTAAAGAGAATCTCGTAAAGTTTAATGAGCAGGGTAAGGGTATTGCAGCTATATGCGCGGCGCCCACTGTTTTCGCAGGCATCGGACTTCTTAACGGCAAGGATGCTACCTGCAACCCGGGCTGCTGGGGTGAGCTCCGCAAGAACGGTGCCAATGTGATCGAAGACAGCAAGGTTTTCGTCAACGGCAACGTCATAACAAGCCAGGCAATGGGCACATCTGTTGATTTCGGTCTGGCTCTTGTCGCTTATCTCTGCGGTGAGGAAGAAGCTGAAGAATTAAGGAAAACCATACGATTCGGTGCGATTTAACATTGTTACATCCATATTCAGTTGAATATTTGGACTGAATCATTTACAATAAGGCGCGTTTGGAGACGTATCGAAGTGGTCATAACGGGGCGCACTCGAAATGCGTTTGTCGGGTAACCGGCACGTGAGTTCGAATCTCACCGTCTCCGCCACAAATGCCTGTAAACACTGCGTTTGCGGGCATTTTTATTTTTCAAGAAAATGAAGATGATATAATAAATATTTGATGACTTAGGAGAGAAGGAATCCTTTGTCGATTATCTTTTAATATCATGATGAAAGCAACAAGATTATTATTGGCAGAAATAGCCGAAAAAAAGGCGCGGACTCATTTCCATGGTTTTGAAGAAGGCAAAGAGTCTAACCTGGGTCCGATCATTCAGCTG
>CAMVGO010000004.1 GCA_947167045.1 uncultured Clostridia bacterium
GTTACTTTCGGTCTCTTCACGGAAGGTATCGACAACTTCAACAAGGCATACGAAGAAGGCATCATCAACAAGGTATTTGCGACAAACCTCATCTACAGAAGACCTGAGCTCCTCGAAGCTCCCTGGTATGCGGATGTTAACCTCTGCAAGTTCGTTGCTCTCCTCATCGATGCCATCAACCACGACGCTTCACTGTCCAATCTCATCAATCCTACCGAGAAGATCAAGAATCTCCTCGCAACGAAAGAGAAGATCGGCCTTAATCCTGAAGAGCTGAAAACCTGATAATGGCAAATACAGGCAGATCACGTTCGGCTGGCACTTCATCAAGGAGCACGAAAAGCAGCTCCTCGGGCAGGTCTGCCCGCACGACGGGCCAGCGCAGTTCCTCACAGCGCACTTCTTCCAGGAGCGGCTCAGCACAGCGTTCCACTTCAAGGAGGACGTCTGCCCCTGCCCCACAGGAATCGGGCGCAGAATCTCTCTTTAAGAAGTTTGCTTCATCAAGGGCTGCCCTGCCGCTTATCTTCATAGGCGCGGTACTTCTTATTGTCGGCATTGACCTTCTCGTCAGCTGGAACAAATATGAGGTCTTCTTTAAGATCCTCGGCGTGGAAATACTCATCGCTGTCGTTGTTTGGGGTGTTTTGACGCTAGTATTCTCAAGCAGGAAGAAGAACGACACGGACGGAATGTCTGAAGACGAGGTATAGTGCCTTGACTTTGGACGGAATAACCTGTCAGCTTCTCGCAAACGAGCTGAATACCGAACTTGAAGGCAAGCGTGTAGACAAGATCTACATGCCCGACAGGCATACGGTAATACTTCACATAAGATTCACGGGCGGATACAGAAAACTCCTGATCTCGATAGATCCGGGGTCTCCCCGCATATGCTTTTCCGAGAACACCATGGAAAACCCGTCCATACCGCCCTCATTCTGCATGCTGCTCCGCAAGTACCTGGCAGGATCAAGGATCGAAAAGGTCACCAATCCCGGATACGAGCGCATCATAGAGATCACGGTAAGCAACAACGACGAGTTAAGGGACAGGAAATTCTACACGCTGACGGTCGAGCTCATGGGTCGTTTTTCAAATCTCGTCCTCATAAATGAGAACGGCAGGATACTGGATTCTGCTATACATGTCGATTTCTCCGTTTCACGCGTAAGGGAAGTCATGCCTGCCAGAGTCTATATTTATCCGCCGGCACAGGAAAAGCTCGATGCCGCAACGGCTCTTGAAATGGCCGGGAACAAGGATCTGCCGATCCTCGAAACGGAACTCTCCCGCCCCATAGAAAAAGCACTCGTAGGCTCGATCAAGGGCCTTTCCCCTATTCTCGCGGCTTATATCGCAGACATGGCCGGGATCGACGGCAGAAAGACTCTTGCGATGCTGAAGGACGCTGACAGGAGCGCGCTTAATGATTCCGTCAGGGATTTTCTGAAGACCGTCGTAAACGGCACATACTCCGCTCACGTCTTCTACGGAGATGACGGCGAGCCTGCTGACGCTTCCATCGCGGAGCTCAAAGGCTATGCGAAGACCGTGAGCGTAAATTCGATATCCGAAGCCATAGACCTGTGCTATCAGGCAAGGGATTCAAGACTCGTACTCGATAAAGGCCGCGACAGATTAAACCAGATCATAGGCAGTGCACTCGCAAGAGTCATAAGAAAGCGCGAGATACACGAACAGGATCTCGAGGAAGGCCGAAAAGCAGATAAGCTCAAGCATTCCGGAGATCTCATACTCACATATAAGTACATGATCACCCAGGGCTCTTCGAGCGTTACGCTCACCGATTATGCTTCTGAGACACAGGCCGAGATCACCATCCCCTTAAATCCAACGCTCGACGCCTCAGGAAATGCCCAGGAATACTACAAGCGCTTCCACAAGGCCAAGAGAAAGATGGAGCTCGCAGAGCAGTATCTCAAAGAAGACGAACTTGCAGTCGAATATCTGAGGTCACTGAGCGCAGCCGTTAACGCCGCATCGTCTACCGAAGACATTGATGCGATAAACGAGGAGATAAGACTTGAGATAAGCGGAGATACAGGTTTCCGCAAAGGTACTTCCGCCCCAAAAAACACCAACGAGAACAATGGCGACCCCAACAAGATGGTCGGTGTCGCCAAATCCGGCAAAGCATCTTCCAGAGCCCTCAGGGAAGCCGCAAAAAGAGCCAACATGGGCAAAGGCAATAAAGACAAGCACAAGGATAAGGCTCTCCCCTGCCGCAGATACATGACATCCGACGGCTACGAGCTTCTCGCCGGAAGGAACAATATCCAGAACGACCAGCTCACGTTCCACACAGCTTCAAGACGCGACTGGTGGTTCCATGTCAAAGGCCTTCCCGGAACACACGTCATCCTGAAGACCAAGCCGAACGAGGATATGCCTTCTGATAACGCTGTCCTCGAGGCCGCCAGCCTCGCGGCATTCTTTTCGAAAGCGATAATACTGGAAGAGCATATGACTTCCGGCGATTCAAAGCCGGGAATGCTCAAGGCCGAAGTCGACTACTGCCCCGTCTCACATGTAAAAAAGATACCGGGAGCAAAGCCCGGCATGGTCATTTACGAAGGTTATTATTCGGTATTGGTCGAGGCTAAAGAACCTCACTCAAAGGACTTGTAGATCTTGTCTCTGAATTTGGATTCCTCCAAAGAGAATATGCAGCCGCAGTATTTCTGCCTGTAAAGACCTATCTCCCTGGCCATGTCCTGACCCTGTCTGAAGCCGGGACGGAAATCCATGTAATCGAACTTTACCCCATATTTCGATGCCTTGGCGCCGCTTATCTCAGCAATCTTGTCGTGCTGCTGATAAGGACTTACCAAAAGCGTCGTGCAAAAAGACTCATAACCGTTCTCTGACGCAAACTTCGCGACATGATCCATCCTTATGTCGTAGCACATATCGCATCTGGAGGCGAATTCATTAAGGTATTCCTTTGAAAGCCAGTAGTCCTGCATGCATTCCGAACCTTCGGAGATAAGCCTGACATTATAGTGATCACATGCTTTCTGAAGGTTTTCGTGACGGCGGTCGAACTCAAACTGCGGCTGGATGTTGGGGTTGTACCAGAAGCAGTCGATATCCCTTCCCTCTGTCAGGAGCAGGTCAACGGGATACATCGCGCACGGACCGCAGCAGCAATGAAGGAGCATCTTCCCCATCAGTTGTCCTCACCGTCCTTATTCGCTTTCTGCCAGTCCTCTATCGTTATGTTCTCGAATTTTGCTGGTATGGTATCGTTATTCTTCATGCCTGCGATGAATGAAGGCGGAGGAGTCATGCCAAGATGCTCGAAAGCCCTTAAAGTCAGGACTCTTCCTCTGGGGGTCTTCGCAAGGAAACCGTTCTGCAACAGGAAAGGCTCGTAAACATCTTCGATCGTCACGGGATCTTCACCCGTGCAGGCTGCAAGGGTCTCGAGTCCCACAGGACCGCCCTTGAATATATCTGCGATAGCAGTAAGAACCCTTCTGTCAACGTTATCAAGACCGAGTTCATCTATCTCGAGAGCCTTGAGTCCGAAATCGGATACCTCCTTGTCGATCGTATCCTTTTCCATGTAAGAAGCGTAATCTCTCATACGCTTAAGAAGCCTTATGGCAATTCTCGGAGTGCCTCTCGACCTTGAAGCGATATTGCGGAGTCCCTCGTCGTTAATGGCGATGCCTAAAAGGCCTGCGTCACGCTTTAATATCTGCATGAGGTCTTCAGTCTCATAGAGTTCAAGACGGTTTATCATGCCGAAACGGTCTCTCAAAGGCGCAGAGAGCATTCCTGCCCTGGTCGTGGCACCAACAAGCGTGAAATGCGGAAGATCGAGCCTGACGGATCTCGCGGCGGGACCTTTACCGATCATGAGATCGAGGCAGTAATCCTCCATTGCGGGATAAAGTACTTCCTCAACGCTCTTATTGAGCCTGTGGATCTCGTCGATAAAAAGAACCTCATTCTCATTGAGGTTGGTAAGGAGCGCTGCCAGATCGCCTGCCTTCTCGATGGAAGGGCCTGTGGTGATGTGCATCGCAACACCCATCTCTGACGCTATTATGCCCGCCAAAGTGGTCTTTCCAAGACCCGGAGGGCCGTATAAGAGAACATGGTCCAAAGCTTCACCGCGCTTTTTGGCGGCGTCAATGAAGATCTTTAAATTGGTCTTTACCTTGGTCTGACCTGAATACTCATCAAAGGTCACCGGCCTTAAGGCCTTCTCCTCTGCATCACCGGGCTGTCTGAGCCTGCCCAGGACGCGCTCTTCCTCATTATCCTGTTCGTTAAAATTCATCATCTGTATATCCTGTCCCTTATGAGAACTTCTTTCCCGCTGCAAGCTTCAAAGCCTTGCGGATAAGAGCTTCGAGACCTATGCCTTCTTCATAAGCAGCGCTGACGGCTTCAGCAGCTTCCTGATCTTTATATCCTAACACAACGAGAGCTCCGACAGCATCCTGCATGACGCCCGTATCGCCCTTGCCCGAAGCCGCTGCGGCCACAGGAGTAACGCTTACGCTTGCTGCTGTCCCTAGCTGCGTTTTGAGCTTATCCTTGAGTTCCACGATGATCTTCTCCGCGCTCTTCTTGCCAAGACCCTTTACGCTCGTAAGAAGCGCTATATTTCCGCTCATGACGGCTGCAGCGATCTGCTCGGCGGAAAGCGTTGCACAGATCGAATGGGCAACCTTGGGACCGATGCCGCTTACCGTGATGAGCTTTAAGAACATCTCCTTCTGGTCTCTTGAGATAAAGCCGTAGAGCGATATGTCGTCTTCCTTGACGCTCTGATAGAGATATACCGTAACGGTATCGCCTATCCCCCCTATCTCTGCAGATATCCCCAGCGGGCAGTTTATGAGATATCCGATGCCGCTGTTCTCGACAACTATCTGCTGATCGTTTCTTTCTGTCATCATTCCCTTGATATATGCGTACATTAAATCTCTCCTGTAATTGTTTATCCGTTTATTCTAACAAAGATCAGACGAATCCTTCGTTGCGTTTCGAATATCCGTATCTTCCGTACTGATAACCCGATACCGCCTTTCCGGAGAACGCGGTGCCGGTGTTTGCAAGTGTGATCGCGAGAGCCAGCGCGTCGGCCGCATCGTCAGGCTTCGGGATCTCCTTGAGACCCAAGATGTTCTTGGTCATGAGCTGCACCTGCTTCTTCTCGGCTTTGCCGTATCCCGTAATGGCAAGCTTTACCTGACCCGGAGTAAATTCGTAACACTCCACACCCGCTCTTGCGGCTTCGACAAGGACAGCGCCTCTTGCCTGCGCCGTACCGATAACCGTCGTGTGGTTATGCCCCATGAAGAGCTCCTCGATGGACATAAAGTCGGGTTTATGCTGCTCTAAAAGGAATCTGATCTTGTCGTTTATGGCAAGGAGCCTTAACGGGAAATCGACTCCGGCCTTTGTCTCTATAACGCCGTAATCGACAACCTCAAACTTGTTTCCGACCTTGTCGATGATGCCGTATCCCGTGATGGCATAACCCGGGTCGATACCGATGATCCTCTTCTTAACGGGTTCTTTGACCATAGTACTCCTCTGCATGTATAAACATTTGTTCTGATTATACAATAAGAAAAGAACAAATCAAGTTATCACGTCCAATATGGCAGGCTTCGTCTCAGGCTTTTCAGGTCCTATCTCATAGGCTTCAAGTATCAGGTCCATGGCGTCGAAAAGCCTTTCTTCAGGCAACGTGCTGTTCTCTCCCTGATAGAGCGCGCAAAGTGAATCGCCGCGTTCGACCTTATCGCCGATCTTTGCGAAGAACCCTATTCCTGCACCGTAGTCGATGCTGTCCGTTTTCGCAAGGCGGCCTGCTCCTAACAGAACCGAAGCCTGTCCTATCAGATCAGCGCGCATACCCGTGACGTATCCTGCTTCAGGAGCGTTAACATGCATGCAGTCGAAAGGCTTATCCACATAAACGGGACCGGTCATATCATTCCATTCGCCGCCCTGTGACTTGATGAGTTCTTTGTATTTCTCATAACACGTTCCGTCAGAAAGTCTTGCGCGGATCTCATTTCTTAATACCTCATCACTCATGCCGGCATCTTTTCCAGCCAGTTTGATGAGCTGGAACGCAAGCTCGGTAACGACTGTGATAACATCCTCTTCGCCCTTACCCGTTACCGTGTTGTAGACTTCCTGCATCTCAAGGATGTTTCCGCAGAACCTTCCCAAAGGCTGGTCCATATCCGTAATGACCGCCACCGTCTTCCTCTCTGCGAGCTTTCCGATCCTGATCATGGCCTCGGCAAGCTCTTTGGCCATACCGTAATCCTTCATGAATGCTCCGGAACCGCATGTGACATCAAGAGCAATTGCCGAAGCTCCTCCTGCTATCTTTTTGCTCATTATGCTCGATGCGATGAGCGGAATGGAATCGACTGTTCCCGTCACATCCCTTAATGCATAAAGAATCTTGTCTGCGGGAGCAAGATCCGGCGTCTGTCCGGAGATGACCATTCCTGTCTGGATGACATACATATGGAAATCCTTGGGACTGACCTCTATGTTAAAACCCTTTATTGATTCGAACTTATCAACAGTACCGCCCGTAAACCCGAGTCCCCTTCCGCTTAGTTTTACAGTCTCCACGCCGAACGTGGCGATAAGAGGAATGAGGATGGGAGTGATCTTATCTCCTACTCCGCCCGTGCTGTGCTTATCAACGGGTACGCCTTCAAGATACGGGAACTTCATCTGGTTTCCCGATGCAGCCATCTCCAGTGTCAGCGTGGTCATCTCACGGTCATCCATGCCGTTTAAGACAATCGCCATAAGGAGCGCCGATGTCTGATAGTCAGGAATGGTACCGTCCGTAACACCCTTTACGAAGAACTTTATCTGTTCGTCTGTAAGGCTGTGCTTATCTCTCTTGGCGATGATTATGTCACGCATGTTCATGGAAGATAACCTCCGGAAAATGTATTCATCTTATTGATTAATTATAGCCTAAACAAAGCTTTATGTGGTTCTGCCGAAAACACTGTCATCCTCTTGTCAGATACAGTAAGACGCCGCCTTTGCGATCTGAGGGTCTATATAAATGATTTTGTGCTAAACTATTCAAATAAAATCTTACTGGAGGCTATAAATGGCCGGGAATACAACAGCATCCGCTTCTGCTCCGTTATCCGTGATAATCATCGGATGCGGGAGAGTCGCCGAGAAACACTTAAAAGCTATCTCAAAGCTGAAGAACCTTGAACTTAAAGCCGTAGTCGACGTCAATCCGGACTCCGCAAAAAGACTCTTAGGTTCCGTCAAAGGTTTTGCCGGCACAAAGTTCTATAACGACTACAAGACCGCGATCGACGAGGTAAAACCATCCATCGTATCAGTCACGGTCCCCTCAGGTCTTCATTTCCAGATAGCTAAATATGCCATGGAACACGGCTGCAATCTCCTGCTCGAAAAGCCGATGACCATGTCCGTCTCCGAAGCCCGTGAGATCTTCGAACTGTCCCAAAAGACTGGACTCAAACTCGCTATGGGCCACATCTACCGTTATCTTCCCATCGTGGGACTGGTAAGAGAAGACATCGCAGCAGGCAAATACGGCAAGGTCACGCACGGCACCATCTATGTCCGCTGGGGGCACGGCGAGGATTATTACAAGAGCGCGGCATGGCGCGGAACATGGAAGAGCGACGGCGGAGCATTGATGAACCAGACGATCCACGCCATAGACCTTCTCGTTTGGCTCATGGGTTCCGAACCTGAAGAAGCTTCCGCCATGATCGCACAGCGCGTAAGGAACATCGAAGCCGAAGATCTCGGTATGGCAGTACTCCGCCTCGAGAACGGTGCCCTGGCCCAGATCGAAGGCACTACAGCCACGGTTCCTTCCAAACACACTGCTGAGTTCTCGGTCTTCTGCGAGAACGGTCAGCTCTCAATGGGACTCGACTCAGGAAAACCCCACCTCAACATCTTCTCCGTCAAACCTGACGGAAAGCTCAAAAAACTCAACGGTTATTACATCCGAAGGCAGTTTAAGGAAGGCGGACTTTTCTCTTACAAATGCGCCCTGAATCCACACCTCGGTATATACAAAGACCTGAGCGATTCCATCATCGAGAACAAGGCACCCATAGCAGACGCATACTCAGGTTTCTCATCAGTCGACACCCTTCTCGGCATCTACAGATCTGCCAAGGAAGGCCGCCCTGTCCAGCTTCCTCTGACAGACGATTTCAACTCGGTCGACATGACAGGTTTCTTTGATTAAAAGAAAATACGAAAATCGCGAAAAATAACTGTTGACTTGTAAATACCTAATAGCTATAATAACTGACGTTGCTTGACGCACCTCTAGCTCAGATGGTAGAGCAACTGACTCTTAATCAGTGGGCCCAGGGTTCGAGTCCCTGGAGGTGCACCAACACGAAGGCTGTCTCATATGAAACAGCCTTTTGTTTTGCTTATGCCTGCTTTTCTTCTAATTAATTGAGGCGTCCCGATCATCATCGAAACGCCTCATTATAGTTATCATTACTGCCGCAATACTGCGCTTACTGGTCTTCGTCGTCGAGGAATTCCTTGAAGTCGGCAAATGTCTCTTCGGCGGAAACGATCTTTGCGCGCTTGGAAGGCTGCTCTTCCTCCTTCCTCTCCCAAATGGGTTTAACGGGTTCGGGTCTCTCGGGTCTTCTGCCCTTGGGAGCTGGCTTAGCTTCGGAAGCAGCAGCTTCAGGTGCCTTAGGCTGAACACCGGCATCAGCAGCAGTCTTCGCTTCGGCAGCTTCTGCAGTCTTGTTCTCCGCAACAGGAGTCTCAGTCCTGGAAGCCTCAGCCTTTGTCTCAGCAGTGGCCACAGTCTTGGCAGCCTCAGCTTTCTTAACGTCTTCAGCCTTTGCTTGGGTAAATGTAACGCCGGAATGGACGGGGCCGGTGGACTTAAATATCGGTACCGGTGCCTTCTCTTCTTCCGGTTTCTTCTCGACAGGCTTTTCCACAGGAGCAGCGAGCTTTTCCGCCATTTCCATGGCAGCTCTTCTAATCTCTTCGTCCTCCCGCTCGGCTGCTTCCTTTTCGGAGAGCTCCTGCGCGGCCTTCTCCTGAGCGGCACGTTCTTCGGCTGCCGCCTTTTCCTGTGCTGCACGTGCTCTTGATTCTTCGATCATCTTCTGCTGGAGCTGACGGCGTTCTTCGCGTGCCTTGTTCTTGGCATCTTCCTCCGCCTTCTGCTTCTGCTCTTCGCGCATTTGTTCTTCGACCTGCTTGCGCTTCTCGTCGTTAAGCTGAGCTATATGAGAAGCCTTAAGATCACCGATGGATTCAGGAGCCTGTACGGCCTTTGTCATTATCTTATCCATCTTTGCACGGCTCTCGGCCTTGGAACGTTCCTCGTCCTCAGCGACCTTGACACCGAGCTGCTGGAGTCTCGCGAGCTCTTCCGGAGATACCGCAGAAGTCGTTGCTGCTTCAACAGGCTTTATGGTTGTTGTCTTGATCTCAACGTCTCCTACTTCGGAAACGCTGAAATCTGACGCAGCTTCCTGGATCTTCTTGATATCGGGGATCTCTACGCCGGGCAAAACCTGATATTTCTTCTCATCTCTCATATAACATCATCCTTTAACGGAAAGTACTAATTCTATTGCGCCTACTATACAGAGGATAGCACCGATGATAAGCAATACAATGGAGATCTTGCTTATCCTCGAAGGAACCTTCTCTTCCTGCTTTTCCGGTTCTGCAGAAGTTTCCGCTGCAACCCGAGAGGCAGCCTCCGGCACATTCTCCGGCTCCGCTGCGGCAACAGGTGTTTCAGTTTCCTCGCCTGCACACTTCTTTATGATCTCATGCGCGTTTATAAGCTCCGGCTTTATTGCCACGGACAGATCCTTGAATGTCTCGGCAGAAGAAGCGAATTTCTCAGCCGAACTCTCAAGAGTATCTGGATCCGGAGCTTTTGTACCCTCGAAGAGCATTACTCCGAAGCTTGCGTCATCGCTGACATTGCTGGAACCGACGATAAACTTCTGTACTGTCTCCAAAACAGACTTCTCGCCTTCTTCCCTGCCTTCTGCAAATGTCTCGGCCATCTTGGCAACCACGGGCTTAACGAGACCTGCTTCCTCATTGTAGACACTGTCCTGGACACCATCGGTCATAAGAGCGATGGCATGAACATCGTCTACAGTAGTCTTTATGAAACGCAGATAGTTGTCCGCGTGGGCGGCGGTGACAAAATATGTCTTGCCGTCTTTATCGTTCTGGGGCATCGAGATGGGGCTGACACCGGAAGGTGAGATCCTTACGATGAGACCGTCTCCGATATGACCGATCATCATACGTCTGTCCTTTACGGCAACAAAGAGGAGCGTGCATGACAGCCTGTCGATGACATCTATTGTGCGCTCTTCCATAATGCCTGCAAAAGCGACGCGGAGCTTGGCCATGAGATAACCTCTTACTGCCGCTTCCCTGTTCTCAGCATAAAGCGCATCGAAATGATCGCAGAGCGTGTCAGTGATGACATGTACCGCGCAGTCAGAACCGAATCTTGCATCGGTATACTGCTTGCCGCCGGCTCCGTCAGCTATACAGACCACTGAAACGCCGTTCTTTGTGGCCGCATAGGAAGCGTCCTCACAGGGAGTTCCGCGGTTTACATGCTTATTGCCGATGGTCGTGATCGCTCCGACCGTAATACCCTTATACATTACTCGTCCTCGTTAATGAATTTCATAAAGTCATCAAGCTCGACAGCTTTGCCTTGCGGCGTGGTGTCGATATTATAAAGAGCATCGTCGCTCATACCGGAAGATACGATCGAAGATGAAGAGGATCCGAGGAATTCAAAAAGCTTTCCGAAGTCCGCGGAGTTTACCGAGATGGGCTCGGCGCGCTTGAGGGAAAGTCTCTTCAATATATCGAAATCAACACCGGAACCTACACCGATGTTAAAGACAACAAGCTTATCCTGACTCTCGAGTTCATTGCAGGCCTTGATCGCAAGCTCCATGTTCTGCATAGCGTTGGGTCCCTGCGGAGCGCCGTCCGTAATGACTACGAGCCATGGCTGGAAATACTTGATGCCCATTTCCTTGTAGCCTTCTTTTCGCGCATTGAGAAGCTCTAAGGCAGTAAGAACGCCCTCACCGATAGGTGTAAGTGTCGTCGATGCCGTGATCTCGGGAAGTCCCTTCTCTTTGGAGATCTTACCGAAAGGCATTACGATATCGACCTTGGAACCGAATGTAATGATCGCTATATCCGTTGAAGACCTTGTGTCGTCATTCGCCTTGATTGAAGCTACGAAGTTCTGAAGACCCATGTTAAGCTGCTTAATGGGGTTTCCCATCATTGAACCCGATGTATCAAGTGCAAAACAAATTGGAAGTCTTCGTCTGGTGCTCGTACCGAAATCGGAACTCGAAAAACTGTTCGCCATAATAATCCTCCGACTCATCGTGAGTTAAAAATATACTCTTATGAGATTATAACAAAAATAGTGTCAGAACAGACCGAAGAATTTCTTCTTCTTTGCGGGTTCTGCAGGGGCTGCAGGAGCAGCATTACCCGTCGTACCGGCGGGAACAAACGGAGAGTTGCTCTTCTGCGGCGTGTCGGCAGGCTTGTCATCATCAAATCTGACAGGTCTGAAACTGCTGCTCGTACCGACGCTCGAAGATACGAATCTGCCCGTAGGCGCATTCGCGAAACTCTTCTTCTCTGCTGCAGGCTTAGGCTCGACAGCCTTATTGCCCTTTGCTTTCCTGGCTTCAAGCTGTGCTCTGACATCGTTTACGTTGATGCTTGTCTGCTTATAGTCCTCACAAGGGAAAAGCTTGTAAGCTTCAGGATCGTCATAGACACAATTCTCAAGTTCATTCATATAGACCTGAACGGCATCTCTCCAGCAGACAGCCTCATAGGATTTGCCTTCGCGGAATGTCTTGTAGAGCATGACGCGGAGTCTTTCCGGGAGATATTCCCAGATGTGATCATAACCGCCAACGGGAATATGTTCCGTATCAGAGTTATCGAGAGTATACGGGAAGTTCTTGTTGATTATCTCTTCCCTCAATGTCTCGGCGCCGTTCCTGGTCGCATAAGGATGCAGGCCGCAGAACAGAATCGAGAATACGAGCATAGCGATCGAATAATCCTCATCCTCAAGGCTTCTTACAAAACCGGAGAAATCCTTTCCCCAGAGTTTCGGATCGGTAAACTCCTCAGTACCTACAGGACAGGGAAGATTGCTTATCTGAACACTGTCCATGTCGATAAGATACTGAACAGCCGAAGTATAGATAAGTGCATTCTTGAGCTGAATGTCACCTGCGACAACATCATGCATATGAAGATAAAGATATTTGCTGATAAGCGACAGAAGCGTCTCGCACACATCGAGTCTCGTCCAGTAAGGGAACTGCTCGATTATTGCATCAGGTCCGTCGAAAACATTGCTGAGCGTCGTACCCTTGCCCAAAGGCATCGTATAACCGACGGGCATACCGCGGAAATAAAGAAGGTGTCTCGGGACACAGAATTCGGGTGACGTGATACCCAATGCCTGAAGCTTCTTGAGCTTGGCCCATCTTAAAGGCGTGATGACTCCACTGTGATAGATCTTGGCAACGAATCTGGAATTGTCGGTCGTAAAAACCATTCCCTCAGCACCGCCGCTCAATCTCTTGACGAGCGTAAACTTGTCGCCTTCAGTGGATAAGACAACATCATCGATGTTTGCCCTGGCATCGGAATCAAGGAATGTATCATTCTGAGCCAGTCCGCTGACTGAAGGGAGCGGATTATCCTCTATCGCCTCCGCAAGTGTCGGATAGATCCTGAAACCTTTAGGCGAAAGGATGGCGACATCCTTGTTATATTCGATCTTCTTCTCGCAAAGTCTCTTGAAGAAGATGCTTCTGCTGGTGGTAAGCAGACAGGACTCGTTAAGTTCCTTAACCTGCTCGATGAAATACTCTGTGTTGCAGGTGTTGACTAAATGGAGCCTGTTCGTGGTAAGAAGAGTCTGCATGAGATTGCGCATGGCTGTCTGGACATATTTGTCCTTGGGATCCTGCTGTGCGACAACACACTTATGAAGGCTCTTAAAGGTATCATTGACATAACATTCAATGCCGTAATCATTGAACATATTTATGAGTTCATCAAAACATACTCCGTTGGAATACTCCAAGACAACAGAGTAATCAAGTACGATCGACAGATACTTACTCAGTCCTTCGAACATAACCTTACTTATAACCTTCTCTCTCCCCCGATTATGATTTTATACAATGGAAATTTATAAATCAAGAAATGCTAACAATAATTTTGATATTTTTACCATGAATCAAACACAAAGAAAAAAATATGTCGATACACACAAAGTATCAGCCGATGCCGACCAGTTTCATTAGATATTTAGCATTAGATTGCCTGCTGATACCCGAAGTGAGCTTATAATCAAAAGTTATACCGGTATCCGTGTAGTTCTCCGAGAAGTGATAATACCTGATATTGTCGAAGCCTTCAGTCGTTTTATCGATCATTGCATAGTCATGTGTCGTCATCATGCCGCAGATATAAGGCTTCGAAAGTTTCTTTAATACCGTAAGCGCGCCTTCGGTCCTGTCATCGGAATTGGTGCCGCGGAATATCTCGTCTATCAGGAACAGAAGAGCTTTCTCCTCTCCTGCCGCCTTAACGATACCGGATATCCTTATGAGTTCTGCCTTGAATGTACTCATATTCTCCTCAAGGCTGTCGACTATCCTCATCGAACTCATTACCCTCATTCTTCCGAGCGTAAGCCTGGATGCAGGTACAAGACCGCCTGTCATGGCAAGGATCGTGCAGACGCCGACCGTTCTGATCATCGTGGTCTTACCGGACATGTTGGATCCTGTGATTATCGCTATATCATTCTTTACGGTAACGGAATTGCTTACCGCAGTATCGTGTGCAAGAAGCGGATGTGTAAGGTTCTCCCCTTCGAAATAAGCATTTGCGGAAGCTTCATCCGACTCAACGAATTCCGGGAAAGCGCTCTCTTTAAAGACAAGTCCTGTCTGTGCCGCACACATCATGGCCTCGAGTTCAGAAAGGCTGTCAATGTATGCCGGCAGGCTCTTTCCGTGCTTTACGGCCCAGTTGCCCAAAAGATAAGCGATAAGATAATCAAGCGGTGCGATCAGGTTAAGTATAAGAGCGAAAAGCGGCTGGCTCCTTAAGCCTGCCACACGCAGTGCGCGGTCCAGTTCCTTAAGTGAATCAAATGCGCTCTCAGACTTGTCATCACCTTTAATCAGCGACTTGATGAGAGCATTATCAAAACCGGCTCTCTCGAGAATGGAATAGAGTTTCAATATCGTTCTGACCTGCGTAGGCATTCCTTCGCAGGCTTTGATGTATGTGTCGTTAAATCTGTGTCCCGCAACCCATATGATCAGGTTGATGATAAAACATGCAGGGATCGATGAAGCAGCATACTCCGGGAAAAGGATATAAGCAGCAGGAACAAAGAGCCAGACAACACAGCCAAAGATGCCGAGAACATTTGCCGCGGTCTTTGTTTTCGTGCCTGTGCCTGCAAAGTCCATAAGGACCTTGGGATCTTTTGTCATCTTTCCGCATCTGGCAGTAGCCTGGTATTCGAGAAGTATCTCAGGCTTGGAGCAAAGCTCGCTGACGGCAGCCTGCCTGGCCTTGAGTTCATCCCTTGTAATACCTGATTCGTGTTCGTAAAGGAGCGTATCGGCAAATCTTCTTCTTCCGAAAGAAGTCTCGGATACGTTCAGGAGCGAAAACAGTGATTTCTTGCCGAACAGATCAAGATCAGCGCAGTAATCATGATCAGGCACGTCAAAATCCTTGCCATAGAGCCTGCTCTTCGCAGAGCCGATGTCTTCCGCCCTCTTGAGTCCTTTTACGGCAATGTTCCGGAGTTCATTGAAGTCACCGTTGATCCTGGCTATATAAGACAAATTGACCTTACTTAGCTCGGTGAGATATTCCACCTTTTCGGTAATGCCGCTGTGTATGAAACAAAGAACTACGAACAGGGCAAGAAACAACGCGCCTGCAAAAAAGAGTACGGGAACCTGGCTTACGATACCCCAAACGATCATTGAAGCCGCGCCCAGGAAAGATATTAGTCTTAAAAAAGATAAAAAGCCGCTCTGCCTTCCATATCGGGCAAGATCGGCATTTATAACCTTTTGTTTGTCTTCGTAGAACTTAAGATCAGCTTTCATCCTTCTTCGCCTTTGAAGATGAGGCTTTCTTTGAAGCGGTCGTACCGGAAGCCTTCTTTGCAGGTGCTTTCTTCGCTGTCTCAGCCTTCGGCTCCTTCTTAGCATCTGCCTTTGAAGCAGACTTTGAAGCTGTCTTGGAAGCAGCGGACTTGGCCGTGGTCTTCGCAGAAGTCTTCTTAGCCGTTGTCTTCTTTGAAGTTGTCTTGGAAGCGGTATTCTTTCTGGATACTCTCTTCGGAACGACCTTGTCTAAGACTTCGCCTACGTTATCGTGGATCGTAAGCAGTGCCTTAAGATCCATGTATGTGGAACTCTTGTTGATGATGACGATCCTGTCATGCTTTAAGAACTGGGCGAAAGTTGCTGCGGGATAAACCGTAAGCGATGTTCCCGCAATGATCATGAGATCGCATTTCTTTACTGCCTTGATGGCATTGTCAACATTCTCATGCTCGAGATTTTCCTCATAGAGAACAATGTCAGGTCTTACTATGCCGCCGCACTTGTCACAGTGGGGAACGCCTTCCTGTGCAGCTATGTATTCGATATTGAACTTCTTTCCACAGTCCATGCAATAATTCCTGAATACGGAACCGTGAAGTTCGATAACGCACTTGGAACCTGCCTCCTGATGGAGATTGTCGATGTTCTGAGTGATTATTGCCTTGAGCTTGCCCTGTCTCTCGAGCCTTACAAGGGCCTTGTGGGCCTTATTCGGTCTTGCGTCAGGATATATGAGCTTACGCTTATAGAAATCATAGAAATCTTCAGGATGCTCGATAAAGAAATCATGGGCGATAATGTCGATCGGTCTGTACTTGGTACCGCTCTCAGTGTTATAGATACCGGCTCCGCTTCTGAAGTCGGGAATGCCGCTCTCAGTCGAGACACCTGCACCGCCAAGGAAAACGATGTACTTGGACTCTTCGATCAACTCCTTGAGCTGCTTTATCTTGTCATCACGGACGCTTCCGAATCTGTCAATCCTCGTCTCCACAAACAATAACCTCTATCAATGAATATCGATTATGCCGTCACCGTCGAGATCCACGCCTTCAAGATCACCGTGATCGTGGAACATTCCGGCAGCACCGAACATCTCTTTACCTGTAACACGCTTCTCATCGCGTCTCTGTTCAACCAGTGTGCTCAAAGCCTTCCTGACTCTGTCAGGTGTCTTGATATTCTTGATCTCAAGGACAGGAGCCGTCTTATCGGCCGTGGTAAGGATTACCGAACCGACACCGAAGATCTTCTGCCAGATCGACTGCTTGAACGTAAGATCCAGGATTCTGTATAAAAGGATCTCCTCAGAGCTTATGTTGAAGATACCCTTTTTGAGGTAGAACTTGTTCTTGCTGAAACTGTAGATGGTAAATGACAGCGGCAGACCCAGATATCTCTTCCTGTCCTGCCAGAGGATCTCTTCCTTCTCTGTCAGATTTGTAAGTTTGTCTATTCTACCCATAAGTAAAGCTCCCTTCGGGAAAGCAACATAAAGCTCTTCACAACTTACATTATATAAAAAAACTGATTTTTTGTGCAAACAAATCGAAAATGAAACGTAATATTAATATTAGCCTTCACCGTTCTCACTGTTCTGTTCCCTCGCAGGGTCGATTATCTCGGTATAGTCAAACAGTTCCGTATATGCCTTTCTGGACAGCGTGTTATAGCTCATCATGGCACGGTCAAGATAGAGATAATTGTCTCCGTAGGTATAATACGGCTTTGCTCCGCCGCCGAAAAAGATCCTGAATCCGTTGTTCTTGAGATAGACGGCTCTCTCGTCCGTACCGTAGATATAATTGCCGTTCGGATAAACGAGCATGTGAACATCTCCGAAAAGACTCCCTATCTGATCGAGCCACTTGATCGTGTCAAGTTCGATATCAGCCTTTTCCGTATTCCTGCAGTCGGCAATATAAGAATAAGTGCAGGAAGCGAATTTCCATCCGTTGTCCAAGAGGACACTTGCGATATCCATTACCCTGTTCCTGCTGAAATCAATATCATCATTGGTGGGATTTATCTGCGGAAGATTGGCAGCCGAGAGAGCGCTGTTGCGGTCGTCGATCTCGTCGGCAGCAACAACATATCCGAAGCATGCTTCATAGCCGCTTACGGAAATGATGCCCTTCGCGCCGTCGTATGTGAAATCAGGATGCTTCTCAACAAAAACATCGAGCATTCCGATGGCCTCGGCAGTCCTGCTCACTATGGTCTCGCCCGCAGAATTCACATATTCCCCGCATACCTGGTTCTCATCGTTAAGGACCAGTCTCCTGCAGGTGCCGCAGCTGTATGCGGAACAGTTGTACTGCAGATTCTCGATGACAACGACAAGCGGTTTCTTTCCCTTCGGCACAACAAGATTTCTTTCGAGAAGGAATGTAGGATCGCTCGCCTCAATGAGGTTCTCGGGATCAACGAGCACATAGTCTCTGGCGTAAAGATTTTCGAGGATCTTCTCAAATTCGTATGTCGTCAGATAAAGTCCCGTATCTCCGGAACGAAAACGTCCGGCAAACGCAGTATCCGTATCCACAATAAGCGACCTGACGCAAATTACTTCGATGGCACCCCTGTATTCCTTTACCTCGCTCGTGTGTGATGTTGCCGTCAGCAGATTGCTCTTTATCATCTCGTCTTCCGGGAAGATAACCGCAAGATCCGAGAACAGCTGCTCGGCGGAATAGAACTTGAAGGTCTGGAGCATATGCTCGCCTTCCTCCATCATGGGAACATACATCGTCTGCTTTATGGCCGCGATACGCTTATCGCAGTAATCGCCCACGAAGCCGTCATAACCGTCATTGACCTGTGTGTATTTCTGAACCGCAGCAACATAATCGCCATTGCTGAGCGATTCCTCCGCCGTCTGCACGTCACCCGTGGCAGTCTCGATGAAATCAAGTTCCCTGAGCAGAGGATTGGCAGTCGCGGAAAAGTTTCCTATAGGCTGGAGCTGCTCGAAAAAATACATTACGACAGGCTTTTCGGTCTTGCCCAGAAGGAACTCCTCACAGATGCCGTACATTCTCTCGGAGACAACGGAACTCGTGAGCTCTCTCATGGAATCAAGGAAATTGATGTCGCTGTAAGTGAGAACATATCTGCTCGCGATTATGTGGTCGCAAAGCGAGTCTACACGGACCCTTACGATACTCTCCATATCATCGAGCATCTGCACTCTTACAGCATTCGATGCCTGGTTCTCCGGAGAAGCTTTGAGAACTTCATCCTGGATGCCTCTGTAGATATCGAGCGCATCGGTATAGCGCCCTTCGTCGATCGCCTTCTCGAAATTAGGAACGGTGTCCATCTCATAAGCAGTCTTTCTTCCGATAAACAGCGTCACGATGCCCAGAGCTATCAGGGCAACGGCGCAGAGGACTGCAGCGACGGTATATCCGATGCCGCCCTTGCGCTCGTCTTCTCCGACGCGATACTCGGAAGAAAATACCGTCACTTCAGATCATCAAAGCTAACCTGCTTTGCCTCCAGAGAATTTTCTTTAATGTAGTAGCCGATAGCCGGCACCTTGCGGATCCTGTAGTATTCGGGATCCTGTACCTCGATCTCGGCAAGACGCGCCAGCGTCTTCAGCACTGAACCCTTCTTCGATACGAGAAGCTGAACACCCTGTGTAGTTCTCGTGGTCTTGAGAGGTATCAGAGATGCCTTGAATACGGCTGCCTTGTCGAGGCTGTTGGTAACGATGAGATCGGGATCCTCCGTCTCGTCAAGGAGGATAAATCCTATCGCTTTGCTGCCGTCGAAATATGCGTTTACGAGTTTCTTTCTGTTCTGCTTTGTCTCATATGCCGCGATCGGGAATCTGGCAGCCTTGCCGTTCTCGAAAGCGATAAAGAGTATTCCCTTATAGTCTGTCGTCGATATCATGAACATCGGCTTCTCGCCGTCTTCCATCTCGAGTTCACTGTTAAGGAAATGTCCGAGCTCACCAGGTTTGGTATCAGTAAAGTCGTATACGTGAGTCTTATAGAGATTGCACTTGTCGGTGAAGATCAAAAGGTCCGATCTGTTCTCACACTCAAAACCCATGAAGATCTCATCGTCGTCTTTTGTCTTGAGTTCGCCGGCACTCTGAAGCGATTTCATCGTATGCTTCTTGAGGTAACCGTGACGCGTGAGCATGAGATGCAGCCTGTAATCGGGAATGACCGCCGACTCTACGAATGTCTCGGTCTCTTCCATGCCGACCAGTTCAGATCTCCTGGGCTGTCCGTACTTCTCTGCGACTTCCCTTAAAGTCTTGACGATAAGTCCGTTGATCCTTCTGGGGCTGTTCAACAAGTCTTCGGTATCGGCAATGTCAGCCTTGAGCTTATCCCTGTCGGCGATCCTGTTAAGGATATACTGCTTGTTGATGTTGCGGAGCTTGATCTCAGCGACATATTCAGCCTGTTCCTCGTCAATAGAGAAGCCCTTCATGAGGTTTGGAACAACGTCTGCCTCGAGTTCCGTTTCCCTTATGATCTTGATCGCCTTGTCGATGTCGAGAAGGATCTCCGCAAGACCGTTGAGGAGATGGAGCTTCTTCTTCATCTTGCCGAGGTTGAAAGCCAGTTCTCTGCATACGCAGACTCTTCTCCACTTGAGCCATTCGTCGAGTATCTGCGCAACGCCCATGACCTTCGGCGAACCGTCGATCAGAATGTTGAAATTGCACGAGAATGTATCTTCGAGCTTTGTGAACCTGAAGAGCTTCGTCATGAGCTGCTCATGGTCGGTGCCTCTCTTGCAGTCGATTGTGATCTTGAGACCGTCAAGGTCTGTCTCGTCGCGGATATCCGCGATCTCTCTTGCCTTTCCGCTCTTTACAAGATCGGCGATGTTGTCGATTATAGCCTCAACGCTCGTGGAATAAGGGATCTCCGTGATCTCTATGAGGTTATTCGACTTATCCACCCTGTACCTGGCTCTTACGGAGAAAGTACCCTTTCCGGTATCGTAGATGGACTTCATCTGTTCACGGCTGTATAAGATCTTTCCGCCGCCCGAGAAATCAGGCGCAGGCATAACTTCGAGCAGATCGCAGTTCGGATCCTTCATGTAAGCTTCCGTCGCCGCGCATACTTCCGCAAGATTGAATGAGCAGATGTTGGACGCCATACCAACGGCGATACCCTGGTTCGCATTAACGAGAACGGCCGGGAATGTCGTCGGAAGGAGCGTGGGTTCCTTAAGCGTACCGTCATAGTTGTCGACCATGTCGACCGCATCTTTGTCGATACCCTTGAAGATCTCTTCACAAATCTTTTCGAGCCTTACCTCCGTATATCTCGGCGCCGCGCACTGCATGTCGCGCGAATACTGCTTACCGAAGTTACCCTTCGAATCAACGAAAGGATGCAAGAGCGAACCGTTGCCCCTGGTAAGTCTTACCATCGTGTCGTAGATGGCCTGGTCGCCGTGCGGATTGAGCTTCATGGTCTGTCCGACAACGTTCGCGGACTTTGTCCTGTTGCCGCCCAAAAGGCCCATCTTGTACATCGTGTAAAGGAGCTTTCTGTGTGAAGGCTTAAAACCGTCTATCTCTGGGATCGCACGCGATACGATGACGCTCATCGCATACGGCATGTAGTTGATCTCGAGCATGTCCGTTATCGGCTGATCTATAGCCGGCATATCCTTGGCATTACTGTCGGTAAGCCTTGCCTTCAGTGAATCGGAATTATTATCGTCTTTTTTCTTACGTGCCATTTAAATCACCCCAGATCAAGCATATCGAGATACTTTTTGCCGTCCAGCTCGATATGAGTTTTTCTTCCTGCAAGGTTATCTCCGAGGAGAAGATCAAATACTTCAGCTGTCTTCTGAGCATCTTCGGGACAAGCCTTGATAAGACGTCTGGACTTAGGATTCATCGTCGTCTGCCACATCATCTCAGGCTCGTTCTCACCCAGACCTTTGGATCTCTGGATCGTGCAGAGCTTGGGATCGACCTTTGCCAGTATCTCGGCCTTCTCCTTCTCGTTGAATGCGAAATAAGTCTCTTCCTTCGCATTCTTGCCCTTAGGCCTGTATGTGATCTCGAAAAGAGGCGACTCCGCAATGTATACGTAGCCCTTCTCGATAAGCGTCGGAGTAAGCCTGTAGAGCATCGCAAGTATCAGCGTTCTGATCTGGAATCCGTCGACGTCGGCATCGGTACAGATTATGATCTTGTTCCATCTTAAGTCATCAAGATTAAAAGCACTCATATCCTTGGTGTGCTTGTTCTTGATCTCAACACCGCAGCCAAGCACCTTGAGAAGATCCGTGATGATCTCACTCTTGAAGATCGTCGCGTAATCAGCCTTGAGACAGTTCAATATCTTACCTCTGACAGGCATGACAGCCTGGAATTCGGCGTCTCTTCCGAGCTTAACGGAGCCCAAAGCCGAATCACCCTCAACGATGTAGAGCTCGCGCTTTGAAACATCCTTCGATCTGCAGTCGACAAATTTCTTGATCCTGTTATTGATGTCGACCTTGCCCATGAGAGTCTTCTTGATATTGACCTTTGCCTTCTCGGCATTCTCTCTGGCACGCTTGTTTATGAGGATCTGATCTATGGTCTTTGCAGCAAAATCCTTATTCTCTATGAACCAGATCTCAAGGTTATCTCTGATGAGCTGGGTAAGGAAATCCTGAACAAACTTATTGTTTATGGCCTTCTTGGTCTGGTTCTCATAAGAAGTCTGTGTTGAGAACGTGTTGGTCACGAGGATCAGCGAATCGGCAACATCCTGGAAAGTGATCTTTGACTCATTTGCCTTGTACTTGTCACGCTGCTTGATCTGCTTGTCGATCTCGGCAACAAATGCATTCCTTACGGCCTTATCAGGTGAACCGCCGTGTTCGAGGAAGCTTGAGTTATGAAAGTATTCGAGGACATTTACCTCGTTATTGAAGCAGAAGGCTACCTCTGCCCTGACTTTATACTCGTCACGGTCTTCCTTGTCCCTGCCCTTGCCTTCACCTGAGAAGGAGTATGTATCGGTAAAGCCCTTCATGGCATTGAGCTCATCAACATATCCCTTGATACCTTCAGGATAGATGAACGAGAATTCTTCTCCGGACTCTGCATCCTTAAGGATAAACTCGATACCGCTGTTGATGACCGACTGACGCTTGATGATCTCCTTGAATGTATCAAGAGGGATCAGTATCTCGGTGAAGACTTCCGTATCGGGCTTCCATCGCTGGATCGTACCTGTTCTGTTAAATCTGTAAGGAGACTGGATGAGCTCGGTTACAGGCTCACCCTTCTTAAAGGACATCTCGAACTTAGTGTGATCCCTGAAAACGGTTACTTCGAAAAACTCGGAAGCATACTGTGTGGCGCACGCACCGAGACCGTTGAGTCCCAAAGAGAACTCATAATCACCTGATGAGTTATTGTTGTACTTACCGCCGGCATAAAGCTCGCAGTAGACCAGTTCCCAGTTGAACCTTCCCTCTTTGGCATTGTAATCCATGGGGATACCGCGGCCGAAGTCTTCAACTTCGATGGCACCGTCGGCAAATCTCGTTATTATGATCTTGTTGCCGTGGCCTTCCCTGGCCTCGTCGATAGAATTGGACAGGATCTCGAAAAAGGAATGAATGCATCCCTCGAGATTGTCTGAACCGAAAATAACAGCCGGACGGAGTCTTACTCTGTCCGCGCCCTTGAGCATCGAGATACTCTCATTGCCGTAATCTTTCTTACCCGGCATAACTTACCCAACTCCTTAAAATAAATAATATATATGCGTTTGACTTTTCGATTATAACACAAAGATTTCGATATCCTTCAAGCCTAAAGGGGTGCAAAAACAAGGTTGTCCCAAAAACGGACAACCTTGTCACAATATACTAAAATACATTTGATTAAATGTTAGGAATCTCCTCCGGGTTGCACTGTTTCAGCTCAACCCCGTTCGAAGCCCTGTATCTGTATATGATATTCATTTTGAATGCCAGACTGTTGCTCTGCGGTCCGACAACTATCTGGAACTGATTGCTGGTGACGGGAGAATACGGCCAATTCGGCTTGGTTACCGCGCCGATGATATGCGTTCCGTTACTGAGCAGGATCCTGACGGATTCGGTATTGGTGATCTCCCCGTATACAACACCGTCTATCGTAATATCAACGTGAAGAAGGCCGCAGCTGGGTATTCCCATTCCGCATCTGTAGAGCAGGACCTGACCGCCATATGCATAAGCCTTTCCGCATGAACGGCACGGGAAACCCGGAGTCTGATCACGCTTGATATCTTCACTGACCGAATGGCAATCGGGACAAACGATCCTGTATTTTCTCCCAAACGGAATAATTATGTTGCCGTCCTGCATAGCCGGAGGCGCATAAGGAAGCGTTTGTGAAGCCGCAATGGGTGCCTGCTGCTGAACAGGTGCAGAAGCCTGAGGCTGTACCTGTGCTCCGACAGGTGTTCCGCAGATCATGCAGAAATTGTTTCCATCTGCTATTAAAGAACCGCACTTAACACAATTCATAGTAATCTACCCCCTGAATTCAGATCAAACCGATTATATCATTGAGCAGGATTATTTAATTTGCCTTGACAGAGCATGACAGCTTCATAAAGATCCTTTGCCTCGCCGTTTTCGATACTGGCTCTCAGCATCTTCACATGAAAAGAACTCCTCATAGCGGGCGGGATACAGCTGTTATACTGATCGAGCTCACGTTCCAGAACATTCCGCCTACGCATCAGTTCGCCGAGGCGTCTTTCGATCTTACGCTTCTTTTCCACAACATCGTTTTCGGCATTGACCAGCACAAGATTCTTCGCGTATCTTTTTTTTGTGGCATAGACACCGCCGATGATCAGTGTGGCGCCCCCTGCCAGGAAAGCAAATAAATACATGAAAAACCTGATGGTATCTAATTCCACATCTGCAAAGCCGTTGGAAAAAGCAATGATGAGGAAAATAATACCGACAAAGACCTCAGCTACCTGAGCATAGATGAAAAACGGCCAGAAGAACCTGAAAGCGGAATACCTGGGCCGCTTATCCGGAACCTGATAAAGCGGAAGTTCTCCTTCGAGCTGCTCGATCTCGTTATTAAGGTTAACCCACTCATCGTATTTGTTCCCGATATTATTAAGCAGCGATATGCTCTCATCTGCAGAAATTCTTTCAAAAGCTTCGACCTTAGTTCCGCATTTCCGGCAGAAATCATCATTATCAGCTAACGGGGCAAAACAATTAATACAATATTTCATGATCCTATTTCTCCTTTATCCTGATAAAGTTTACCAAACACTGTAACGGCAGACAATGAGAAACGGATATCGTCAAAGTAAAACACGAATGGAGCTTTTTATGCAAAATACTCAAATACAACCAAAAGCGCTCCGATCACTCGAAGCGCTTTTTGATGGTGAGCCATGGGGGACTCGAACCTCCGGCCCACAGCTTAGAAGGCTGTTGCTCTATCCAGCTGAGCTAATGACCCTGGAGCGAGTGATGGGAATCGAACCCACGTGGTCAGCTTGGAAGGCTGAAGTTCTACCATTGAACTACACTCGCGTGTCGGCACTTTTGTTAAGTGCCTATGTATATTACACTAAGGTTTAAAATTTTTCAACAGAAAAAAATCAGTTCGGCGGAGTTGCTACAAGATAGTTCTCTGATACATAGAATCCGTCAACTGTCTTATACCAGCCTCCGGACGTTGCAACAACCTTAATGGCCTGTCCTCTCGTAAGAGTGCCGACCTTCTCATAAGTCGTAGCGGGACCTTTCCTTACATTAAGGAACTCACCCTTGGTAACATTGGCATATAAAGTCTTTTCCTCGATGGGGGTTTCAGTCCAGGAGACCTCAACATCATTGGTAAGAGGGCCTGTATACTCGGTAAGTGTCGTTGTCGGGACGGTGGTTGTTGTGGTGGTTGTTAGTTCAGAAGTCTCAATCGAAGTCTCTGTGGGCTCCGTCTTTTTGCAGGCAACTGCTCCGAGTCCTATCGCACTGACCATCATCATTGCAATAAGCGCAGTTGTAAATCTCTTTCTGTTCACAATTATCACCTCCGCATAATCGTATACCATATTATTACATACTTTGCCTGT
Source organism: uncultured Clostridia bacterium (assembly GCA_947167045.1). Classification (GTDB taxonomy): domain Bacteria; phylum Bacillota; class Clostridia; order Saccharofermentanales; family Saccharofermentanaceae; genus Saccharofermentans. The sequence goes on from CAMVGO010000004.1 coordinate 25,364, forward strand.
AAAATTATGGAAATTTTGTTACAAGTTAAGGCAAATTGAGTTTTCTGACCTGAAACTTCACGCAGCACAGGTGTCACATGTCGTCTTCGAGCAGATAAAAAGCCTCGTGGTCCTTATATTTCCCGTTGATGTGCATATAGGATTTCCTCTGCCCTTCGTAATGAAACCCCACGTTCCTGATGAGCTTTAACGACGGTTCGTTTTCGGGAAGGATGAAAGCTTCGATGCGGTGCATCTTGTATTCGTCGAAGACAAAAGCGAGCGAACCTTTGAGAGCCTCGGTCATGTAACCATGCCCCGTGTGATCCTTATCGAGATGATAGCCGCATGCGCAAGACATCATGCCGCCGTACGCGAAATTAAAATACGACACCCTTCCGATCAGTCTGCCGCCTTCCTTCAGTGATATCCACAAAGGCACGAGACTTCCGTCCAGAAAGGATTCACAGTCATAAACCAGATACTTCTTCTGCGTGGACAGCGTGAAATAATCGTCGGTATGCGTCTGCGAAAACCTCTTATGAAACTCCCTGTTGCGCGAAAAATATTCCAGAGCCCTGGGCGCTTCGCTCTTTCTCAGGACCGAAAGCCTTAACCTTTCAGTCTCCAGAGCGAGCATCTCACACCTGTATCTGGATCTTGATACGCTGTAACCGGGACGCGACATAAGCACTTACGAAAACCTACTCTTCAGTGGTCTCGGAAGTCTCTTCCGTCACGGGTTCCACATAGAGGAACTGGTCTCTTGCAAAGTGTCCGGAATCGGAAATGAGACCGTCCGGCCAGTGACCTGAATACTTCTGTTCGTCGGTATAGTTTTCGGCATCAAGAAGCAGCGCATTTGCTGATTCTTCGGCATTGCTTCCGATGGCGTAATTGCACCAGGAGATCTCATATTCGTTCATGAACTTCATCCATGTCGTGCTCATCAGCTCGTTGATGCCGTCTGTGCTGTTCTCTGTACCAAGACCGAACTGCGTTGCGATAACGCACGCACCGTTATCCATCGCAGTCTTCGCCTTCTCCCTGAGAAGATATCCCTGCGATCCGGAATAAAAACGGAATGCGTATGCGATATTATCGTAATCGAGCATATCTTCAGAAGCGACATCGATATCGATTCCCTTGTTGGGAGCGCCTACTATGATTATGCTGTCGGGACTGTTCTCTCTTGTAACTTCGATGATATCTGATACGAAGGGCACGATTATGTCATTCCATTCATCGGCGTCTTCATCTTCCTCATCGTCCAACAGCGGATCATTTGCAACTTCATATATAACGTTCGGAGAATCGGCATATATAGTTGAAAGCCTTGTAAAGAAATCAACTGCGGCTTCTTTGGTCTCATCCTCCTCTTCGACAAAACAGACATTCCAGTCGACTATGACATATATGCCCTGCACTATACACATGTCGCACATCTTGCAGACCAGATCGAAATACTTCTCGGGATCTTTCAGATATCCTTCGCTGTTCTCATCACCGGTAACAGCGATCCTCAGAACATCCACACCCCAGTCTTCCGCAAGTGTCTTAACGATCTCAGGCGTGAAAAAGTTCTCGCAGTCCTGAATACCGTATGAGCTTATTCCCTTGAGTATGACAGACTCTCCTTCACTGTCCGTTATCTTCTTTCCGTCGATCTGAAGGCGTCCGTATTTTTCAACGATGCTTTCAGTAACGACAGCGGTGCTTGAAGGTTCCGTTTCTTCCGGTAAATGTGTTTCTTCAGTCTCGGTTGGTTCCGTTTCGGTAGGCTCTGTTGCAGGAGTTGTTGAAGGTAATGTCTCAGGTCCCAGATTAGCTGAACAGGAACTGAATAAAACAGCTAAAGATATGACCGAAGCGGCAATGCCGCAAGTAGTTTTTTTCATCCAAATTATCCTCTCGTTACTTTCGATCAAAACAACCGTAAAGTGTAAAAAATCATTTCAATTTTTTTGACTTTGATTGTATAATCAAAGGTATTATAGAGCAAAGTATACCAAAATCTATTAACATTTCAGGATATTTTGGTGAACCTAATGTTTTTTTCACGATTTTACTCTATAATAACCTTGAGTAATAAGATTTATCGGGAGCCTTAATATGGGACGTACTGACGCTTTGAAAGATAAAATCCAGAAACTCGGATCGAAGCAGAAGCTTGGTGCACTTCTTAAATATGCCGATAATTCCGAAGATGACGTCCGCATGGCAGTTGCAATGGCCATGGGCATGATCCCTACTTATGAATCCGGCATGGCTCTCATTCCTCTTCTCCGTGACTCTTCACCGATGGTAAGAGCAGCAGCAGCTACGGCAGCAGCAGACATTCACGCAAAGCATTGCGAAGAATACGTAAAGAAGCTCGCTTTCGCCGATTCCGATCCTAACGTCAGACAGGTCGCAAAGGCCGCATTCGACAAACTCAAGGACAGCGTAGTCTGATCCGGTTAACAACTTAAACGATCTGGGGCTGTTTCACTATCGGAGCAGTCCTTTTGTTTTAATATAATACGACAAATAAAACTGCCTCAAAAGCGATTTCCGCATCCTGAGGCAGCCTGTTTTAAAGTCTATACTGTGATTTATTCCTCGATCGGAACGATCTCGTCCTTATCCTTGAAGATATGCTTTTCGGGGATTACGCCTCTTACTCTTGAGAGAGGATATACACGGCATCCTCTGCCGATAACTGTACCCGGATTAAGAACGCTCTGGCATCCTACTTCAACGTTGTCTCCGACGATTGCAGCAAACTTCTTGAGGCCTGTCTCGATTACCTCATCGCCGTTCTTAACGCAAACGAGAGTCTTATCGGACTTAACGTTAGAAGTGATGGCGCCGGCACCGAGATGTGACTTGTATCCGAGAATGGAATCTCCGACGTAGTTATAGTGGGGAACCTGAACGTTATCGCTGATGATAACATTCTTGAGTTCTGTGGAGTTTCCGATAACGCACTTGCTTCCGATGAGTGCGCTGCCTCTTATGAATGCGCACTGACGGACCTCAGTCTCGGGTCCGATGATGCAGGGGCCGGCGATGTACGCGGAATCAAATACTTTCGCACTCTTTGCGATCCAGATGCCCTCGCCTTTTTCCTCGTAGACTTCGGGATCGAGCGTGGGACCGAGCTTAAGGATGAACTCCTTGATGAGCGGCAAAGCCTCCCAGGGATACTTCTTGTCTTCCAGGATGGGAGCTGCAAGAGTATGTGTCAAATCGATAAGATCTTTTGTCTCTAACATGTTTTATATCCTTTCTTCCTGCACCTTGTAAATGCGGGCAATAAAATACTCAGTTGGCCGAATAAACGGTTACGGATACCTTTTCCGGGAGCTTGCTGTCGACACGGAAATATACTCCGTCATCGTGCATGATCTCAACAGGGAGCTCCACTACTCCGGTATATCCCGGTTCAAGGCTCTGATAGTCTACTGCGGCGATGATGTCATCTGCCGTCAGCGTATTCAGCGTGCCTGCACGTCCGACTACGACAAGATCAACACTCTTGATGGAATAGGAAACTTCCGCATTCTCAGGGACATTGATATCCTGTGTGATCGGAACCGTTATCGACTTCGTGACTACAGGGTTCGTGATTATCTGGATATACATCCAGAGGAACAGCGACAGGAAGAGGGATACAATAAAGAATATGATCCTTGTGGCAGTTCCCACGCGCTTGGAATTCGGGAGCTGGTCTGCCGCTCTGGTGCTGATGGAAATGGGAACGGCTGTCTCTCCGGCGATCTCGACCTGCGTGGTTGCAGTAACGGGATTGGAAACACCGCTGTTCTTGCTCTTCCCTGCTTTTGCGACTTCCTCCTGGCTCAATACATCCTGGTCGTCGGCTTTTTTGCCGCGGAGCTTGTCAAAGAATCTTCCGATGACCGTCTTCTGCTCTCCGCCGTATTCCTTAAGACCGAGAAGATAGGACAGGTTTGCTTCGAGTTCTTTTGTCGATCTCATCTCGAAAAGTCTGCCGTTAACGGCGATGGAGGTCTTTCCTCTCTCTTCGGAAACGACTACTGCAACCGTATCGCCCATCTCACTCGCGCCGACTGCGGCTCTGTGCCTAGTTCCGGAGCGCTCGAGAGAATGCATCGTGACTGAGAGAGGGACGTGGCATCTTGCCGCGATGATCCTGCCGTCCCTGATAAGCAGGCCGCCGTCATGCATCGGAGATCCCTTATAGAAGATGCTCTGGAGTACCGAGCTGGTAACTTCAGAATCGAAAGTGACTACGTTTTCCTGTGAAAGGAGCTCATCGAGCCTCGTATGTCTCTCTATGAGGATAAGAGCACCCGTATATGTCCTGGACATTTCTTTGCACGCGGAGCTTATCTCCTTGATGAACGAGGTAAGTTCTTCCTTCGTCATTACGGACTCGCTGTGCCTGAAAGGGTTTGCGGCATTCGAAGTCCTGAGTCCGACCGTCTCGAGAGCTCTTCTGAGCTCGGGCTGGAACAATACGACGAAGAGAATCGCGATGATATAGAGAAGGCGGTTAAACAGGAACCCGACCATGTCGAGTCCGATAAGACCGCAGAAAGCTACAAATACAAGGATCAGAACGATACCTTTGATAAGCTGCCATGCCCTTGTCTGCCTGATGAACATCAGGAGCGTGTAGAAAAGGAATGTTACGAGGATGATGTCTATCGCATATCTGACAAAGTCCCACGGAGAGCCAAAGAAGAGCTTGCCTTCGTCAAGGCTTTTAAAAAGCTCCAATAAGAACTCGTATATCTGGCTGATGATAGATGTATCGGACATCAACGGGACCTTCTTCCCTATGCTTATCTTATTTAGTATAACATAAGGACGCGAAAATCAATTTGGTAAATATGTGTGAAGGAGCCGTTCTTTTGCGGCCTGTGTTATGTGGTCTCGGACGAACCGTAAGTCTGTCTGGTGGACTCGATCATGTAGGCTTCATACTGAGCCGGCGTCATGCCCTTGTCCGAACCCTTGAGAAGCGATTCGATGACGATGAACGCAACGCAGTTTATCCTTATCTGAAGCCTGTCTCCGGAGCAGTCTATCTCGCCGTCGCCGTTGCGGTCATAATCATCTTCCACGAGAACGGAATCAAGATAGTAGGAACAGTCCGCAGGCGTTCCCCTGATGATACCGCCGTAATCCTGAAGGCTAAGGTTCTTTGTCTCCTTCATCTGGTCCATGGAAGTGAAATTGTATTCGTAACTCTCGAAATAAACGATCGGGATCATCCTGTCGTCGAAGACCTTATAGTCCGATATCGTTTTCGGCAGTTCATTGAAGATATCCCTGATGCCGTCGTCATTTACGTCGGCCTTAACACCGGATTCATTGTAATAGAGATCGAAGCCGTAATTTGTGTACAGAGTATTCGAAAAGCATACGTCATAAGCCTGATACAGCTTTCTTCTCATCTCGTATTTCCTGCTGGAGATAAGTGATTTGAAGCCTGAAGATGCATACACCTTGTCGCCGGCATAAAGGCTGTCGACATCGTACATTACATCGATCGAGTTCTTCTCGTCGTAACTGAGCGACTGATAAAAGGCTTCCGCGCCCGTGAAGTTGTCGGTACCGGCACCGAAGAAGACAAAGCATACGTCGTAAGCGATGTTCTTGTAGTCTTTGAAAGCCCTGAGAGCCGTAAGGATGCAGGCTGTGCCTGAAGCGTTGTCAGAGATGCCGTCAAAGACGAACTTAGGTGCTTCCGTAGGCTCTGCATCCTCCTCGCCTTCTTCCTCCTCATCTTCCTCATCTTCTTCATCCTCATCGGATTCTTCAAGATAGTCCGGAAGTATGGCAGCGTCATAATGCGTGCCTATAAGGGCTGTCCTGTGCTCGAGTTCGAAGGTCCCGTCATCTTTTGCGACATAGAAACCCGTTCCCTCGACCTTAACGATATAGTTGTTGGAAGTGCCGCCGTCAGCGCCCTGAAATGTCTGTACTTCAGGCGTATACCCCAGTTCCTTTATCTTCTCTTCGATATATTCGCCGGTCTTTTTCTCATCGGAAGAATATGCTTTTCTTCCGGGGAAATTCGTTGCGATCTCACGCGCTATATCGGCACCGTAAGTACCGTAATCAGCGGGCTTGTCAGAAGACTTGTCCTTTTTTTTGCACGAAGACAGGACCATCGGTTCCGCAAGAACCAACAGGCATGTGACGGCAGCTATTATCCTTTTTCCAAGATCTCTGTTCATAACCCGCTAATTATACCCTAAGACTCTCCGTTTTTTGCGGCAATCGCAGAAGAGCTTCCGGCGATGTGGCCCAAACGCTCCTCAAGTATCGAAAGAGCCTCTTCCCTGGAAGGATCCTTTATGGCCCAGGTGCCCTTGCCGCCCACTTCCTCATAACAAACGAGGGGTTTTCCGGCGGAATGGCCTTTGCCGTATGTATCCTTAAGGGAATTCATTATCGAATTGAAGCTTACGTCCTTCAGTTCGGTGGGAAGATTAAGCTTCGTGTAGATCGCGGTAAGCGCGGTCCTGGCCTTGTCGGGGACCGTGGCGAAAAGGCTTAAGGCAAGAGCCTCGCCTTCCGAATAGTTCATAAACCTGAAGTATCCCTCGATAGCCTCCGACAGTTCGTTGCCGAGCGTCAGGAGAACGGGATTCTTCCTGTCGATAGCAGCTCTCGCGGCATAGACCCTGTTAAGGAAAACCCTGATATCGGAAGGGCTCGAACCCGCTATGTTGAGCAGATCCGTGAGCAGACCGAAATCAGCAAGCAGCGCATATCTGATTATCTGGGCATATCCGTTGGGAATATACTTTTTCGGTATCGTCGAAAGGAAGACCGGATCGATGAACACAGCGCTCTGGGAAACCTTAACGGAAGCCGTATTCTTGCGGCTTCCTGAATTTGTATAGACCTTATCGGCGCAGCATGTCTCCGCCATTGACGAGAGTGTCGTAGGGACAGCGATAAAACGGGAACCTCCCGAATAGAGCGCAGAAGCAAATCCAGCGATGTCTATTACGGAACCGCCGCCGAACGCGATCACCCAGTCGTTGCTGCCGAGACCGAACTCCGTGAACTCCTTGATAACATTATTGACCTGTGAGAGATTTTTGTTCTGCTCACCCTCTTCAACAGTGATAAGGCATGTCTTGACATTTCTTATGACGAACTGTTTCTCAAAAGCGTTGTAATAGTAGCCGCTGACCTGTCTGTCGGATATTATCGCAGCCTTGATCTCCTGGTCTCCGAGATCTTTGTTGCCATATTGCTCGAGAATAAAACCTGCCACGAATTCGTCTGCGATACCGCTTCCGGTAAAGCAGTCGTAGCTCCGGTTGCAATCAAGTCTGTCCAAAGGTTTTAAGGCTCCTTTCGCTGCAAAAGTCAATTTGTATATTACCACAAAAGTGATAAAATAAACGCTCAGGAAATTTATTAATAGAGGTCACATATGAAAATAAGAACGAGATTCGCACCCAGTCCCACGGGTTTTATGCATGTCGGAAATCTCCGCACCGCGCTTTATGAATACCTTACCGCAAAGCACGAAGGCGGCACTTTTGTACTGAGGATCGAAGATACCGACCGTGAACGTTATGTGGAGGGCGCAACTCAGGTAATATACGACACGATGAAGCTCGCCGGCCTTGAGCACGACGAAGGTCCGGATATCGGCGGAGAGTACGGACCATATGTCCAGAGCGAGCGACTTCCTATGTATAAGCCTTACGCCGAGCAGCTCGTGGAACAGGGCAAGGCTTACAGATGCTTCTGCACCAAGGAGCGCCTTGAGGCTCTTAAGGAGAATGCACCTGAGGGTACAGGTTACGACCGTCACTGCAGAGACTTATCTCCTGAAGAGATCCAGAAGAACCTGGACGCAGGCATGCCCTATGTCATCCGTCAGAAAATGCCCCTTACAGGCTCTACTTCTTACCATGACCTGGTTTACGGAGACATCACATTCCCCAACGAGGATCTTGACGATCAGGTATTGATCAAGACTGACGGCTTCCCTACTTATAACTTCGCCAACGTTATCGATGACCACACAATGGGAATTACACACGTTGTAAGAGGATCCGAGTACTTATCTTCAACACCTAAGTACAACCTCCTCTATGAGGCATTCGGCTGGGAGATCCCCACATACATCCACCTGCCGCTCATCATGGGCAAGTCGGTTGACGAGGAAGGCAACGAAGTGATCTCCAAGCTTTCAAAGCGTCACGGCTCCACAGGTTTCATGGATCTCGTTAACGAAGGTTACCTCCCTGAGGCTATCATCAACTATATCGCACTCTTAGGCTGGGCACCCAAGGATACAAGGGAGATCTTCTCCCTGCCCGAGCTTATCGAAGCATTTGATATCAACGGCATTTCCAAGTCACCTGCCGTATTCGACTACGACAAGCTCTCATGGGTAAACCAGGAACACATCAAGGCCATGTCCGACGAGGAGTTCTTGGAGCACGCAAAGCCCTTCTACGATGAGGCAGGCGTTGATCCTTCATGCTACGCTCTGCTCGCAGAGCTCCTGAAGCCCAGGATCGCAAAGTTCACTGAGATCACCGAGAAGCTTTCCTTCATAAAGGAATACGGTGATTTCGATCTCGGGCTTTTCGAGCACAAGAAGAGCAAGTCAACACTGGAGTCTTCAAAGCAGATGCTCGAAAAGGCTATCCCCGTTTTAGAGAACTTAGACTGGGACAGAGAAGCCATCACAGAAGCTATGAAGACGCTGGCAGAGAGCCTTGAAGTCAAGAACTCTGTCGTTATGTGGCCTGTAAGGATCGCTGCCGCAGGAGTTGCGGTCACCCCCGGCGGATGCGCTGAGGTCATGATCCTTCTGGGCAAGGAAGAATCTCTTAAGAGAATTAAATACGCTTATTCAAGACTTTGATCGGGAGAATACTAGAAATGGCTGACAGCAAGAATTTTATCGAGCAGATCATTGACGAGGAACTTAAAGAAGGCGGAAGAGTCTACGGCAAGAAGATCCATACGAGATTCCCGCCCGAACCGAACGGCTACCTTCACATAGGTCACGCAAAGGCATTGGAGATCGACTTCGGTACCGCTGAAGCATACAACGGCCTGTGCAACCTCAGAATGGACGACACGAACCCCACCAAAGAGGATGAGGAATACGTTGAGGCCATCAAGGAGGATATCCACTGGTTAGGTCACGACTGGGATGACCGGTTCTTCTATGCTTCCGAGTATTTCGAGAAGATGTATGAATTCGCCATCGAACTCATCAACAAGGGCCTGGCTTACGTTTGCGAACTTACGCCCGACCAGATGAGAGACATGAGAGGCGACACAAAGACTCCCGCTGTCTCCCCTTATCGTGACAGACCCATCGAGGAGAGCCTTGATCTCTTTAAGAGAATGAGAGCCGGTGAATTTGAAGACGGAAAGATGACTCTCCGTGCGAAGATCGACCTCGCTTCCGGCAACTTCAACATGAGAGATCCCGTTATCTACAGGATCAATCATCTCCCTCATCACAGAACAGGCACAGAGTGGTGCATCTACCCCATGTACGACTTCGCTCATCCAATCGAAGACGCTTTGGAAGGCATCACACACTCCCTCTGCTCATTGGAGTTCGAAGCTCACAGACCTCTTTACGACTGGGTGGTAAACAACATTTCCGTTGAGTGCAAGCCCCGTCAGATCGAGTTCGCAAGACTCGGAATCACACACACGGTCCTTTCCAAGAGAAAGCTCCGTGCCATGATCGAAGCAGGCATCGTATCAGGATGGGATGACCCCAGAATGCCTACACTCTGCGGTCTCAGAAGAAGGGGTTATACTCCCGCTTCCATCCATAACTTCAGCGCGCGTAACGGTGTAGCCAAGGTCAACTCCGTTGTTGACTTCGCTTTCCTCGAATACTGCCTCCGCGAAGATCTTAACGATCACGCTCAGAGAGCTATGGCTGTATTAAAGCCCATCAAACTCATCATCGACAACTATCCTGAGGGACAGACCGAAGAGTTCGATGTCGAGAATAATCCCAAGGACGAGAACGCAGGCACACGTAAGGTATCCTTCTCCAGAGAGCTCTGGATCGAAGAAGAAGACTTCATGGAAGTTCCCGCTCCCAAGTATTTCAGATTATACCCCGGCAACGAGGTGCGCCTTAAGTCCGCTTATGTCGTTAAGTGCGTATCCTGCGATCACGATGCAGAAGGCAATGTAACCGCAGTCCACTGCACATACGATCCGGATTCCAGAGGCGGCAACACTTTGGACGGCAGAAAGATCAAGTCCACCATTCACTGGGTTGACGCTAAGACAGCCGTTGACGGTGAGATCAGACTCTACGACAGGCTCTTTACGACAGAGCAGCCCGACCTCGCTGACTGCAACTATCTCGATTTCATCAATCCCAATTCCCTGGAGATCATCAGGGGCGCCAAATTAGAAGCATTCCTTGCTGACACAAAGCCCGCTGACAGATTCCAGTTCTTAAGGACCGGTTACTTCTGTGCCGACTCAAAGGATTCAACACCTGATCATCTGGTATTCAACAGAGCAGTATCTTTGAAGGATTCTTATAAGCCGGAGTGATTCTCTAAAAATATTGCAGATTAAACAGATCCCGGCTCTTTCACAAGTACCGGGATCTTTATTTATCACTTGAAGTTTTTCTCGTAGGTCGGCTACTCGTGCAATGTCTTTCCCAGAAGCGTCATAGCCTGCTTCGGACAATGATCTATGCATCTGTAGCACATCGTGCATTTTGAAGAAGCGACCGCTTTGCCGTCTCCTATCCTGATGTTTTGCGTAGGGCAGTTCTTCGCGCAGATCCCGCACCCGATGCACTTTGACGGATCGATCTTAACCTTATCGGTATAGCCTGTCGTCTTATTGTAGAACCAGAGCCTCTGTCCGAATAATCCGGCAAGGTGCGCTGCAAATGACAGCCCCTCTTTGGGATAGCTGCCTTCCCTCATCTGTTTGGCGGCTTCGGCAACGCGTTTGTCGGCCTTTTCTATTATCGCCTTATTCTGTTCTTTAGATTTCTTTAGAGCCTTGCAGTCACCGATGGAATCAGGCATCACTATCTGAAGGCCGCCCGTGATCTCCGCACCGTACTTTTTGAGAAGCCTGGCAGCACACCCGGTTCCGTCACCAGAAAACAGTCCCATGGTCGTTATCAGGAATATCTTCTTCCCTTTCCAAAATGCTTCATGAGTGTTTATGAAGTCTCTTACAAGATACGGAATGTTCGAAAACATCGTCGGATAAGCCAGGATGATCTCATCGCCTTCCAAAGCTTTCATTGCATCTTCTGACTCGATAGGCACTGCAATCCCGTTTCCGCCAAGCTCATCCAGAAGCAGAGTCACTATATGCTTTGTATTGCCGGAACCGCTTAAGTAGACCGCATTCATAAAACACCGTCCAAAAGCATCTTGAATGCTTTCTTCAGATACTCTTCTTTAGTCATTTTGAATCTGAGTTTAATGTACTCTTCCTTGTCGTTTGCCATCGAGATTATCCCCGATATCGACGACCACATCATTATGACCGCAGGATAGATGTCGATGTCTTTTCTGACAATGCCCTCTTCTATGCCGCTTCTGATAAACTTTGCGATCTCCTCATTGGTCTGTTCGCCGATATCGTAGATCTTCTTATAAAGCTCTTTATCTGTGTCTACAGAGATCTTTCCCAATGTACCCTTGCAGAACAACGGGTGCTTTTCGAACTTATCTGCAATGTCAAAACAGAGCTTGTAGTACCTTTCCTCAAAACTGCCGTCGCTTTCTGCAGCTTTCTTCGCATCGCCCAGGATCTGCTCCATATACCTGCATACGATGGAATCCCAGATCGTCTGCTTGCTATCGAAATAAACATAGAGTGTGGATCTGCTGATCCCCGTGCATCTTGCTATGTCATCTATCGAAGTCGACTCATATCCCTTTGCTTCGAAAAGCTTTTCCGATGCATTCAAAACGGCTTCATTATAGATCTCGACCGCCAAGTCTTTACGCATATCTTCCTCCTCAAATACATATCCTTGATTCCCTATTTTCGTACTGCTAATTCGATTTTCGAACTATCAGTACGATTATCGTACTATCAATTCGATTTTATGTCAAGAATACCCTGCCGGGTAAAACACGAAATTTTAAACCCGGGCGAAAATAAGTATTTGTAAGAGCTGAAAAAGTATCAGTAACCGGCCAGGAAAGCTTTGGTTCTTTCCTGCTGGGGATTTGTAACGAGATCGTACGCGTTGCCTTCCTCAACGATCACTCCGCCACTCATGAATATGATGCGGTCGGCAACGTCTCTGGCAAAGCTCATCTCGTGGGTTACGATAACCATCGTCATCTTTTCTTTTGCGAGTTCCTTGATAACGGTCAGAACGCCTTTGGTGAGCTCGGGATCCAAAGCGGATGTGGGCTCATCGAAGAAGATGATCTCAGGATTTGTGGCCAGGGCCCTTGCTATGGAAACTCTCTGCTGCTGGCCGCCCGAGAGATTGCAGGGATAAGCGTCAGCCTTTTCGACGAGGTCCATCTTCTTTAAGAGTCCGTCGCAGATCGCGTCGGCTTCTTCCTTACTCATTTTATGCACATGTATGAGGGCTTCCGTTATGTTCCTGCGGACTGAAAAATGCGGGAAGAGATTGAAATTCTGGAATACCAGGCCGAATTTGGAGCGGATTTCCTTTTCTAGCTTCTTGTCGCAGTATTTTCCTTCATCACACAGAACGTCGCCGCCTATCACGATCCTGCCGTAATCGACGGTCTCGAGTGTCGTGGCGCATCTGAGCAATGTGGATTTTCCGCCGCCTGAAGGACCGATAACGGCCACTACCTCACCGCGCTTTACTTCCATCGAAATGCCTTTTAAGACCTCAAGGTCACCGAAGGATTTCTTTATGTTCTTCATCTCAAGAACGATGTCGTTTTTTACGTCTGCCATCGGGATAACCTCATTAAGAATAGTAGGACATGGATTTTTCCACGCGGTTCAGTATCGTCTCGACAATCAGGTTCATAGCATAATAGAAAGCGCCCGCAACTATGAACGGCATTACCGATACCTGTGCGGATGCGGCAGCTGATGCCTTGGTGAACATCTCGGTAACCGAGAGGACCTGGGCAAGCGAAGTATCCTTTACAAGCGTGATTACCTCATTCGAAACAGAAGGCAGCACTCGCTTGATGACCTGCGGGAGTATTATCTTGAAATATGTCTGCATCTTCGTAAATCCGAGGACCGTCGCAGCTTCGTACTGTCCCTTGGACATAGACTGGATGCCGCCTCTGAATATCTCGGCGAAATATGCCGCATAGTTCAGCGAGAATGCGATTATCGTTGCGATAAATCTGTAGTTGAAAGGACCGATCTGTATGCTTCCAAGGTTTACTCCGAAGATGTAATAAGGTCCGAAATACACCAGCAGGAGCTGGAGCATGAGAGGCGTGCCTCTTAATATCGAGATGTAGAGTTGGAAAACAAGAGAAACGATCTTGATCTTGGACATCCTGCCCTTTGAAACGAGGAGTCCCAACGGGATCGAAAATATCAGCGTAAAGAAGAAGATCCCGAATGTAAATCCGAAGCCCTGCCACAGCTGGATCAATGTCGACTGAAAATTACCCATATCAATACCCCGGCATGCTCCATAAAGATTCTATCTCGGAATCGCCCTTGATGTGCCAGGTTACCTCATGCGCAGAGGCATCAACATTGAACTTATCGATAAAGCCTCCTTCAACACTGCCGTAACTGTATGTCTTCAGGACTCCTCCTAAACCGTTCAGAGCATCCGAGCGCTCTTTATCGGTCATGTTCTTATAGTAATCGCTCTTTCCGAACTGTTCGAAAACCGTCACAGTGAATTTCATCGCGAACTCGTCACTGCTCATGTTACCGTACTTGGCTGCCGGCATCAGTATCCTGCATTCGTCAACAAAATCCGGAGCGGAAAATGCCTTGTTCTCATCCTTATCTGCCGAAGAACAACCGGCAAAAAGAACAAGTGACATAACGGCTATCAGAATGTAAGAAATTACTCTTTTGAACATAGCACCTATTTTAGCATAAACAAAATATCATCGAGGTCATTTTCGCAAGACTACTTAAAACATAACTAAAAGACTGCCGCAAAAGCGCGGCAGCCTTTCCGAATAAGCTTATCTGATCTTAAGCCTTATTTGCCGAGGATGGTAACATCGGCACCGAACCACTTGTTGGAGATCTGTGCCATCGTTCCGTCAGCAGCCATGTCATCCATAGCTTTCTGAACTTCATCACGGAGAGCGGTATTTCCCTTGAGGAAACCTACGCCGTACTCTTCGGATGCGACTGCCTCGTCAAGGACCTTGAAAGCCTTGCCTGATGTCTGGATCTCATAACGCGCAACGATCTCGTCCATTACGATGGCATCAACGCTGCCCATCTCAAGTTCCATCATGGCATTGAGATAGGAATCCATCTCGATGAGGTCACCGAATGAATCCTTGAGAGCCGCATTGTCTTCGAGAGCTGCAAGACCTGAAGAATCCTTCTGTACAGCTACAGTCTTGCCTGCAAGATCTGCAAGTGAAGCGATAGCAGAATCGTTCTTTACTACAACTACCTGGTCATTGCTCATGTAAGCCTTTGTCCATGTGTATCCGTCTTCTCTGCCGCTGATGGTAAAACCGTTCCAGATGCAGTCGATGTTGCCTGTAGCGAGTTCCTGATCCTTGGAATCCCATGCGATGGGCTGTGCCACGAACTCACGTCCCATACGCTTTGCTGCTTCCTTTGCGAGATCAAGATCGAATCCTACATATGAACCGTCGTCTGCGACGAAGCCCATAGGCGGGAATTCCTGGTCGAAACCTACGACAAACTTCTTGTCATCCTTCTTTCCGCAGCCTGCAAAAGCAAGTGCCAGTGTGGCAACCGCCATAACAGATGCCACGATCTTCTTCATAACCATAAACACTTTTCCTCCGTTTGTTTTGGCTTAATTATTTGGTGCCGAAAATACGGTCACCCGCATCTCCCAGACCGGGGAGAATATACGCGTTTTCATTGAGTTCCCTGTCTACGTTTCCGACATAAATATCGATATCGGGATGAGCCTTTGCAAGTCTCTCGATACCGACGGGAGCAGCGATGATGCACATGAACTTGATGAGCTTTCCGCCGTGCGCCTTGATGGAATTGATGGCATCGACTGCAGAACCGCCCGTAGCGAGCATAGGGTCGACGACAACGATGAGACGCTGATCGATGGGATCAGGGAGCTTGCAGTAATAATCGTGAGGCTCGTGTGTCTCGGGATCCCTGTAAAGACCGATGTGACCGACTTTTGCAAGAGGAGCCAGAGCCTGAACGCCGGGTACCATACCGAGTCCTGCACGCAGGATCGGAACGATGGCAAGCTTCTTGCCGTCGATCATGGGAGTCATGCACTTCTCAAGAGGAGTCTGGATCTCCACATCCTTTAACGGAAGGTCTCTCAATGCCTCATAGCCTTCAAGCGTGGCGATCTCCTCAACGAGCTGTCTGAACTCATAAGTGCCGGTGTTAACGTTTCTTAAGAGTGAGATCTTATGCTTGATGAGAGGGTGATCCATTACCTGAACATTCGTAAAATCTTTGTACTGCATAGCAATCTCCTTTTCGCATCAAAAGTGCCTGAAAGAATAATCTCCTGATTATTTTAGTTGAATGATTTTTTAAGTCAATAAAACTCACGCGCTACTTGTAAATATTACAGACAAATGTCATTTTGATTGCTTGAATTTTACGCATTAGTGCTATGATAGATTAAATTCCATAACAACGGAGGGCTTGTCTATGAGTAAATCCAACCTTCAGGATGGAGCGGTCTACGACGCGAAAACTCTGGGTGCCGGTCGTATCGTCGTACTCGGTTTCCAACACATGTTCGCCATGTTCGGATCAACTATCCTGGTTCCTGCTCTCACCGGACTGTCGGTGTCAGCCACACTTCTTTTCGCAGGTCTCGGAACACTTCTCTTCCACCTTATCTCAAAGAGAAAAGTACCTGCATTCCTCGGTTCATCTTTTGCATTCCTTGCCGGTTACTTCGCCATTGCACCGAACGGCGAACGTGAACTGCTTCCCTACGCCTGCTTCGGCGTTGCGTGCGCAGGTCTCATGTACCTCATCCTGGCAGGACTCATCAAGGGATTCGGCGTAAACCGTGTACTTAAGTTCTTCCCGCCTATCGTAACAGGCCCTATCATCATCGCGATCGGTCTCTGCCTTTCAGGCACCGCCATCAACAGTTGCTCCACCAACTGGATCGTCGCTGTCGTAGCGATCATCATCATCGTCATCTGCAACATCTGGGGTAAGGGAATGGTCAAGATCACCCCTATCCTCCTCGGTGTCATCGGCTCATGCGTACTCTGCATCATCCTCATGCTCGCCACAGGCCGTCCTGACGGAAACGGCTACTATGCAATCATGGGCAATCCCGACTTCCAGTTATTCTCGGAAGCCAGCATAGAGAACATCAAGAACGCCGCATGGCTCGGACTTCCTTTCAAGTATCAGGATACAGTTCCCGCCATCTTCACCGGCGGCAATCTCGACAAGGGTCTCCTTGTAACCGCGATCGCAACCATCGTTCCGATCTCCCTCGCGACCATCGTTGAGCACATCGGCGACATCTCCGCCATCTCCTCGACAGTCGGACGTAACTTCATTCAGGATCCCGGACTTCACAGAACACTCATCGGTGACGGTCTTGCAACAACAGTCGCTTCCCTCTTCGGCGCTCCCGCCAACACAACATACGGCGAGAACACGGGCGTTCTTACTCTCTCCAAGGTATTCGATCCTATGGTAGTAAGACTTGCGGCTCTCTTTGCGATCCTCTTCTCTTTCTCACCCAAGCTCGCTGCATGCATCTCCGCTATCCCGACTCCTGTTATCGGCGGTATCTCGCTCGTACTCTACGGCATGATCTCCGCTGTCGGCGTAAGAAACGTAGTTGAGAACAAGATCGACTTCTCCAAGACGAGAAACGTCATCATCGCAGCTCTCATCCTCGTTCTTTCCATCGGCGTCACATACAGTTCCGCCGGTGCGATCAACATCCCCTGCGGTGCTTTCGTGATCTCCCTTTCCGGTCTCGCAGTAGGTTCTCTCGTAGGCATCATCTTCAACGCCGCACTTCCCGGCAAGGACTATGTTTTCGATGACAACCGCGAAGCAGCCGAAAGCAAGAACTCCAGCATAAAGCCTGAACCTGCAGGCAAGTTCCTTGTACTGGACAAAGACAAGGAAAAGGAAAAGAGCAAGGGAAAAAACAAGAAGTAATTCCTTAAACAGTTCAGATAATTTCCGGGGCTGACTCATAAACGAATGAGTCAGCCTCTTTCTTTTGATCTGCAAAGATCAGCTTTGCGTCGGATTGCATGATCCTGATCCTCTGAAAGGACAAAAAGGGGTGAAAATATGCAAATTCCAAAAGCTTGCAAGTTTTTGACCCTTTTAGGGGTGGAAAAGGGTTGAAAAGACGCACCGGGGAAAAACCGATATTACGAAAGCAAAGTACTGGCCAGATTCAGAGTAATGCCAAGAGCGCGATCCCCGCTGTCTCAAGCACTATGACGATTGCTAAAAGAAGCACGTACATCTTGAGCTTTGCGACATCCGTGACTGAAACGGAAACTGTCTGCCGGGGAGTTGCGGAATCAGTCTCTACCCCGCTGAAAGCGTCGGCTATGTAATCAGATGAAGCCGCCTTATCCTCTTCGGCGATAAAAAACGGCTGTTCGGATTCCTTAACAGGCTGCTTTATCTTTGCCCTGACTTCCTCAGTATCTATCTCGGGAACGAATATCCTGCTCTCCACCTTTGCAGCGCCCGTCTTGATACCTGTTGCCCTGGGCTTTATTTCACCCTTAAGGAGAGCCGTATCCTCAAACGGATTCATGGCATTGGCGGACTGCTCGGTAAACTCGGGAGTGTCCGAATCTCTTACGAAAGCCATCTGCTCGGCATCGTAATGGATATTAACATCCACCCTGTCGAGCCTGGTAATGGGAACATGACGGTCGGGATCAAGTCTCCCCGGCCGTTCGTAAAGCGGTGTCTGTTCCGCATTTCTATTGATAAAACCGTTGCTTTCGTTTTCCATGTCGGTGATTATACCACAATTCCGCGAAGGACATTTCCCTGGTCCTTCCTATCAGTTTTCCGAAAACCTGATACCCGTCATTCGCCCTTCACGAACAGATCGTCATCCATTACCAGCAGTTCCTGACGGATGCAGTAATCGACAGCCCTCTTTCCGAGCATGTAGTTATCGGAATCCTCCGAAGCTCTCGAAAAACCTAAAGCCTTGCAGGTCTCGACAATAAGGCTCGCATAAGGCATGCCGTACTGTGACCTCGCCAGATAGTTGGCTGCGCACGCAGCTTCCTGAACAGGGATATCAGCGGCTTTACGCGGCTTCGTTCCTTCGGCAGGCGTCCTGTAGAAGTCCATGACCTTACCGATCTCGGTACCGTCCTTCCAAAGAAAGATGACTTCCGAATCATCATCTTCGGATGCCAGGTCGAGCTTCTGCGTCGTGTAATGGAGCTTCACGTTCTTCTCTATGCTCTTTACGAGATAGGAACAGCGGTCGCGCAGCTTCGGCGTCATCTTTGCAATGCCTGCAAGTGTGATGAGTTCTTTTGCAAGGACATCGGCACTGACAGGCGATTCCTGCTCCACGATAGCCATTACGCATTCCTGCAGATACTTGGTGTTAAGAGCATCGCAGAACTCCGCCGAAGTCATGGACCTCGGCTTAAGATCTGCAGCCTTATATGTTATTGAAGGACATCCGTTTGAGGTTATGTCTGCGTCAGCCGTTTTTTTTTGCGTCTGATCTTCAGCGCTGTCTGTTGAGGCCTGTTCTTCAGCTCCGTCTTCAGGCTCATCCTGACCGTATATCACTACTGTCGGACCGTTGCCGTCTTCTTCGGGAGATACAGCATCAGCGCTGTCTGAAGGTGCATCAGCAGAAGCATCCGCATCTGCTGCCGGAGTTTCTTCATCAGACTTGCTTTCCGCCTCACAGGCTTTCTTCGCGTCTTCTATCAGAGCCACCAGTTTTTCAAATACGCTGTCGGGATTCTCCCACCACTCGAGAGACCATATCCTTACAACGTTCCAGCCGAAGCTCTTGAGCATCGACATCTGGGATACTTCTCTTGATGTTGTCGTACCCGATGCCGCGTAAACTGGACCGTCCAAAAGGATGCCGAGGCAATACGTTCCGTCCTTCTCGGGAGATACGACGCCGATGTCGATCTTGAATCCGGACTTTCCGACACCCTTATCGGTGTCATAACCCATTGCCTTGAATCTTGCGCAGATATCGTCCGCGATACCCGTGAATGCGGCGCTGCGGTCAATAAGCGGCGTGTTCGAATTATCCGATGAATTGCCTGTGGCGGCGATATCCTGATCCCAGACAGTGCTGCCTGCGGCATACTGAAGGAATCTCTTGAATGCCTTTACGCCCTCCGAAGACGTGTCATTGATGCGGATCTCTTCGGGCGAGATCGACGAGAACACTTTCATCTCGATCCTTGATCTGGTTACGGCAACATTAAGTCTTCTCCATCCGCCGTCCCTGTTCAGAGGACCGAAGTTCATTATCAGTCTTCCGGTCTCGTCCTTGCCGTAGCCTACCGAGAACAAAATGACGTCGCGTTCGTCACCCTGTACGTTTTCGAGATTCTTGATAAAGACGGGTTCCTCGCTGCCGAATGCCCACTTCTCGAGAACGGGATCCTTGCTCGCAGCCTCATCAAGAAGGTCTTCAATGAGCGACTGCTGCTGGATGTTGAACGTAACTACGCCGACGCTGTATCTTGAGAGCACGGGATCGTGAGCACGGTTTACGAGCTCATCAATAACGGCCTGGGCTTCAGTCTTATTCGTCCTTGTCTTTCCGGAATCGAACGAACCTCCGCAGTCGACCATAGTAACCTTTGATTCCCTGTCGTCAGGCGACGGGAACGTAAAGAGCCTTCCCTCATAGAAAGACTTATTGGAGAACGTGATGAGGCTTTCATGACGGCTCCTGTAGTGCCATGCCAGGAACATCTGCGGCATGCTTATCGCAAGGCAGTCGTCCAAGATGCTCTCAAGATCATCTGTCTCAAAAGCCTCTTCCTCATTGACCTGTTCCGTAAAGAATGACGTAGGCGGCATCTGCTTCGGGTCGCCGACGATAACGGCTTCCTTGCCTCTTGCTATAACGCCTATGGCTTTGCATGTCGGCAGCTGGCTCGCTTCGTCGAATACAACGATATCGAACATTCCGCTCTTATCCGGATCGAGATACTGTGCGCATGAAAGAGGGCTCATGAGGACACAGGGACAGAGCTTTAGGATAAGGTCGCCGATCTGCGAGAAAAGGGTTCTTATCGACACGCCCCTGCCGCCTGACTTGATCGCATGCTGCAGGATGCCGAGTGCCGACGATACGTTCGCGTCCTTGCTGAGGTCAGGCAGATTCTTTGCTATCCTCAGGTAGATC
Source organism: uncultured Clostridia bacterium (assembly GCA_947167045.1). GTDB lineage: Bacteria > Bacillota > Clostridia > Saccharofermentanales > Saccharofermentanaceae > Saccharofermentans. The sequence goes on from CAMVGO010000004.1 coordinate 45,864, forward strand.
TCCTGTCTCGTAAGCTTTTCGAACTCATCGTTGACCTTTGAAAGCTCATCTATCTTCTTCTCGAAAACAAGGCCCGAGAAAGATCTCAAGACTTCACTGTTATCGATTATCTGCGAAATGAGCAGACTGCTGTATGCCTTGCGGAACGAACCGATCATGCCGTCAGCCGTGACAGCGCCGCTGTCATAACCCTTTACGAGATTTGAGACCTTATACTCATCGCATCTTGATGCCATGAGATTGAACTGCATCCTGTCTCTTAAGAATTCGCTGTCATCGATAAGCGTCTGAGCCATCTGCTTCTTGGTCTCGAAAAGATCTTCGCCGGGCTCGAAACTTCCGTATGCAAAACCGTATACTGCATTAAGTTTTTCATAAGCATCCTTATATGCTGCTGCCTTGCGGTTAAAGTCGTTAACAGCTGTAACGGCGGTAACGTCACCGCTGCCTATCAGTTTTCTAAGAGTGCCTGTCGGATCAACGGGCGCGAACTCCGCAAATGCGGCATGCGCACTTTCATTGAGTGTTTCAACGGCTGCCACGTCAAAGCCCGGGAAAGCAACACCCGGATTATAGAGTTCACCGAGATAACCTCTTGCGGAAGTAATGAATGCCAGAGCATTCTGAACTGAATTCCTGTAATCTGAGAGCGCCTTGAAATCCTGCTCAAGGACATCTTTTCTGTTACCTTTGATGTCGTATGCCCTGACCTTTTTGTAGACATTGCCTTCAGCCATTCCGCGCATCAGAGCATTCTTGGCCTTTGCGGTCATGAGCTCGCTTAAGAGCGAGGCGCCGTCAAGATCGAGGAAACCGGGCTGCCATACGGAAAGAAGAGCGTCCCTCTTTGCGAGAGCGTCCTTGCAGCTTACTATCATGTCTCTTAAGGCAAGATAAGCACTTTCGGTGTCATCAGCGCAGATAAGGCCCTTCGGGATGTTAAGGTTCTTGAGCTTCAGTATGGCGACACCGCAGTAACTGAGACCCGAGATCCTCTTTATGGTTCCGACATCACCTGCCGCCCTGCAGCTATAACCTGCAAGGAGTTTTTCAAATTCACCTATGCTTGCGGCAAACTCATCGTATGCTGCGATCATAGCCATGGCTAGCGGTGAAAGCTGATTCTTTGCCTCCTGTGAATATCCCGAAGACCTTACGAACGGGAGCTTGCCTTCGAGTTTTCCTGAAGAAGCCACCAGTTCACCTAACGCTGTTTCGGTCTCTTTCAATCTGTCCGGCGTAAGCTGTTCTATAAATCCGTCGTCAAAAGCACCGCAGTCGGCAGCATCCTGATTTGCGGCATAAACGTTTATGAGTTCATAGAGTGACAATCCGCATCCGCGCTTTACGTGAAGTTCGTTTGCATACTTATCGAGTTCTCTTCTCTTGTTTGCGATGTCTTCAAGCGACTTCTCGTAATCGCCGTCGACCTTGATGTTCGATCTGACTTCGCTTGCGACCTTCAGCTGATCGAGCACGTAGCTCTTTCTGACTTTGTTGGAATGAAGCTCCAGGCAGAAAGGCGCAATGCCTATCTTTTCCAAACGCTTGTAAACAACATCCAGCGCGGCCTTCTTCTCGGCGGCGAAAAGCACTTTTCTGTTGTTTGCGAGGCAGTTTGCAATTATCGAAGTAATGGTCTGTGACTTGCCCGTTCCCGGAGGACCGTGGAGAACGAAGCTGCAGCCTTCACCGGCGCGTTTTATTGCAGCGAGCTGGGAACTGTCGGCGACGATAGGCAGGAATACATCCTCCTCATTAACTTTGCCGTCAGACAACTTCTCTTCTTCGCTCCACTGTCTCTGCTGCTCGATAAAACACTCGTCGAGGCCGCCGTTGATGAGGCTCTTTACGATCTTGTTCTTTGAGATCGAATCCCTGTGGCTGTGCATGTCATTCCACATGACGAACTGGGAGAATGAGAACAGTCCCAAAACGCATGCCTCGATGACTTCCCAGCCCTTGAGAGCGCCTACGACTTCCTTTACCTGGTCGAATACCTTCTTAACATCGATGCCGTGTTCATCCGTCGGAAGCGTCTTGCTGAACTCATCGAATTCGATCTTGAAATCCTGTCTTAACTTCTCTGATACGGTGACGTTGAACTGGACATCCTCGTCCCTTCTTCTCATCGTGTACTTGATGCCGAACTTCTTGACGAGCTCGACCGGGATCAGGAGCAAAGGAGCATAACAGGGCTCTTTCCTGTCCTTTTCGTACCACTTTAAGAAACCGCATGCAAGGAACAGCGTATTGGCGCCGTTCTCTTCCATCGAAGTCCTCGCGCCTCTGTAGAGTGTCTTGATATTCTTGTCGAGAACGGCTTCCGTAACAGATGAGACGAGCACGCCCTTCTCGTATTTCTTCTCGATGAATTCCCTGAATTCGTCTATGTGAGCCAGATCTTCAATGGAGTAATCTTTCGCGGGAACACCCTTGACCTTTTTGGTCTTCTTTGCGGGAGTTGAAGCAGCCGCTTCAGTGGCAGCCTCCTTTGCGGGAGTTTCAGTTGCTACAGTTTCAGCTGCAGGCGCAGCAGGTTCCGCGGCAGGTTCTGCAGGTGTCTCTTCAGTTGTCTCCGCAGATTCAGCCTTCTCTGCATTATCAGCAGGCTCAGCAGCATTTTCTTCTGCTTTTGCGGCTTCTATCTCATCGACAGGCTTAATGGCATCCGGGACTTCCTTGGGTTCGGTCTCCTCAGCCTCTTTCTCTGCCTCATCTTCCGCGCCGCGCGAGATTATCGAGAAATTCTTCTCCTGGGCTATGAGGTCCTCTATGTTGGCGCATTCAGGCACGAAAAGAGGAATGGAAGAACCTTTTATCCTAAGGTTCAAAAGAGAATTACGTGTACTTAAGTCAAGGAGTTTGCGTTCCCAAAGATCGAATTTGACAGTGCTTCTGCTTGGATCGACCGAACCGTTCTGCTGATCGTTACCGGTGTTTTCAAGATTGACTTCACTCATTAGTGATCCCTCCTGATCAGGCTTTTATCAAATTATTATAACTTATTTAGGGAAAACTTGCTTGAGGAAGGTTTGAGGAAAAGCTGTCTTTTTACTTGTTGTTCAGTTTTTTACGGAGCGACTTATAATCCGGCACATATTCGCCGACAATGGCCCAGAACCGGCTGGAATGATTAGGCTCTATGAAATGCGCAAACTCATGGATGACAACGTATCTTATGATCTCCCTGTCCTTTTCAAAGAGCCTGTAGCTGAACTTGAGTTCGCCCCTTTTCGAGAAACACTCGCCCCAGAAAGACTTGTATTCACCCAGAGTTATCTTTTTCGGCGGCGCTACGCCCTTTTGGGCAAACAGCGGATACACCTCGCCGCACAGATCGACGATCACGCTCCTGATGCAGTTCCTTCTCCATTTCTCGAAGGTCATGTATTTCGAGCGGTAATCTGACACATCCTTAACGGTCAGCGTGATGATGCCGTTCTCCGCGCCGCACGTGTTTTTCGCGCCGCTTTCGACCTTGAGGATAAAGGGCTTTCCGAAAACATCGAATATCTCGCCGTCAACAAACTGCCTTGCCCTGACCCTGGTACGGTCTTCGTGCACGGTGTCATCAATCGCCTTGAGGAGATAGTCCTGCTTTGAGATTATGAATCTCACGGCCTCATTGATGTCGACGCCGTACGGGATCGAGCAGTATAAGGTGCCGTCGCGCCTTACGCGTACGTTGATGTTTCTTATGCGTTTGCGTTCAAACTCGACACCGATAACACGACTGCCGAGGGTTAGTTTTCTGATTTCCGACATAGGACCTGTCAGCGGTTCGCTTTGATGAGCTTATCGAAGTTCTTGCCGTTTACGTCATACATGGTGTGACCCAGCTCGGCAAGGCGTGATTCGATGTGTTCCTGCTCCTTGGGACGCTTGATCTTAAGCGTCGTCGTCTTGATCATCTCTTCTTCGGAGAATACGTAGTTGCGTACTATCTTATACTGGGGCATCGTGTGGTTTGCGTAGTGGACCTTATCGTTCAGATATGCCTCGACCTGACCGTCATCAGCTTCGGTGGCAAGACCAAGCTCGGCGCCGATAACCTTACGGTTGATAAGGAGCTTGGCGCAGATGTCGATGGCCTCACGGTCGTTCTTGTTGCCCCAGACGAAAGCCTCGGTAACACCTTTGATCTCTGTAAGGACTGCCTCGATCTCCTCGGGGAAAGCCTTCTTGCCGTTTGTAAGAACGATCATGGACTTAACACGGCCGGTGATGTGGATGGAACCTGTCTTATCGATGTATCCCATGTCGCCCGTATGGAACCACCCGTTCTCATCGATGGCTTCCTTCGTGGCTTCCTCATTCTCATAGTAACCGAGCATGACGCACTCGGACTTGGTAAGGATCTCGCCTACTGCCTTTGGGCCAGTGCCCTCGGCGTCTATCGCGACAGTGATGCCTGCCATAGGTCGTCCGACGGAGCCGTGAACGTCGCAGACTTCAGTATTGACCGAGATAACGGGCGAAGTCTCGGTAAGACCATAACCCATATAGAACTGGAGACCGAAATCCGTAAAAGCGTCAACATACTTCTTGTCGATGCCGGCGCCGCCGATAACGACCATACGGAAATTGCCTCCGAGCTTATCCAGGATGTCCTTGAAGACATTCTTCCTTATGTCTATGCCGCACTTTCTAAGGAAACGCGTGACCGGCCTTGCAATTGCAATAACCCTCTCCTTGCCTGATGCCTTGATGCCGTCTTCGATCTTTTCATAGATATTCTCGAAAAGCAACGGCACGGAAATGCAGACATCCGGCTTCCATTCCTCCATATTCTTAACGATATATCTCAGACCGTCACACATGCAGATGCACGCACCGCATGACAGAATGAAGAAATCGCACGTATTCTCGAAAGTGTGATGCAGCGGCAGGATCGAAAAAGCCCTGTCGCCCCTTCTTACGTCGAGAGTCTGTGCTATGGCATAAACATTTGAGACTATGTTGTTGTGAGAGAGCAGAACGCCCTTGCTCATCGACGTCGTGCCCGAAGTAAAGAGGATTATCTTTGCCTCATTGGGATCGATCGTCGTATCCATGAACTTATTGTCACCGGCCTCAATGAAGACATTGCCTTCCTTTATGAGGTCGTAGATATCGGCAAAGCGCTTATCGTCTTCAGGCCATGTATCGTCCTTGCTCTTGCCGGAAAGTCCTTCCTTATAGAAGATGACGAACTTTTCGAGCGGTATGTCGAGCTCGCCGGACTTGATCTTGGCAGCAATCGAAAGCATCATCTTGTGGTGCTTGTGATGATAAAAGATAACGCGGCTCCTGGACCTGATAAGGAGCTGGATGAGCTCATCTTCAGGAAGAGCCCTGTCTAAAGGAACTCCGACGGAACCAGATGAAAGGATCGCGTTATAAGAAACAAACCACTCGTAAGCATTCTCGCCTACGACGGCAAGTCTGTCTCCTGCATACTCACTGTTAAGGATATATGTGGCAAGGCCTTTGATATCATTGCCATATTCGAAGAAGCTCCGGTGGACCTCGGAAAGCTTCGGAGAACGTCTGAAGATAAACGCATCAAGTTCAGAATACTTGGAACAGGTACGGACAACGAGATCTCTTAAGTCCGTAAATCTCTCAGCTGTAAATACAGGCGTACCCTGAACAGGATTCATACATTACCTCCATCGGCCCCGCCTCCCCTTTTACGGGGAAACAGCGCAACTAAAAAAATATATCATATTTGAGAATGAAATGGCAATAAGTCGCTAAATTCACATTTTGTGTTATATTAGTTGCGGATTATAGTCAGAAACCTTTCAGGAGCATATATGTCTGAAGAAGAAAAAGCAATAAATAAAGAAGAAATTACATCCAAAGACACAGAGTCCAAGATGTCCCGTGCGGATCACCATAAGCATCTGGACGAGAAATACCCCACGAAACGCGGTTTCTGGGACGTTGTAGCCAAGGACGGCTTCCTGCTCCTGACTCACATCCTCTGCGACATGAAATGCATAGGCAAAGAGAACTTCCCTAAGAACAATCCATACGTCGTCGCTTCCAACCATCAGAGTTATCCTGACGGCGTCCTTATAATCGATTATCTGCCCAAGGGCCACTTCAAGTGGATGTGCTGCCTCGCAGCTTCCGACCTTGAGACCAATCACGGCAAACTCGGCCGTCTCATAATGAGAGTAGGCAGAGGCATCGCGGTTGACCGTTACGGAAATCCCGTCAGAGGTCTCATCAAGGCCAAAAAGGAAGTCGAGAAAGGCAATATCTGCTTCGTCTTCCCCGAAGGCACGAGATCCCACACGGGCAAGCTCGCCGAGATGAAGGACGGAGCCGCTTACCTTGCGATCAAGGCCGGTGTTCCCATGGTCCCCGTCTATATCGCCGGCGCATACCAGATCTGGCCGAGAACATCCAAGAAGCCTCATCCGCTCAACGGTTTTCACCGCCGCAAGATCAGGATCTACGTCGGCGAACCCATGCACGGCGAGGATTATGACAATGATGCGCACAAGATGACCGAAGCTTTGTCAGCCTGGATGCACAAACACGAAGATCTCTACTGGGATCCCGAGACAAATTTCGAAGCAAAGTAAAACATAAATAAACCAAACAAAAGGAAGCTGCCTCACAAGTGAACGATCCACTTAAGAGGCAACTATTTATTGCCTGATCACCCGATTTCCGGGATTATTACGAATAAAGTCCTCCGAGGAACTCCGTTGCAAACTGTATCTTGGTCGGACTGAACACTTCCCTGCTCTCCTCGGTCGGATAGATGAAGAACGTGTCATCATAGGTAGACAGCGTGACACACGGTCCGAACTTTCCCCTGTAATCGTATTCTGTGTGGATCGATACCATGGACTTCGCCGGGAACTTCAGTGTCTCGTACTTTTCGGTCCTGTAGTTATTGAACGACAGTGCAAATCCGTCTTTATCATGAACGAGCCTTCCCTCACCGCAGTCTATGAAGTTTACGGCATTGGGCAGAGCCTCGACCCTTACGGGTATGTCGAGCTTATAAGTGCCGTTTCTGATCTCGTCATGGACAAAACCTCTCTGCCACTCGTACCAGTCGGGAATGTGGATCTTTTCACCCGCAGAAGAATGAAGGACGCCAAGCTCATCCATCTCGTATGAATCGCCGCAGCATGAACAGAGTATCCTGCTGCCTTCAGACCTCATCGCGAAATCAGTTCCGCACTTCCTGCATCTGTACAGCGGATAGTGCAGACCTTCGGCTCTCCATTCGTCATCGATGACGATCTTGTTTTCGAGCTGATACTTATACTCATCGTAAGTGAGTTCTTTGGAAATGCGGGACAGGATCTCGTCCACGGAAAGCTTACCGATCTCATCCTGAGTAACGACGCATTTTAGCTCGGCATGGAGACGCGCACCCTTTCTCTCCTTGAGATTCCATATCGGCTGCTGGAGATAGTTGCCCTGCATGTTCAATGTGACGACGGGAACCTTCAGCATCTTGGCGAGCTTTGCTATGGACGGCGTAAGGTGTGAATTCGTACCGACATTCGCATATCGGGCCTCAGGATAGATGACCATGATGTCGCCGCGTTTTATGACGCGCGCTATGTTCCTTATGAGCGACTGGTCGTTAATGAACTTGCGCGTTCCGAGGCATCCTGCCTGACGGTATATCCACTCACCGAAATTCTCGAATCCTTCGAGCTCGGAAATGTAGTTCGCGCGGTAAGGCTTAAGCGCCAGCGGAGTTACGTAGAAATCCATAAAGGAATTGTGAGAGCCGTATACCAGGAACGGAGGCTTGATGCCTTCCATGTTCTTCTTCTCGATCTTGAGCTTATAAGGAGATACGGCAAGCTTGCAGAGCAGCCACATCAAAGGCAGGAAGATAATGTTCTGCCTCGGCGGCACCTTCGCTCTGTCAAAGGGCTTCTTATCCGGGCTCGCATAAGTGTCTCTTCTTACATAGCGGCGGATACCCGGGATCTTGCAGAGTAGATAGTACAGTATCGCCGTAAAGAACAGTGACGCGCCCGTGGGAGTCAGCATGAAGAGTATCTTGTTGTGAACGACGCTCTTGATCGGGTCGTAGATGATAAGCGAGAACGCGAAGCCCAGCGCTAGGCAGACCGCGCCTACAATATTAAATCCCTTGGAATATACATATGCGTTGTGGCCTTCCTCTTCATAAGCGCTCTTAAGGTCGATCTTCTGTTTTCTTACGAAGAAGAAGTCAACGAAGAGCAGTGCGGCAAGAGGCGCATAAACGCATGCACTTATCGTAAGGAAGCTTCCGAAATATTCTTCGATCTTCCCCCATACGCAAAGGATGCCGACATAAAGACCGAGTACGAGCACGAGCACTTTATAGGACGATTTCTTGAATGTGGATTTGAGCATTACGCCGTAGATATATGAACCTACAGCCTGTGTACCGATGTTCGCGAAAGCTACCAGAAGGAGCGACGCAAGCGCAAGGATCGGAGTTGATAACGTAGCCAGCATGAGCGTAGGGTCCTCAACCATCTGGCCTGTTACATACTGCATCGCGATGGCCATGACGGCACCGACAACAACGAAGAAGGATCCGGCGGCGCCCTGTCCGAGAACGCCCGCGTAATAACCTGATTTCTCTGACTTGCAGAGTCTCGGAACTTCGGCCATGCCTCCGACAAGCGTTATGACGAAAGCAAAATTAGCTTCAATATTGAGCACATAATTAACCGTCTTGTCAGCATCACCCGCGAGCTCCGGCTGGTAATTCCAGATGACATCCATTGGCACGGAAGTAAAGCCGACAACGACGACTGCCACACCTACGAGAAGGAGGAGCGGCACAAGGATCCTCGTGGTCCATGTGATCGTTCCAACACCCCTTAACGCGATGACCGTTCCGATTATCACGCAGGAAAGACTGAGCACTAAATGCGCTCCGTTAAAAAGATGCACGCCGAACAGCGCAAGCAGGTTTTCCATCGAACTTGCGAAAAGTTCACAGCACACCGCATACCAAGGGAAATTAACGATAATGATAATGACCGTTACGATCTTAACACCCTTTGTTCCGAACACGCTTCGGAGCCATATCCATATGTCTATTCCGTATCTGACTGACATGATTACCGGAAGCTGGTAGATCATGAGCATGAATATCGCTGCGAGGAATGCACCGATCAAAAGCTGCTTAAATCCGACGAGTGTTGCAAGGTAGGAACCCTGCGTGTAACTCCATGTTGCGATGCAGTATCCCGAAAGCACCAGGAGAGCATCGATAAATCCGTATTTGCGTTCTTTCGGAAGAACCGGCAAGGTCCCGCAATAGACCTCATTCTCTATTTCTTTGTTTACGTCATGCTTACGGCTCACAGGAAGAAACCTCCTATTATCCCCAACAGGGAGATGAGCGTAATGACCGCCGCGATTATGTAATCTTTTTTGGTCATGCGGGGAATGATGTTTTCCTTCTCCGCCTTAAGGACCGCCTCTATTCTTGAATCAAGTTCTTTATTCCCGTCCATACAATACTCCTCTTATTCTTAGTAAACTTTGTCACCGTTTGCCTCGATCGACGGGAAATAGACCTTCATCTCATCCCAGAAATCGCAATTGGTAACTTCTATGAATTTATCTCTGATACTGTTTTCGCTGTCATGGGGTTCATCGATAGGCGCTTTGTTGTGCTCTAACTGTGTTCCGTCATATCTCAGATATGTTCCGTCCTCAAGTTCCATCTCGATGCCGAAATGATCAGCCCACCAGTAGTTCTTGAATTCGAGCGTCTGAAGCTCCATCGAATCGAGCTTGTCCAGGAATCCGTCAAGATCATCCGGATCAAGTTCCTCGAAATGATATACCGGCTCATCCTCGTCTCTCGAGCCCTCATAATAATCACTGTAATACCTTACTGACACTACGGGACTGTCTGTCAGATAAGTCGTAAGTTTCTTTTTTGTCTTCTGTGGCTCGAAAAGGAAACAGCCGCTCAATGCAACCGCCATGACCAGTGTCAGGCTCAAGGAAATCAAACGTTTAAACATAAAAGATACCCCCGGACAAAAAGCATTGTTTTTTGATATCTAAACGATAACACAAAGGGCCGTTATCTCGATGCACTTACCCGGTAATATCAGGGGCTGCCTTTTTTGAATTAAGGCAGCCCCTCATCTATCCCGATATCCCTTAAACGATCAATCTCCTAAATCCTGAACCTGTTCGGTCATCTGACTGAAAGCACCCTTCCAGTCGTATTCGACGGCCTTGCCGCCCAGTTTTATTCCATAAAGCGCGAGCGTGATTATTCCCAGAAAACAAGCCAGGAAAAGAGCTACTGCACCGGTAATCGACAGTTTAATATCACCTTTACTCATATCAGTCCTCCCCCAAGCCGTAGTTCCATACGTGCTTGTTCCATCTTATGTATGACTTCAGACCCTTTGCGTAGTACTTGACGCCGAGTATGACCAGCGCGACAAGGAATACTGCGACACAAACAAGTGTAAGTACGAGGAAGATGCAGGGAACCAAAAACTCCGTGATCTTGCCCATGATCATTGATGCGACCAATACTCCGATAATACCAAGATCTGCCGCAAGGAACATGAATGCCGCAATGACTGCCGCCAGAAGGACGAGCCAGCATTCGATACCAACAAATGCGTTAAATACGATAACAAAAATCCTGCCTCTTCCGTCAGGTCCTTTAAATGAATCAGCCATTCTCTTGCGCTTCTTCATTATCTGATTGAACTTGGCGCCGTCCTTGAATTCGTTCGCAAGTTCCTTGGGATCGCCAAGGCTTGCCGCGATCTCTTCTTCGCTTCTGCCTTCCCCCAAACCTTCGTCAAAATGCTCTTCTATCGATTGGATGATATCCTTGACATCACCGTAAGGCATGTGCCCCAATTCATCGCTGAGCCTTTTAAGATATTCAGTCTTATTCATCGGCTTTTCCTCCAGTCTCCTCGCTGATAATTCCATTTACTTCCCCGCAGAACTTTATCCACTCTTCACGTTCCGCATTCAACTTTTTGCGTCCTGCATCAGTAAGATGATAGTATTTGCGCGGCGGCCCGTTTTGTGATTCTTGCAGGTACGTCGAAACGATACCTTCAGAAGCGAGCTTGCGCAGTATCGGATAAACAGTACCGTCTGCTACTTCGACTTTACGTGCCAGGCTACCTGCGAGGTCGTAGCCGTAACTGTCGCCCTTCTCCAATAAGGCCAGCACGCACAGATCGAGAATGCCCTTCTTGATTTGGCTGTTCATTGGCAAATCCCCTTTCATTCCGATTTGACGGGCCGGAAGCGCCCTTATTCCCAAGCGCCCCACCGTCAGTATCAGTTATAGCACACTACTGTTTATTGTTCAATACTAAATCTTGAGTAATTCCGTAATCGATATGTACGTCGTACCGTGTGCCGGATCCTCACAGTGCCGGATCCTCACACGGATCGGCCTCTCAAAGGGAGAGATTTTGGCACAGGATATTTGTTATGAAACAGTTTCTTTGTCCAAATTACAAAGAATGATATTATCAGTATCGGAGGTCACCATGCCAGAAGACAATCTCGCACAATTTAAGCAGATAATAGCGAAGCTCCCCGAAGATAAAAGGAAGCTTTTATATAAGCGTCTTCACGACATGCCGACTTCGGAAAGAGAAGCCTTCATCGGCGAATTTGTAAAGAAATACAACTCAACAGCAAAGAAACCTGTCAGCGGTTCTGCGAAAAAGACTTCAGCAAATGCTCCCGTTTCAAAGTCAGACAAAAAGCCTGCTTCGCAGGGAGCCCCCTCCACTGCCAAGTCCGGAAAGAAACCCGCTCCTCAGGGCGGTTCTTCCGCAGTCAAGTCCGGTAAAAAGCCTACTTCTCAAGGTTCATCATCCGCCGCCAATTCAGGCAGGAAACCTTCTGCGCAGGGTTCTGCTGCACCGGCCTCCAAAAAGGCCCAACAGCAGTCAAAGAACGTTCCAGCAAAATCAGAACATTCAACCGAACACAAACAGGAAAAGGCTCAGGAACACAAACCGGAGCAAAAACAGGAAAGCAAAAAGCACCTGGCTGAACACATACCTGAGCACAGACCCGAGCCTGAGCAGGCACCGGAGTCCGAACCCAAAAAGGCATCGTCTTCCCAGAGCATCATACTCGGCATCATCGTCGCGGTATTCCTGGTAGGGGCTTTATATTTCGTATATCTTTTTAACAAACAGAATATCGACAATAAGTTCAACGAGGCATTCGGAATGCCGGCTTCCGAGACCACGGAAACAACCGAAGAGTCAGACGGCATAATGGGACCCGAACCACGCCACTTCCCTATCAACACACCGACTCCCATACCGGCCACGCCCACACCCGCACCTGTCGTACTCAGGGATGACCATCCCGATCTGTCAGGTCTCGTAATAGTCTTGGATCCCGGGCATCAGGCCGAATACGATCACGAACTCGAGGAATCCATCCCCGGCACCACCGCCGAGAAAGAACGTGCCACAACAGGAGCGACCGGCATCGACAGCGGCGCAAAGGAATATGAGATCACTTTGAGATATGCTCTGATAATGAAAGAATACCTTGAAGGATGCGGTGCCGAAGTCATTCTCACGAGAGAAGAAAATGAGGTAAACATCTCCAACATCGAGAGAGCAAACATCGCGGTGGAAAACAACGCTGATTACTTCATCAGGATCCACGCGGACAGCGCACCCGACAGCGAGATAAGCGGTGTAAAAGTATATGTTCCTTCCACAGGAAAGTATTCTTCCAGTGCAGTTTCAGACGGTAAGGATCTTGCGGAAAAAGTTGCCGAAGCCATCGGTTCGACTTCACTCGGTGTTGTACAGTCGAACATGTATACCGGACTTAACCATGCGGATTCCGTAAAGTCTTATCAGCTGGTCGTAGGTTATCTGTCGAACAGCGACGACGATGCGCTTCTCGGAAAGGAAGAAACCGCCTATAACACCGCAGTTGCAGTTTCCGAGTTTTTGGCAGAATAACAGTCTCAATTATTCCGCAATGAAAATTGCGAAATGTTTGTTATAGTAAATGCACGGATACAAATAAAGAATTTGGAGGTAGATAATTATGGCGGACATCGATCCTATGACACTCAAGAGTATGGCTAAGCTCAAGAATGCAAATGAAGCTGACGAGCTTATACGCGGCATGAAGGAACCCGGAAACGAGAGCGAGATCAAGGGCGAATACCAGGCGCTCAAGGAAGTTGAAGAATTGAAAAAGCTCGTCGAAAAGCAGACTTATCTGCTCCACGCTTTCTGGATCATGCTCAAAGAAAAGGGCGCTACGAACGAAGAGCTCGACAAGGCTCTCAATGAGGCAATCCTCTTCTCAAAAAGGAAGGATTACAAGACAGCAAGCGTCTGCCCCAGCTGCAACAAGCCGCTTCAGTCTATGGAGAACAAGCCCTTCACATCGAAGTGCTACTATTGCGGAACTGAGATCCTCGAGAATCCTTACAGGAAATTCGATGGGATCGATCCTTATCAGACAGGCTATCCCCAGAATGAATCTACTGCACCGGCAGGACCTTATGTTTCGGATTCGGAAGCAGACGAGCAGGAGTTCAAATCAGCTCAGGACGTTATCAGCCAGAGCTTTGAACCTTACGATGTAACGAAGGATCTTCATTTCGACGACGAGGAGACTTGAATTTCTCCTGATTGATTGTATAATCACGCATAAGCTTTATTGCTTCGGTCACATGTTGTCGTGACCGGAGCAATATTTTTCAGATCTGGGGATGTACCGGTTTCGACGGGGCTTCTGAGGTCGGGAAAGCGGGTGGAGGATCCTCGTTGTGCCTCCTTAAAAAACGGGGAATTGCAAGTAATTGCAGACAACACAGAGCTCGTAGCAGCCTAAGGCTACCGTCCTTCCGCCTATCTTCTCGCGGGAGTGTACGTACACCGAAGACCTCGCCTGAGAGAGGTTAAGCAGGCAGTCCTACCGGTTAAGCTTTGCGCCGGATAGCGACTTAAATCTTTATGAAGCTACAGGAACCGCAATCTGTCAGCAGATGACGCGGGAATTGGAATAATTCAAATACTGACTGCACCCGGAGATTGTCCCGGAGGAAGAGGTTTCGGACAGGAGTTCGATTCTCCTCATCTCCACCAAGAACCGCTCAACCACAAAGGTTGGGCGGTTTTATTATGAAGAGAACCCCTGAAGTTTGACTTGCTTCGGGGGTTCTCTTCTTTTCAAGCCTTTTGTTTTTTTACCGGCTCAGTTACCTGTTTTGGTAACGAAATCAGGCGCCTGCTCACCTGCACCGAGCAAGATAACCACATCTCCGTCATCCGCAGTAATAACTGTACCGGGAGCAGGATCAATACGGGTGATCTTGGCATTCATTTCAGGATCATAGTTGTATTGATCCCAATAGTAAGTGACATGTACATTTTTCAGACCGGATGCATCAATTTCAGCTTGGACACAGTCTACGGCCGTACTGAAATACAAGCCTCTTACATCAGGCACAGTAAAAGTTCCCGGGTTGGAAACCACTTCCGATGTTTCCTCAGTAGTTCCGTTACCGTGTAACGGCGGAAGGAACTGAGAGCACCTTGCCAACGTTAATGTTGACAGCATTGAGATTGCAATTAAAACAGCTGCGACTTTCATATATTATCCCCCTTGATAAAAATATAAATATATTTTACACCTTATGGGCATTAAATAAACCTTCTCATTCTCCCCTTACATGCAGCCGGGTGTTAATGACCAATGTATAGTTTGTGAATTTACTTTGACTATCAAACTATTGCCTCATGTTTGCCTTAATCACTTCTACTGCAAAATAAATAAAGACGATATTATGACGGCAGATGAACCGGTATCACAAGTCAGACGTAAACGCCGGCAACATCTGCTCAAAAAACGAGGTGCATACTATGAATTACAAGATATATAACAACAATTCGAAGGAATGGGTCTTACTGATCCACGGACTTGGCGGAAGCATAAACACATGGAAATACCAGATCGAGGACCTGAACGAATATAACGTACTGGCAGTAGATCTTGAGGGACACGGCGGTTCCGCTTTCGAGAAGCGCAGACGTCTTCTTACAAGATCGGCTTCAGAGATCAACGAGATACTCGAGAGCGAGAACATCGAAAAAGTCCATGTCATCGCACTTTCGCTCGGCACACTGGTCGCAATGGAATTCGCTTATCTCTATAAAGAAAAGGTAAAGTCCATATTACTCGCTGGATTCGTACTCAACATGGGCATAGGATACAAGTCTCTTCTGGCAATCCTCGAAGGCATCAAGTACTTCGTTCCCAAGAAGGTCTTCTACCCCGTATTTGCCAACCTCATGATGCCGCGCAAGAACCACAAGAAGTCAAGGGACATCTTCATCAGGGAATCCGTAAAGATGAAGTCAGTCGCTTTCAGGATGTGGCTCAGCGAATTGTTCAGGACTCAGTTCAAGCTGAACGAATACCTGATATCCATCGAAGAGAGCAAACTTCCGGTCATGTTCATTTCGGGCAAGCAGGATTATTTCTTCGTCAACAGTGTAAAGAGAACCCAGAAGAAGATAAACGACGCTTCACTGTACTTCATCGAAAAATGCGGACACGTCTGCAGCATCGAAAAGCACAACGAGTTCAATTGCCTCATGATCGATTTCCTGCACGAAATAAGCAAGCGCGAATACTATCCTTCAGCAGCCTGAAGACTAAAGACATAAGAAGCCTTATCAGGATTCAGAGGAAGTCTTCCCTTTAGAAAGTTTATAGAGCTCTTCGGCGGCAAGTCTCGTCTTGGCAACGATGTCCCCTTCCTTCGGGAAGCAGAAATACAGGCAGTCGTTGGTACCGATGGAGACTATGTCGCCGATCTCATACCAGTAGTAATCCGAATTGACGCTGTAGGATGCGCCCGGAGACTGCTCGTAATGAAGCTTCCCGTCACAGCCGTCGAGAACAAAGCCGTTTACATCATGATGGAGTTTTCCGCTCCCCACCATGTACAGAGCTTTGGAGTCCTTTAATATCGCTATGTCGCAGTTTACATCGAGCTTGTAAGTTCCGTCCTCTATCTCTTTCTTGATCTGTTCCCTTTCCCAGGCGAACCAGTCAGGAATATGCGTGAACTTAGGCTCAACATTGATGCCATTGAGCCTGCCTAATGTATCGAGTTCATACTCGGCCCCACATTCCTCACACTTAAGGAGGATCCCCTTGCCTATGGTCTTTCCTTCCGTCATGCAGTGAGGACATTTATAAAGGATCCTGTTAAGACCGTCAGCCCTGAAAGGCTCGTCGATCTCTATGTTATTGTCCTGCTGCCACTTGAAATAATCGAGCGTGAATTCCCTGTCAAGGATCTCGTCTATCTGCCTTACTTTGGTATTTGCAAGTTCTTCCGGAGTAAACAGACACTTCATCACACAGGATACTTTCACGTCACGCTTTTGCAGATTGTTATAGAGCGGATCTCTCGAAAAGGCACCGTATGTGGTGATCATGACTACAGGGTGCTTGAGTTTTTTCAGGAGAACCCCGAGTCTTCTCGGGATCCTGGTCCCCGTTCCGTCAAGCGAATAGCCGGCTTCAGGATACATAAGGACACTTGCTTTATTGACGTTTAAGGCATGGTCCATATCCGAAATAAGAGTCATGTCCGAAACGAACTTTCTCGTCGGAATGCATCCTAAGGATCTCATCAGTCCCTCTTTTCCGACCAGGGCATCAGATGTACAGACGATGCTGAAAGGACGGCCTTTAAGGACTTCAAATGCTATGGCAAGATCCGTAAAGCTGCAGTGGTTCATGAGGATCATCCACGGACCGTCGCCCGCTCTTTCCATATCCTTTTTCTCACATGTGAAGCTGACCTTCTTAAGCTCGCCGCCTAAAGCGATACGTGCTATGCCTGCAAGAAGTCCGGATGGCTTTTTTGGCTTTTTATGTTCCCAAGAAGGCAGCGCCATGACCGCTTCGTAATCCATCGTCTTTGTCTTTATCTTCATTGATAATTCCCCTGTTTGTCTTTCATATTGAAAGGATCATGCATTCTGCATTTCTTCCTCGAGTCCCAAATGCACCTGATATTGCTTATAGATGAAACTCATTAACTCTACGAAATCGCCGGTTACCAACTTTTCCATCTTCTTAAGAGCGGCAACAGCCTCCTGCCGTTTTCCGAGATGAAGATCGAATTCAGCTTCGATGTAATACCTTGTATAAAATCTCATCGCTGCCTCTGAATCCATGGCCAGTACTTTATTAAGGTATTCCTCTGCCCGTTCATAATTACCCAGCAGCATATAGTAATTGTAGTAGATCGCATATGTTGAAACAGTAAGCACATCATTCTTAAACTGCGAATCAAGCAAAGGCTTGGCACGTTCGATGAGCTTTATGGCATTTTCTCTGTCGTTCAGGCCTTTGTATGTATCGATATAACAGCCGTAGTACATAAGAGCCGATGTTCCGTAGTCTATAAAGCGAACGCTCTTACCGGTGAAATCACTTTCATTAAGGAGCGAGAGAAGCTGGAGCGACTTGTCATATTCGCCTTTCATGTTGTGGTAATCCACGGTAAACAGGACAAAGTCCTTAAGATATACGGGGTCTATTTTCTCTCCGTTTTTATATGCATCTATTGCTTTTCCGGCAAGCTCGAAATACCTGTCGGTGTAACCATGCGTAAAGACCTCCCTGCGGAATTCGCTGTAGACCTTGCTGTACGGTTTGTTCTTTTCTGATATGAGCATGATCTTAAAAATGATCAGCGCAACAGGGATCGCAGCCACAAGGATTATCACGACAGCAATAAGAAAATTGAATTTGATAAAACTGTGCACCAGCCTGGTTACGGATCCGGCAATAAGAACGGTCAGAAGATACAAAAGACCGTATGTCTTGATATAGACTTTCTTATCCATCAGTATTCCTCCATTTACTTTTTCGAGGCAATGACAAGAAAATGAGGACTTATGCCCATCATGGTCTCCTCATGTTCTGTAGCCCTTATTATCGTAAGAAGGCGTTCTCTTCTACCCTCATCTTCCCATTTCGAGGCAATATCAGGCGCTATCCACGAGCACCCTTCAACGGCAACGTTTTCCATGACTTCAAAGCCCGAATCCGTTACCTCATCCCTCAGTCCGTCAATCGTATGGAAATAAGCGTCGGAGATGATGTAAGGATACTCCCTGGGTTTGATGTGCTCACCAGTCGACATCTCGCGCTTAAGCATATCCATGTAGATGTCATCATCGATAAACGCGTTGCCGTTGCCGTATACGGACAGCGCCCATGTAGCAGAACTGAACTTCGATATTCCCGCAGCGACCAGAATGCCGCCTTCTTTAAGGACTCGGTTCGCTTCAGATAAAGTCTTCATCCGGTCTTCTCTTGTCAGCAGATGATACAGAGGTCCCATGAGAAGCACCATGTCGGCGCTGTTGTCCGGAAGCTCCAAAGAACGTGCGTCGCCTGTTTCAGCCTTATAGGGAACGGTCATATGCTCTTTCGCGTAATCCACGGCAACGGGCGCAAGCTCGATCAGAGTAACGTCATGCCCCTTCCCGGCCAGCCATTCGGCATATCTGCCGATCCCGCCGCCTACGTCATAGACGGTAAGCTTTCCTTTAAGATATCTTTCTATTATCTCCTTGGATCTGTAAAACTCCACGATCCCGAGACCACGCTCAAGACGGCCGATCTCGGCGCCGCCGTTATAAAACTCATATACGTTATCAATGCTTTCCATGGTCATCCCCCTTTCGGACAATTATACCATTACGTTACGGCCGTTCCCGATCTCATCAGGCACTGCAAAAGAATAGGCACAACACCGCCGGTCCATGCCCTGTCGTATTGTTTGTTTTTCTTGCCGTTTCAGGACCAAAAACAGTCAATGCCTTTATTTTAGGGAATGATTTGACTAAAATACGCACATGCAAACAGGAAATGACACATCTTTCAGAAAGAAGCTCCTCTCACTGATACTCCCGATGACGCTGCAGAACTTCGTGTTCGCGCTCGTTCCGGTATCAGATGCCATCATGCTTCTTTTTCTGTCCCAGGAATCAATGGCGGCAGTATCTTTGGCAACCCAGGTTGTCCTCGTACTGACGCTATTTGTCATGTCCATAACCGCTGGCGGTTCAATGCTCGCTGCACAGTACTGGGGCAAGGGCGACACAAGCTCCATCGAGAAAGTATTCGGTTACATGTTCACCCTGTCGCTCCCCGTCATGATAGTCTTCTTCGGCTGCGCGATGTTCATGCCCGAAGGTGTAATGAGGGTATTCACCGATGTGCCTGAACTGATCGAAAACGGCGTGCCATACATCAGGATTGCTTCTTTCTCATATGTTTTCATGACTCTGGCATCCGTATTCGAGACACTCCTCAAGAACGTCGGCTTCGTCAAGCAGTGCACCATCGCGAGCGTGGTCATAGTCTTCCTTAACATAGTACTCAACGCGGTATTTATCTTCGGCCTTCTCGGCGCTCCCGAGATGGGCATCGCCGGAGCTGCGCTCGCCACCGCCATATCAAACGGTACAGGCTTTATACTCTGTCTGATATTCAACCTGAAGCTCACCAAGTTCAGACTCAGGCTGAAGAACATATTCCACATCGACATGGATCTCCGGCAGAGATTCTCGAAATACACTCTTCCCTACCTACTGAACCAGCTCCTCTGGGGCTTCGGCTTCACCATGATCACGGTCATCATGGGACATCTGGGCACTGATGCCGCAACGGCAAACGGCATAGCGGCCATAGTAAAAGATCTCGTATCCTGTCTCTGCTTTGCAATAGCCGGCGGAAGCGTCATCGTCATAGGAAACGAACTCGGCGCCGGAAGGCTCGACACTGCGAAAGAATACGGAGACAAACTCTTAAAGATAACCATAATCTCTGGAATAATACTGGGGGTCGTCGCGGCAGCTTCGGCTCCTGTGATACTGTATTTCGTGCATCTTACCGAGACTGCGGAACACTATCTGCTGATAATGCTCCTCATGTGCAGTTATTACATTTTGGGAAGATCCATCAACTCCACACTGATAGGAGGCATCTTCTCCGCGGGCGGAGATACAAGATTCGGTTTTATCTGCGACACACTGACGATGTGGGCATTCATTGTACCTTTCGGGTACCTCTCGGCATTCGTATTCAACTGGCCGGTAATGGTGGTCTACTTTATCCTGAACCTTGATGAGATCGTAAAGATCCCGGTAGTCATACTTCACTACCGCAAATACAAATGGGTAAAGAACATCATCAACGAAGAGATGAAATAAACTCCGCAGATTACTTTACGGGAATGCTGAAATCGGAACGTTCCTTATTGCGGCCGTACTCCGTCTTCTCAAATGACTCGTAGAGCTGGATAATCTGGGGCTTGAGCGAGATAAAGATGCGTCCGAGGTGCGGATCGAAATGGTGACCCAGTTCCTGTCTGATGATCTCGAAAGCCTCATCATAGGACATCGGTTCCTTGTAGTATCTGCGGCTGGCAAGAGCATCGAAAACGTCTGCCAAAGCCATTATCCTTGCCTCGAACGGGATGTTCTCGCCTCTTAACTTATCGGGATAACCCGTGCCGTTATACTTCTCGTGGTGATAGTGCGCGACATTTGCAGCTACCTTGACGAATTCCTTGTCATCAACATCGGCGAGGACCTTATTCATGATCTGGGCGCCGTATTCTGCATGCGTCTTCATCTTCTCATATTCATCTTCGGTAAGTCCTGTCGGCTTCCTCAGGATGGCATCATCAACGGAGATCTTTCCGAGATCGTGGAGAGGTGCCGCATAGATTACTGAATCCCAGTAATTCTCGCTCATGTTGTAATCGTCCAACGTTCTCAGGTGTTCAACGAAAAGAGCCACACACTCTGATGTCCTGTTGATGTGACCGCCGGTGGAATTGTCGCGGGATTCGATCATGGCCGCCATTCCGAGGATGGTCGACATCTGCATCGACTTGGCCCTCTTTGTCTGTCTCTCGACCTCACGCTTTAAGGACTCGCCCCTGAAACTCATGGACTCGATCATGTTATGCTGGTCCGTATCGTCGATGATCTCAACGAGGTAGCCTGATACGTGATTCTCAAGACCGAAATGGATAAAGCTCATCTCACACTCGAGGAAACGCCTGTCGCTCGGGCTCCTGTCGTTGATGGTGATAGACTTCTTATAATTTCCCGTCGTCTTCTTTGCTTCAGAAGCTTCGGTAGCATTCTTTGTAACCCACTTCAGGAGATCCTTAAGCGCATAGTCCTTGGCGATGATCTTCGAATCGATCCTGGCTTCCTTTATCTCCGGGAAGAACTTCTCTGCCATGGGGTTGCTTCCGACATATCTGAACTTTCTGTCAAAAACAAGATAACCGTATGAGCTGAGCTCATCTATCTTTTCCTGAACACTCAGATTGACGTTATAGATCGTCGTTCTGGTAACGACATAATCGAGGACCAGGGAGTATACGAGGAACAGGAAAGGTATCATATCGTATTTGAGTTCGAAGAAACTCTTGCAGATGTAGATAACAACCGCACCGATCATGGAACCGGCATAAATCATCATCACTCTGAACGAAGCATTACGCTTGCCGAGATATGTAAGTATGGTGAAGAACCCTACCAGGCCCAGCTCGACCGCCAGTACGATAAACCTGATGTAGTAGATCGGACCGGGTTCCATTACGATCTCGGCCGGAGGGCCGCTGACCAAACGGGCCGTGGCATAATACATGGGAACCCTGTCTGTAACGATGACCGACAGGAATATGAATATATTCAGCGCCAGGATTATCGAAGAAAACCAGAAAGGAACCTTTGAACCCGAATAGTCAACAAGTATGTAAACAACCAGAAGAGGAAGGAATATGCCGCCTACATAGGCCAGTGCATTTGCAAGAAGCGCTTCATGGATATTGCGCGAACATGAAAGGACATAATATCCCACATTGCTCATCATTATGCAGACCGAGACGAGAATCTCAAGCGTGTTAGCGCCTCGCCTCGATAAGAGTACGAGCGCAAATGTAGAGATCATACTTGCCAGCATAACAACAGCCAGCACTATAGAATATGTACTCATGGTCACCCTGATCCAAGATATAATAAAGCACTTTACCATCAATATTTTACCGCATTTCGGTGCAAAGTGATATTATTTTTGTTAACTATAAAAAATAAACGGTTAACCGCAGGTAAAGAAACTGGAAAGGACCTAAATGCTTAAAGACGACGTTCTGAAGCTTATCTCAAGGGAGAGGAATTACATCTCCGGCGAGTCCATAAGCCGTACTCTCGGCGTATCACGCGCCGCAGTAAACACAGCCGTTAAATCACTGAGAGAAGACGGCTTCGATATTGTCTCATCCACCAACAAAGGTTATCTCCTCAAGAACAGACCGGACATCCTCGCCTGGGGAACCGTGGCAGCCGTCCTTCCCGACAGCCGGAGCACTGACATCCATGTTTTCGATTCTGTCGATTCGACAAACAATGTATTGAAAGACCTGGCTTCAAAGGGAGCCCCTTCAGGTACGGTTGTTATCGCCGACCAACAGACCGGAGGCAAAGGGAGGCGCGGAAGGAGCTTTGCATCTCCTTCAGGAGCAGGCATATACTTCTCCTACCTGCTTAGACCCGAAGCGGGTTTCGAAAAGATATCGGATCTTACGAGCTGGACGGCGGTCGCCGTTGCGGACGCGATCCGGAACACATACAGGATGGACGTAAGGATCAAGTGGGTTAACGATCTGATAATGAACAAAAAGAAGATCTGCGGGATCCTGACCGAGGTTTCCGGAGAGGGCGAGAGCGGCCTTATCGACACCTGCATTATCGGTATCGGCATCAACGTTAACGATGAACCGTCGGACTTTCCGCCCGAGATAGCGGACATAGCTACTTCAATCTCGATGGAGAACGGCGGTAAAAAGTTCCTGCGCTATGTTCTCGCAGCAGAACTGATCTATTCCATGGACAAACTCGCAGCAGAGTGGCCGTCATCCCCTTACTATCTGGAACGTTACCGTGAGCTCAATATCACCGCGGGAAGCAGGATCACGGCTTTTCCCCGCATGCTCGAAGACGGCGAAGGCCGCACAGGTACCGCCGTTGCCATAAACGATGACTTCTCACTGAAGGTGGAATTTGACGACGGTTCGGTTCAGGACTTAAGGAGCGGCGAGGTCAGCGTCAGGGGCCTTTACGGCTATACGTGACCTATACGCAGATATAGTCTTTTATCCTGTTGTATTCCGAATCGCCTATTCCCGACACGTTCCTGATATCCTCTATCGTTTTGAACGGATTATTCTTCCGGTAATCCACGATCGCCTGCGCCGTCACGTCGCCTATACCCGGCAGGCTCTTCAGTTCTTCTGCCGTCGCCGTATTGATGTTGACCATCAGGGTATTCCTTTCTGATCCTGTAGAACCCTGACCGCCATCAGCACCCTGCGACGTCCCCCAGACATAAACTCCGTCCTGTCTTATGATGTCGCCGCCGGTAAATCCTTCCCTGATCTCATCCGCGGACGGGATATAGATCGACATGTTGCATTCGATCTGATAGACGAGATTGATGTAATCGGCTGACGCATTATCCGTAAGTCCTCCTGCATCCTCTATTATGCTGTTGAGCATGACTCCTTTAGGAGCTTCGTATATTCCGGGTCGGTTTATCTCGCCGCAGATATATACGCTTACTTTCTGTATGGTTACCGCAGTTTCATCAGCCGTCTCCAAAGCGCTCTCATACGCTGTCTCAGAGCCGACCGCTATCTCTGAAGAATATTTCCCATCCGTGCTTTCAGAAGCGAGCATGGCTGTTTTACCGCTCTTAAAGGCCGTAACGGGGACATCAGCGTTTCCTTTGAACACAAGCTTATATACGGCACTCAGGATCACTATCAGGATGAATGCCGCAGGATATATCATCTTTTTTATCTTGGCTGTAGTGCTCTTCTTCAACATAGTGAAAGCATAGCACCCCTGTTTGTCGGTTTTTACCGACAAAATACGACAAAACCGACAAGGATCAACCCTGCCGGTTTCGAACATTACTTTTAAATAAATTACTAGAACCCGCGCATCCGCGGATCAGTGATCATTCTTCCTTTTTCTTGGTCTCCCAGAACTTTTCGATGTTATAGTTCTCTCTTTCTTCCCTGCCCATGACATGTACTACGACATCCTTGTAGTCGAGAAGGATCCACTTGTCGCCGGAACGGCCCTCAATGTGATCGGGAACTATATCGAAGTCCTTTTTGAGCACAAACTCGACCTCATCTGCAAGAGACTTGATCTGAGTCGTGGAATTACCGCTTGCGAGAACAAAATAATCTGCAAGAACGGTCTTTCCCGTCAGATCTATTGTCTCAATATCGATACCCTTCTTCGAATCGAGTATCTCGGTGATCTTAGCGGCTAATTCTTTGCTGTCCATGTATTTCTCCTTTGGTTTAGTGATATTTCAAGTATAGCATAATAAATGGCAACAGCGCTTGAGTTCACACTTATTTAGCATTCACGGCACTGTGCATTCTCTTCAGGTTACTTACATTCCCAGATCTTTCATCATCAGCTGAGTCAGAGGATGGATATCCCGGCCCTGCGAAACGAACTTGTCCCTTACTGCCGCTGCGGTCATGCGCATGGCACTGTCGAGGTCCTTTTCGGCGGCTGCCCTTATCGGTGAGAGATCGGTATAATTGCGTGCCGGCTCGATCTTATCGGCAAGATATACGATCTTCTCGAGCGTTGACATTCCGCCCTTTCCCGTTGTGTGGTAACAGATCGCGTCAAGTATCTCTTTATCCTTTATGCCAAACTGTTCGGAAGCGAACGTGGCGCCCGCGGGTGAATGAAGGAGCTTCTTCTCGGTGAAAAGGTCACCTGAATATTTCCTTGCAAGCGCAGACTGTTCTTCCAAAGGCAGTTCCTTTGCACAGTCGTGAAGTGCTCCGGCTATAAGCGCTTTATCCTTGTCACAACCGAACACGTCAGCCAGATGTGCCGAAAGATAACCGACATTGAGTGTATGCAGGAGGCGCTTTGCTCCGAGATAGTGATACATCCAGACGGCACTCTCATAGAACTGTTTCAAAGCATCTTCGGACACGCCTTCGAGTTTTGTGTTTTCAGTATATAGTGCGTGGAGCTTTATAAAGTCACGGGCTGGTTCCGGAACCATCGAAAAATCGCCTGAAGCCGTTATTCCTGAAGATGAGCAGTCAACACCGTCGAGCCTGAATATCTCAACCCTTCCTCCGAGATTCTTCCTTATGGAATCAGCGGCCTTATCAACATCGGTATCATCACCGGGTCTTACCGCAGCAAGGAGCGAAGCATAATTCAGGATCTCACCCGGCTTATACCAGGTCTCGAAAGTCCCGAGCGTGTCAGAACCCATTATCCAGAAAAACTCATGGTGCTCTTCAGCCTTCTTGCGCTTTACGCCGTTGGCTGTAAGGAAGCCCTGAATATATTCATCGGAAGTGAGCTTTGCCAGGACGACTGCGGTGTAGCTTACGCCTTCGATGCCGTATTCCACATCACTTACGAAAACATTCTTGAGTTCCAGACCTTCCACGGTCTCCTTCATCATGTAGAGACGGTACGGGGGCGGAAGTTTGTTGGCATAGAGCTTAAAGGAATTGCGTACCGAAGGTATAACTATCACGCAATCGATAAATCCGCTCTTTAAAGCGGATTTGATCATTGCTATGTGGCCGTTATGAACTGGGTCGAAAGACCCGCCGTAAACGCCGATCCTCATTTATTATCCGAGTGTCCTTCCTATATCGTGACGGAAGTGCATATCCTTGAAGCTTATCTTTGCAACGCCTTCATATGCGCCGTCAATGGCCTCATCAAGTGTATCTGCTTCATCGTAAACACAGAGAACGCGTCCGCCGCTCGTAACGAGCTTGCCGTCCTTAAGAGCTGTGCCTGCCTGGAATACGATCTTGCCGCAGGTATCGATGCCTGTGATCTCGTAACCCTTTGCATAGCTCTGCGGATATCCGCCCGAAGCCATGACAACAACGCAGGAACACTTATTCTTCCACTTGAATTCGACCTGATCGAGAGTTCCGTCGATGCATGCATCAACTATATCGAGAAGACTGTTCTCGAGGAGCGGCAAAACAGCCTGTGCCTCAGGATCACCGAAACGTGCATTATACTCAACAACCTTCGGTCCTTCAGGTGTAAGCATAAGGCCGAAGTAGATAACACCCTTGAACGGTCTTCCCTCTTTTTTGAGTGCTTCGACAGTAGGTGTGATGATCTCATTCTGAATGCGTGCCTTAAGCTCATCAGTCATGTCAGCACCGGGAGTAACCGCGCCCATGCCTCCTGTGTTAAGGCCTTCGTCGTGATCGTATGCTCTCTTATGGTCTCTTGAAGATACCATGGGGATGCAGGTGTTGCCGTCAGAGAAAGCAAGTACAGTAAGCTCGGGACCTGTCATGCATTCCTCGATGACGATCGTGGAGCCTGCATTGCCGAACTTCTTATCTTCCATCATGTCCTTAACGGCCTGCCTAGCCTCATCGAGGTTCTGTGCAATGATAACGCCCTTACCTAATGCAAGGCCGTCGCACTTGATAACGATAGGCATAGGCTGTGTCTCAAGGTAATCGAGAGCTTTCTGCTCATCTTCAAAGATCTCATACTTAGCAGTGGGGATCGAATACTTCTTCATGAGCTGCTTGGAGAAAGCCTTTGATCCTTCGATTATCGCAGCGTTTGCCTTGGGGCCGAAGGCTCTGAGACCTGCTTCTTCCATCCTGTCGACCATACCGAGTGCGAGCGGATCGTCGGGAGCAACGAATACAAGATCAAACTGCTCTTTCTTCGCATACTCGACCATGGAATCCAGATCTGTAGCCTTTATATCAACGCATGTGGCGATAGAAGCAATGCCGCCGTTACCCGGAGCACAGTAGAGATCAGTTACCCTGGGATCCTGCTTGAGCTTCCAGCAGATAACATGCTCTCTTCCGCCGCCACCAACTACTAAAACCTTCATATGTTATCCTCCGAATCTTTTCGACTTGATCACTTAAGATAGTGCATCCAGAAAGATGCCTCACTTGCACTTACGAGTGCAGCGATATCCTTATGCTTTATGCCCTTGACGAGGATAGCCTCATCGGAAAGGACTTCACACTCATAACCTTCTGCCGCGCCGAGCACCTTGGCAGGAACATCAGCCCTGACAACGATGTCGGCAGAGATCTCGTCATAAGGTGTGATCTCAGCACGTTCTTCAGTCCATACGCGGTTCTCCGCGGGATTGCCGAGAGCTGCCTCGATGATATCTCCGCAGACTGCGGATGCCGTAGGCATCGTGCCTGCGCCCTGACCGTAGAACATAGCCTGTCCAAGGCTGTTGCCTTCTACCATTACAGCATTGAATACACCGTTGACGTTATAGAGCAGATTGCTCTTGCCGACCAATGCCGGTGCTACATAAACGACAGGTTTATCATCACCGCACTCATAGAGAGCGATGAGCTTGATGTCACAGCCGATGGAAGAAGCAAACTTCATGTCGTCCACGGTGATCTTTGAGATGCCCTCAGCATTGATCGAATCAGGTGCAATATATTCACCGTCAGAAGCGATCGTTGAGAGTATGGAAATCTTTCTCTGAGCGTCGATGCCGTCGATGTCAGCTGAAGGATTTGCTTCCGCAAAGCCGTTGTCCTTAGCCTGCTGCAGTGCCGTATCGAAATCAATGCCCTCATCCTTCATCTGTGAGAGGATGTAGTTTGTGGTACCGTTTACGATACCTGCGATCCTCGTGATCTTGTTTGCCGCAAGACACTTGTACAAAGGTCTGATTATCGGTATACCGCCGCCTACAGCTGCTTCGAACAGATAGCAGCAGTTATTCTCCTGAGCGATCTTAATGAGCTCGGGACCGTGTGTAGATACGAGTTCCTTGTTTGAAGTAACAACGCTGATGCCCAGTGACAGAGCGCGCTTCGTGTATTCATAAGCGATCCTTGCGCCGCCTATGGTCTCTACCGCGATAAGAATGTCGCTTTCGAAAACCTCGTCAGCGTTATGAGTTACGAGAGAAGCGAATCTGCTCTCGGGGAAATCCCTGATATCAAGGATATACTTGACGTTGATCTCTTCGCCAACGCGCTTCGTGATCGCATCCTTATTGATGTCCAGCGTCTCGGCCACGCCTGATCCGACAGTACCGAAACCCATGATCGCAACATTGATTGCCATTTTACTTTGTCCTAACCTTTCTTATTCCCTGCTCAGTATCATGCACTTGCGCACACCTGCGAGCTTAGAGATGTCGTTAATTATATCGTCAACAGTTCCGTACATTGACACTGTCTCAATCGAGATCGAGATGTCTGCAAGGCCGTTGATCGGGATATTCTGATTGATTGTCAGAATATTCGCGCGTGATTCCGCGATAGTTCGTATGATCTCTGACAGGATACCCTGGAAGTTCTCTACGGACAAAAGAAGCGTAACCTTCTTGCCGCTTGCCGCCTCATAGAACGGCAGTACGGAATCCTTGTACTTATAGTAAGCACTCCTTGAAAGCCCTGTCTTTCTGACCGCCTCGTTTACCGAAGTGGACTCTCCCGTGTTAAGACGCTGCTTTACCTCCATAACCTTGATGAAGACTTCAGGCAGTACTCTCTTGTCGACGAGGAAATATTCGGGGTTATCCTGGGGCATAAAGTCAAGACCTTTCATACAAGTTTAGCGCTGTCACTATACTTCCTGTGACGGACATTTGTACGCGCCTGACAATATTATCACGATTAAGAGGGCATTTCAACGAAAAAGGGGCTTAAATAAAGCATCGCACAGAAACCTTCGCGAAAACCGCGCAATAACGGCATGGACAAGGCAAAAAGCACTTGCACTTTTCCGTCACAAAACCCACCGATTCCATGACATCTTCATGCAATGCACAGTAAAGAGGCCGCCTCACATGAGTGAGACAGCCCCGTATGATACGATCAATTGATCCGCCGCAAGTTTATGGATTCAGGCAGACACCGTTCGAATCGAAGATATAGGTCTTGCCGTTTATCTTCTTCGTGCCGGTTACCATTGCGCCGGAGGAAGGATCAAGGTAATACCAACTGCTGCCAATTTGTAGCCACCCGGTGTGCATGATACCGTTATTTTTGAAATAATACCATTTACCACTGATCTTCTGCCATCCCGTTACCATTTTTCCGTCAGGAGCAAAGTAGTACCAGATGCCACCCATATCTTTCCAACCGGTAGTCATTACGCCTGAAGAGTCCATGAAATACTTCGCTCCGTTATACATGATCCAACCGACCTGCATAACGCCTTTATAATTGAAGCAATACCATTTGCCATTTTCTTCAAGCCAGCCGGTAAGCATGATTCCGTTATTTTGGAAATAATACCAATCACCATTGATCTTCTGCCATCCCGTTACCATCTTTCCGGAAGGATCGAAGTAGTACCAGATGCCACCCATATCTTTCCAACCGGTAGTCATTACGCCTGAAGAGTCCATGAAATACTTCGCTCCGTTATACATGATCCAACCGACCTGCATAACGCCTTTATAATTGAAGCAATACCATTTGCCATTTTCTTCAAGCCAACCGGTAAGCATGATGCCGTTCTTTTCGAAATAATACCAAGCGCCATTGATCTTCTGCCATCCCGTTACCATTTTTCCGTTAGTACCGAAGTAGTACCAGATGCCACCCATATCTTTCCAACCGGTAACCATCTGACCTGAATTGTTCATGAAATACTTCGCTCCATTATCCATGATCCAACCGACAAGCATTTCACCTTTATCATTGAAGCAATACCATCTGCCACCTAAATTAAGCCAACCGGTAACCAGATCATTGTTTAAGACATAGTACCAATTTCCCTGAATCATATTCCAACCTTCAGAAACGACAAGCAGAGAGCGGTCAATAGCCAACTGGTTCTGATTCGCATCCCGATAGTAAGCAGCAGTAGCAGGCAGCGCTGCCCATCCGGAATTTTCCCCTGATTCATAAGCAGATACCAGACTGGGACTATTATAGATATTTATCAACTTAAGGGGATTGGAATAACAAAGCAAACCATATAGTTTTGTATTCTTACTGATATCCAAAGTGTCAAGCGAATTATTATTACAAACCAGGAATTGAAGATCTGCACACGCACTGATCAAAAGATTATCAATCTTGTTATCAGAGCAATTGATCTCGTATATATCCGTACAGTTACTGAAATCCAGGCTTGATAAGAGATTACTATTGCAGTAAAGATTGTACAGCGACTTTAACTTACTGATATCAAGATCTTTTATCTGATTATTGCTGCAGTCAAGGTATGTCAGATCAGTACACATACTGACATCGATTTCTGTCAGCTGGTTGCCGGCGCACCTGAGAGAATTCAGTGAAAGATTTTTGCTCACGTCGATGCTCGTAAGCTGGTTGTTGCTGACACGTAATTCTTTAAGAGCATCATTAGCTTTAATGTCGATGCTTGTAAAAAGATTGTTTTCGCACCATAAATATTGAAGCTCAGAATTTTTGCTTACATCGATATCATTAAGCTGGTTTCCGTTGAAACTGAGTTCAAACAGATCTTTACAATTGCCGACATCAAGACTTGTAAGCTGGTTGCTGTCACACATAATTATTGTCAATGCAGTATTATTGCTGACATTAAGGCTGGTCAGTTTGTTCTTACTGCAAGAAAGCTCTGTCAGGGCAGTACAGTCACCGATATCAAGACTTGTCAGCTGATTACCTTGGCATGAAAGCTTTGTCAGGGCAGTACAGTTGCTGACATTAAGGCTTGTCAGTTTGTTGTTGTAGCAAGCCAGGGATTGCAACGAAGTATTCTTGCTCACATCAAGACTTGTTAACTGATTGTTGTGACATTCCAGATTAACAAGAGATGGAAAATACTCAATACCCGTTAAGTCTGATATCACTTTTTCCGGTTTTGAAAAATAATTTGAAACATCAAGGCGTTTTACGCCGCTTACTTCCTTCTGAGTCAGAAAACCGTCTTTATCTTTGTCATAACCCTGAACAATGGTTCTGAAATTGTCATCAGGGAAATTAGTATCATCGATCTCAACGACAAAATCGGCATTAACAGCCTTTACTGCCCAAGGCAGATTGGATAATACCGAAAAGCCTACTGCGGCAGCAAACGCACCCAGCATTATCTTGCCTGCGATCTGTTTAATTCTTCCGTTCGCCATTCTTTTACCTCTTCTTCCTTTTTTAAATTGCTTATTTATGAATCCGTACAATGCTAACATTTTCCAATCATCTGTCTTAACGTTTTTCTGAAGCCTGAATATCTTATCAAATTTCAGATCTCAGTTTCTCTGCCATTGCTCTTGAAGCCTTGCCTCTGTGGCTGATGGAATTCTTCTGTTCCTTTGTCATCTGTGCGGTGGTCATGCCGAATTCGGGAACATAGAAGATAGGGTCGTAACCAAAGCCGCCGTCACCTGCAGGTTTCTCATGGAGAACGCCGCAGACCTCTCCCCTGACCGTGAATTCGGACCCGTCGGGACGTACTACTGCGATGCTGCATACGAACTTTGCGGTGCGCTCTTCTTCGGGAACGTCTTTAAGCATCTCGAAGATCTTTTTGAACTTCTCGGGATATGTGGAATCCTCGCCGCAGAATCTGGCGGAATAGATGCCGGGAGCACCGTCAAGCGCATCGATGCAGAGGCCGGAATCGTCTGCCATGACATATGCGCCTTCGGTAAGTGCATGCACCGCTCTGGCCTTGATGAGAGCGTTTTCTTCAAACGTCTTGCCGTCTTCAACGATGTCCGGATCAAGACCTTCCTCGCGCATGGACACGACCTTGAAAGGCGTTCCGTCCAATATCTCGCCGATCTCTCTTACCTTGTCCTTGTTAAATGTGGCGAGTATAAGTTTCATTTCCTTGCTCATATAAGCCTCCATGCTTTTGGATACATATTTTTTGCTGTTGTTCCGTTGATCTTTGCAAAACCGAGCGGATAACTGCCAATTCCGGCAATTATCAGGCCCGAATTCTTGATTCCGTCTTCCTGCGAAACAGATATCGTCTCGCCTCTTAAGTACTTAAGGAGCCTGTCATCGTCTCTTGAAAGAGCAAGATAAGAATCATCTCTTATGTCGTCTCTGCTTAATGCGAGCGCGATGCTGTTTGACGGTTCGAAGACCGTCTTTCCCGACTTGAGCGGCTTGATGTCGCCTACGTAAAGGCCTGTCTTTACGACCTTAAGGCCTTTGAATATCCTCTCGTCAAATGTCATCTGGAATATGCCCGTTCCGTGTGTCACGAACCTGCCCTTTAAGAGCGCTTCCTTTCCTTTGGCGGATAAGACTTCATCGAGAACGTTCATCGCGGCTTCGATGTTCCTGTCCCTGCGCTTTTCATCACCGTCAGAAAGAATTTCTTTCGCTGAATTCAGTTCCTGTTCCGCGCCTTTGACGAGATGCACGCAGAAGTGTCCGTCACCTTTTGAGAGATGAGGCCATATCCTCATGGAACCGGGAAGTATGGAACCTTCCCCGCCGTGTGTAACCCCCAGAATCTCAGGATGCGGCTTCACATGGTATTCGGGATGTCTTTCAATGAAGCGTGCTATCTGATTCTCATCTTCTTCCACGCAGAAAGTACAGGTGGAATAGACGATCGAGCCGCCGTCTTTTAAGCATTTATGAGCAGCTTCCAGAATAGATTCCTGCAAAGGAACGCATACCTTGGGACCGTAGTTCATGTAGCTTTTGACCGCACCGCTGTCCCTTCTGAACATGCCTTCACCGGAACACGGCGCATCGATGAGGATCTTGTCAAAGAAAAGCGGAAGTCTTTCAGCGATGTTTTCGGGCGTCTCGTTAAGGATGACGAGCCCTTTTATTCCTGAACGCTCGATGTTGCGGAGCAATGCCTTGGAGCGCTCGAAACTTATCTCGTTTGCGACCAGGAGGCCTTCACCTTTCATGTCTTCGCCCAGTCTGCATGCCTTGCCGCCTGGAGCCGCGCAGAGATCAAGTACGATCTCGCCGGGCTTTGCGGACATAACCTGTGCCGGAAGCATGGCAGAAGGCTCCTGCGGATAGTAGACTCCCGCATGATAAAGGGCTTCCCTGCCGCTCGATTCGTTCTTTGTATAGTAACCGCCGCTGCACCACGAAACGGGATCTGCGGTTTCTCCCAATTCTTCTAAAAGTATTCTTTCCTCTTCAACAGAAGATATCTTCGATCTGGAGAACCTGATGCCTTTTAACGGCTCCTTGTCAAAGCTCTCATAGAAACCTTCCTCAGACACAGACGTCTGATGAGAGAAGAATGAATCCATCTCGTTGATAAAGTCTTCGGGAAGATTCATCTTATCCTCACAGATTAAGAAATTCAGAGCACCTGTATGCCAGGGTCTTCATTACGTCGACTTTGAACGGTGATTCAAGTCCGGAGCGCTTGATGAGATTTAAGAAGGTGTCGCTTCCGCCCAGCTGGCAGAGCGTGTTGTACTTCTCAAGTGCGACCTTGAGGTCAGTTCTGGATTCATCCCAGAGTTCCAATGCACAGATCTGGGAAAGACAATAATCGATGTAATAGAAAGGTGTCGTGAAGATGTGATCCTTCTTCATCCAGGCACCGCCCATCGCGTGGAAAGGCGTGTCTTCCTCATCGTATTTGATGAAGGGCTGATATGTCTCTTCAAGTTTCTTCCAGGCCTGATGGCGCTCTTCGGGCGTCATGTCAGGATTGTCGTAAACGATATGCTGGAACTCGTCGACCATGCAGCCGTAAGGCAGGAACAAAAGCCCGTCGGTCATGTGAAGTTCGCAGTACTGCTCAGCGCGCTTGCCGTAGAAGATATCCATGAAAGGATATGACATGTATTCCATCGATGTGGAGTGGATCTCGCACGTCTCGAGCGTGGGAGACAGGCACTCAACGAAGGGTGAGGACTCTGCACCGGCAAGCGCGGCATAAGCGTGTCCGCCCTCATGGATGACAGTCGCAACGTCGTCAAAAGTGCCGTTGCCGTTCATGAAGATGAACGGTATGCAGTAATCCTCAAGATACATGCAGTAACCGCCCGTGGACTTGTTCTGGCGTGACAGGAGATCCGTATATCCGTGGTCGGTCAGGACATCGAAGAAGCTCGGCGTCGCACCGAACATAGTCCTGAAGAACTTGCCTGCCGCATCCTTATATGTTTCCTTGCTTACGACGGGGGCAGGATTGCCGTCGGCAAAAAGACAAGGAAGATCGTGGAACATTAGTTCGTCGACCTTTAATCTTTCCTGCTGCAGTTTTCTTATCTGCGTTGTGAGCGGAACGATATATCTTTTGATGTTCTCTCTGAAGGAAGCAACGTCTTCCCTGTTGTAGTCGTAGCGCTCCATGCGCTTATAGCCGAGCTCGGTAAAACTGCTGTATCCGAGCTTCTTTGCAGCCGTCGTCCTGACCTTTACGAGGTCGTCGTAGATTTTGTCGTAAGTTTCTTTTCGTGACATGTAGTAGGAATCGAGAGCCGCATGAGCGCTGCGTCTGACGTTCCTGTCCGTCGATTCGAGATAAGGCTGGATGAGACTCAAGTTCAGAGTCTTCTTTCCGAGCGTGATCTCTGCTTCCGACTGCTTTTGAGCGTATTCGTTTTCGAGCCTGGATTCCTCTGTAAGGTCGTCTATAACCTCGCTCGAGATGATCTCACGCTGGTTCTTTGCCTTGCGGAAGATCATGGAGCCGTACTTGACCTTCAGTGAATCCGCACAGGGACACGTGAGAAGGCCCGAGAGGACCGCTGATGAGAGTTCCTGGACTCTGGCTCCCGCCTCGTCGAAGAACTCCATCTCCTTGTTGTAGAAATCGTTCGATGTGTCCAGGTCGTGAAGTATCTGGCAGAGGGCGTACTGCGTATCGAAGGAACTGATGGCGATCTCATACTCGCCGAGGGCTTCATCTGCCGCCTCGAGAGTCTTGGCGGTCATGAGCCTGAGTCTTACGTTCCTTACGGTCTCCGTGAACTTGTCAATATCAGGTCTCGTGTAGTTAAGGTCCTTGAAATCCGGTACCGAGCTGTTCGCTGTATTATCCATGCCTTTACCTTTCTAAGTTGCTTACATCTTCTCGACTACGCCGATGCCGAGCATATCAAGACCTGACTTAAGACAATAGCTTACGGCCTTGCAGAGCATGAGACGTGCTTCCCTGCTCTCCTGCGTATCGGCATTGATGATCCTCGAGTTATTGTAGAAGCGGTTGAAATTCCTTGCGATGAGGGAGATCTGGCGCGAGATCATGAAAGGTTCATAGCTCTCGGCTGCCTTGACTACCGCATCCTTGAAATCAGCAAGGCTTCTGATGACGGCATATTCGTCTTCTGCGGTAAGCTCTGATGCAAGATTGAAATCGTCGTTTATGATGTCCGCGTCATGCGCTTTTCTCAGGATGGACTTGATCCTCGCATATGTGTAGATGAGGTAAGGAGCCGTATCGCCTTCGAAATCGAGCATGTCATCCCAATCGAAATAGATGTCCTTCTCTCTTCCGGACTTGAGGTAAGTGTATGTGACCGCACCAAGACCGACCACTTCGGAAACCTCGGCTATCTGCTCATCGGTCATGTCTCCGCCTCTGAGCTCGCTGTTCTTCCTGATGATCTCGGCAGTCTTCTCAGTCGTCTTGTCAAGGAACTCGTCGAGCTTGATGATATTGCCCGCACGTGTGGAGAAAGCCCTGTTGTCCTTAAACTTGAGGAGCCCGAAGCCTACGTGTACGCAATCGTCTGCGA
Organism: uncultured Clostridia bacterium; assembly: GCA_947167045.1. Classification (GTDB taxonomy): domain Bacteria; phylum Bacillota; class Clostridia; order Saccharofermentanales; family Saccharofermentanaceae; genus Saccharofermentans. The sequence continues at coordinate 81,672 of CAMVGO010000004.1, forward strand.
AGTCGTAGCCTGCCTTCTTGAGCACAGCGAACACCTGTCTGAAGTGCAGCTGCTGAGGAAGTCCTACGACGTAGATATTCTTGTAGAAGTTGTATTCCTCGTGTCTGTAGAGCACTGCGGCAAGATCTCTTGACGCATAGATGGTGGTACCGTCGCTCTTTACCACGAGGCACGGAGGAAGGCCCTCATCGTCGAGCTTTACGACCTTTGCGCCTTCGCTCTCTTCCAAAAGGCCCTTGTCCTCGAGCATCTTTACGACACTGGGGATCATCGGCGAATAGAAAGATTCACCGTTATAGTTGTCAAATTTGATGCCCATTCTGTTATAGGTCTTCTCGAAAACCTGAAGGCTCAGATCCCTGAAACGCTGCCAGAGCGCGACTTCCTCAGCCTCGCCCTCCTCGAGCTTTCTGAAGTTGTCCCTTGCCGTATCTTCGAGTTCCTTTTCCTTTTCGGGGCTTACTTTGCACTCATCGTGGAACTTGACGTAGATCCTAGTAAGCTCGTCTATGGGGTTCTCCTGCATTGCAGCCTCATCACCCCAGAGCCTGTAAGCCGTGATGAGTTTGCCGAACTGGGTGCCGTAGTCGCCCAGATGGTTGAACCTTATGACGTTATATCCGAGTCTTGAATAGATATTCGAGAGTGAATTGCCAAGGATGGTCGTGAAGGCATGGCCCACGTGGAAAGGCTTGGCGATATTCGGGGACGAGAACTCAATGATGACGTTCTTTCCCTCGCCTATGTTCCTGTCGCCGTAGTGGTCTTCAGCCTCGTAGATCTCAGTGAGAACGTTCCTTGCGAGAACACCCCTGTCTATCTTGAAGTTGATGTAAGGCCCGGCCGCATCGACCGTGACAGCGCCGTCAAAACCCTTTACGAGTTCTTCTGAAGCCATGAGTTCGTTGGCGATCATGGGCGGAGCCTTATGAAGCGTCTTTGCGAGCACGAAGCACGGGAAAGCATAGTCACCCATCTCGAGCTTCGGCGGTATCTCTATGAGACCCAGTATCTGTTCTTTATCAAGGCCTGTGCATTCATGCAGATTGGAAGCGATCAAATCTTTGTAGTCCATAGTATTTTCTCCTTATAACAAGAGATTATGTTAACACATTTGGCCAACAGTGACGAGTAAATCGGCTCCATTTATTGAACTATTTCACATTTTTATTAGATTTATCCATAAGGTATAATGCAGATGTCGATCTAAACCTTATGAGTGAGGTCAATTTAATGTATTTTATCATCAAGATGGCTGTCGGACTGGTTGCCGGTTTTGCCATTACGCTTATACTTCTCAAGTTCCTTCCCGGCGAAAACATCCTTATGGGACATGACCGCGGACGCAAGTTCGCGCAGGGCTCCGAAGTAAATATCGGAAAACCTACCGGAGTAGGGTTCTATTTCACTCTGGTCTTCCTCATCCTGTCGGCTATACTCTGCTTCTTCATAAATCCCGTCACTTCCGGCAAGGGATTCTTTGAGAGCGGAAATGTCGTTACGGGCCTTGGCCTTGGCTTGTTTTGCATCTTTGCCGAGATGGTCACCGGCTGGCTTGATGACCGTTCGAAAAAGCCGTGGGACGAATATATCAAAGGCGCTCTCGACGTAGTGATCTCACTTATCGCTGCTTTCTTCTGCCTTCACTTCTTCGGCACGAGAGTCTATATCGCGATAACGGGCGCTTACATCGATATCCACCCCGTTCTCTTCTATATACTCTGCGTGATCCTCTTCATCGTATCCATCAATGCGACCAACGCTACGGACGGTATCGACGGTCTTTCCGGCACACTCTCCATACTCGCGGTATTCACGACATTCCTCATGGGCTTTATGGCAGAGTCTCTCTTTGACAGGAACTCGATAATACTTACCATCGTATTTATCGCTACGCTACTGGCTTATCTCATGTTCAACTTCAACCCTTCAAAGATGCTCATGGGCGACGCGGGTTCCAGATCGCTCGGACTCTTTATCGCCTTCTTCCTGGTCTACTGCAGGGTACCGTTCCTTTACTTCATAGTAGGACTTCCGTTCCTCTGCGACGGCGGCATCTCGATCCTTAAGATCACCGTTGGAAGACTTACAAAGAAAAAGATCATTCTGTTCAAGAACATCATCACGCCTCTGCACGATGAGCTCAGGAAGAACAGAAAGTTCAGCGTCAAGCGCGTCTGGCTCGTTCTCGTGCTCGCCGCAGGCATGATCGACTTCTTATACGTCTTTGTATCCACTCTGCTGAGAGTTTCCGGAACGGTCTGATCCGCTCACGGCTCTCCTTAAATATCGGATGAGGTTACATCTCCCTGATATATTTGGTCGTCCTGTCATTCAGATATCTGACAACATCGTCCAAAGACCGGTCGCCGGCATAATACGGAGCGACTTCTTCCATAACAAACCCGGTGATCTTAGGATCACCGTAATAGTATGTGGACACCGTTGACATGCTGCTCAGGAAACTCTCTCGCATATCATCCGTTGCATATTTATCGCCATATGCCCTTTCCACGCTCGGAGGCACCCTTATCACGCCGCTCTCCTTTGAACCCAGATACAGTTCAAATGCCTCGTTGTTGCGCAGCGTAAGGGTTTCGATGTTTCTGTTCATGATATCCCTGTTAGTTACGAGATTCCTGAATTCGCATACATCGTGATCGTAAGCGCTGCCCGAAAACAGATAATTAATAAACTTCCTGCAGCCCTCCTTCACATCGGTGACCGCCGACACTGAAACAGTCTCAAGAGCAGTAAATCTGGGACCTGATGCATCAACCGAAGGTGTTCCGATAATGGCATAGTGTCCGTCCTGATCGTTGAGGATATGTACAAACTCCAGATAATCGGTGATCTTTAAATAACAGCATTCTCCTTTATGTCTGGAGTCAGAATCATATAAATACTCAACAGGCACACTATCGTCATCGTCATAAACGAAGTTTTCATTCGCATATTCCACTGCGGAACGGAACTGCTCTGTTCCGAAATCAACATCCTCACCTTCGATCGCACTCTTCGTATCTATGCATGAAAGGATAAAAGAGAGTTTGTCGCAATACAGCGAGTCAGGATAGTCATACGGTGAAAAGCCGTTAAGCTCCTCTTTTACCATCCTGTCGAAGTCTTCAAACGTTATTCCTTCCGCACCGTCTTTGAGCAGTTCTGTATTTATAACAAGCCCCTCCAGTTCCAGAGTTACCGGCAGGAAATAAAGTTTACCGTTGTACCTTCCGGCCTCGATGATATTGGCATATTGTTTATCCATGACCTCAGGATCAAGGAAATCCGTCAGATCCATAAAGACATCATCGCGCATCGCATAATTCTGCTGGATACTGATGACAAGGTCCGGAGCCTCGTCACCTTTCAAGTCCTGGATCATCTCATACATTTCCGTTTCTTTTTCGTCAGCATTCGGGACCATTCTTCCCAATGTGAATCCGCTCTTGTACTTATCCCATACCCTTATGAGATACCGGTCATCCGTCTTATTGAATTCATATACGGCTTTTGCCAGATAATCCGAGATCCCTTCAGAATAGACCGGCACAGCAATTTCTATGATCTCTTTTCCAGCATGAGGATTCTTTTCTGCCTTTTCGAGAACGGTAACATATTCATAGGTGTTCTGATCATCAATTCCGTAGGATACATTTACCTGGTCAAGTATGACTGTCCTTGTCTCGGTACAGCTCAGGATATAGGAATTGGTCAAAAGATAACTTGACCGCGTAGGATGGAAGAACGGCGTATACCAGTTAGTGTCGACCATTGTCACGGGAGTCATTGTTTCGGCATCTATCTTCATGACATTGCCGAGCGAATCGAGTTTGCACAGATCGCCTCTGTCCGTTGCCGTATATTCCGACAAGTCAACCGTCTTATCATCCGACTCGCCGGGACTTTTCTTGCTCTTGAACTTTCCGCTATTGATATCGAATGCCAGGATGACGATATCGCCGTATTCATAGCCTGTGACATACAAAGAATCCGATGAAAGATCCAATGAAAAACCTTCAAAGAAATAATTGATGTTTACTGTCGAGGTATCAAGTTCACCGACAAGTTCCGAATCTTTGAACAATAAAAGCGAAAAAGAAACTTCCGCAGTTCCGGTACTGTTATTTAATGTCACAACGGCATAGTCGCCGATAATGTCTATAGCATAAACATCATTGTAGAAGGTGTTTCCCTTATTCAATACGTTCTTTATGTTCGATACCGTTCCTGTCTCAGTATCGATATCGATAAACGCCTGAAACTGTTTTCCGGAAGAATTGAGGTAAACAGCTGCTTTTACGGTCTTTCCGTCAGGATCCGCGCTTACAGAATAAATACTCTGAACACGGAAACCGTCAGGACAGGAGAGCTCCTTCCGCCCGAGCAGGTTTCCTTCAAGATCATAAGTATCAAGAACCGTTCTGCACGAACCCCAATGATCCTTTGACAAAGGATAAACGGAAAACACCCGGTCGCTGCCAGTACAGATCCCAGTATTCCCCAATTGTTCATATTGCCGTATGTCTTTTTCGATCTTGAACTTGGTCAAATCATACCACGGATCATCTTCTTTGACCGTATTGTTTCCTGTCTTTCCCGGGGAACAGGACGCAAGCACCGGCAACAGCAAAATGACTGCCATGGCAAATGCAACTATTCTTGTTTTTTTCATGATATTATCCCCACATTAAACTTCAACTCCAAATATAAGAGTTGCTTAAGAGTGTTCAGTTCCCGCTGAGTTCACATCTCTCCCAGGTATTTTTCCGTCCTGTCATTCAGGAACCTGATAGCATCGTCAAGCGAACGGTCACCGACATAATAAGGTGAGATCTCTTCAAACACGAATTTTACGATCTGCATATCTTCATAATAGTAAGTGGAGATAGTCGACATACTGTAAAGGAAACTGTCGCACATTTCGTCAGTTGATTCCTTATCACCCGTTGCACGCTCGTAAGCCGGATTCGGAATTATCGCCGCGCTTTTCTTGGCGGCCTGATACAGTTCAAATGCTTCGTTGTTATTCTTTGAAAGAGTTGTTACGTTCTTTTCCATGATCTCCCTGTTCGTAACTATCTCCATGAAGTCACATTCTCCGGAACTTACTGCCGCGCCCGAGAAAAGATAGTTTATGAATCTCCTGCAGCCTTCGGTCACATCTGTGGTTGCAGATACGGATATCGTCTCAACGGCCCTGAATCTCGGTCCAGACGCATCAACGGAAGGTGTTCCGATAATTACATATTGTCCTTTGGACGAATAGCACGCATGCACATAATCAAGATAATCGTTGATCCTTTCGTAATAGCATTCCGTTCTTTCCCTGTGGTCAATATCGTTAATATATTCCTGAGGAGTGCTGTTCAGATCGTCATACGCGATATTCTCATTTGCATATTCTACTGCTGTACGGAACTGCTCCGTTCCGAAATCAACCTCCTCACCCTCGATAACGCTTTTCGTATCTATGCATGACAAGATAAAATCACGTTTGTTATAGACCTTTGAGTACTGATGATCATAAGGCGAAAAGCCGTCCAGATCCTCTTTTATCATCTTGTCAAATTCTTCGAATGTTATCCCTTCAGCACCGTCTTTCAAAAGATCGGAATTCGTGACAAGTCCTTCTATTTCCAAAGTTACCGGGAGAAAATACAGCTTTCCGTCGATCTTTCCTGCCTCAAAGATATTAGTGTATTGCTTCTCTGCGACATCAGGATCGATAAATCCCGTCAGATCCATAAAGACATCATCACGCATTGCATAATCCTTCTGAATGCCTATGGCGATATCAGGTGCACCGTCATCTTTAAGATCCTGTATCATCTCAAATAATTCAGTCTCGTTCTCATCGGCATTGGGAACCATCATTCCCAAAGTTGTTCCGTTCTTATACTTATCCCACACACGCAGGATGTATTCACTGTCTGATCTGTTAAATTCATATATTGCGCTCGCAAGATAATACGACACGCCGGAATTGACCGGCAGAGCCAGTTCGATTATCTGTTTGCCTGCATGAGGGTTCTTATCAGCCTTTTTCAACACACGGATGTACTCAGTGAACTTGTAATCGTTATCGCCGTACGATCTCGACTCACATTCGATGATAATGGTCCTGTCCTCGTTGCAGCTCACGACACCTGCACTAAAGCCGATCCTGTCATCACTTAAGACACCTAACGACGCAGGAAAAAACGGAGTATACCAGTTGGTATCGACAATGGTCTGAGGAGTCATGCTGTTTACGTCGAGCTTTACGATATTCCCGAATGAATCCAGCTTGCACATATCACCGTCTGACGTTGTGGTATATTCCGCCAGATCATCCGTCGCGCCTTCTGCTCCCTGTATGTTGATCTTATCTTTCAGTTGTCCGTTGTTAATATCAAACACCATGGAAATTATGCCGTTAGTTTCAAGACCTGTAGCGTGTAAGGTGTTTGTAGATTCATCAATAGATAAACCACCCAGAAAATAAAACAGATTAAGTGTCGACATATCAAAATCGGTTACAAATTCACGGTCCTTGAACAGCATCAGTTCCCACTGCGAACTCCTGCCGCCGTTATAATCTCCGATCAGCTCAACGACTGCGTAATCCCCGATAAATGAAACATTGGATAATGAACCGCTTGTACCTGTCGCGGCTTTTACTTTTTTGCTTATGACTTCCTGTATGTTTGATATCACTCCGGTCTCCACATCTATATCCGCAAATGAAAAACTTCCCCTTCCGCTGTAATTAAGGAAAAACACGGCACTTAAAGTCTTTCCTTCGGGATCGGAACCGACAGCATAAATATCCTGAACACGAGCCCCGTCAGGGCTGGTGACTTCAGTATGCTTGATGCGTTTTCCGTCAAGATCGTATGTATCGAGGATCATCTGTGATGTTCCCCATCTGTCCGGACTCTTGGAATAGATCGAAAAGATCAAGTCTCCGCTGGTACATTCCACGGATCTGCCAAGTTCCTCGTATGGCTTCAAGTTTTTCTCCAGTTCAAACCTTGTCGATTCGTACCAGGGATCGTCTTCTTTGACAACATTAGTCTTTTTCTTAGCCGGTGAACAGGACATCAGCATCGGTGTAAGCATAACGACAGCCATGAAAATAACTACAGGTTTGATTTTTCCCATATTAATACCCCACTTTATTCTTATTATCCCGATATCATTATACATCTGACTGAAGGATATGAATAAAGAAATATCTGCTGCCGGTTTGTGTAATCTGCAACCGTGTTTCCCGTCAGAAAGTCTCCGCGTTCTTAACTGTCCTGTTTCCTGCAAGAGCAACGCACAAGACTTTTGAGGCTCCTGCTTTGTACAAGGCTTTGGCAGTCTCATGAAGAGTCGCACCCGTCGTAGACACGTCATCAACGGCCATTACAGTAAGGCCTGTCACATCCCATTTGTCGCTTACCGCAAACGCGTCCTTTATATTGTCCGCCCTTCTGAAACTGTCCTTCATATCGGTCTGACGTCCGGTGTCCCTCGTTCTGATCAGGCAATCTTCGACAAACGGTATCCCGCAAAGCTTGGCAACCGGATAAGCGATCTCGGAGGCCTGATTAAATCCTCTTTCCTCAAGTCTTTCCGCGGACAGTGGAACCGGAACGACAATATCAGCTTTTATATCCTCACCGCAAAGAGATGACCCCAAAAGACAACCGAAGAATCTTGCAAGTTCTGTCTTTTTCGAGAATTTTATCTTGGGAATGCATTTCCCGACCGTACCCTGATACGGAAATGGCATATAAAGTGCGAGACCCGGGCAGGGATCGTTCTCGACAGGGTTCGAAAGGCACAGGAACCATCTCCTTGTCTGATCCTGCAAACCGATATGCGAGAGGCATTTGCCGCAGATATGAAGACCTGACTCGCCGCCGTATAAAGAGCGGTACAGTTCATCGTATCCTCCGAACCTGTCCTCCGTATCGGAGACGCTGCCGCAGACGGCGCACTTGTAAGGAAGAATAAGATCCACGGCCCCTTTTAACGCTTCTCTTATCTCTCCCGGTACAACAGTGCTGTGAAATCTGCAGCGGGAAATACCCATTACTTTTTTCTTCTGTGATCGACCGTCTTAAGAAGGTCTCTTAAGCAGGTCTCCCTCGTCTCGCCCTTGGGCGCTCTTAAGAACCTTCCGAGAGTGCCGTCGTATTCGACTATGGTAACGTTCATCTTGCCTCTAGTGACGGCCGTGTAGAGCAGATTGCGCTTATAAAGGAGCGCATTCATCTTTCCCAGTGCGATTATTACCCTGTCGAATTCGCAGCCCTGTGATTTATGCACGGTGACCGCATAAGCCAGGTCGATGTTTTCGAGGAGCTTGCCCTTGTATTCGGCGGTCTTCCCTTCATCAAAGGTTATGGTAACGGTGCCTTTCAAGGGGTCTATGTCAGTCACCGTTCCGAGTTCGCCGTTAAATATGCCCTGCACCGTTTCACCTGTCAAAGGATCGGTGCATTCTGTGGAGTAGTCATTCCTGTTCTGCATTATCTTATCGCCGATGTGAAGGACAAGGCTCTGGCCTCTTCTGATCATCTTCTCATCATCTTCCTTCACAAGGAGCGACTGTATCATCTTGTTGAGCTGCACGGTACCGAGAGCCACGTTCTCGTTCTTGGTGGGAGTAAGACAGATTATGTCCTCGTCCTTATGCTCCATTACGAGTCTCGCGATGATCTCCTGGGCTTCCTCCTCGGTCTTGCAGCTGATGACCTCAAAATCCTCACCCTCGCATTTAGGCTCCTGTCCTTCAAGGATAAGTCTTGCGTTGGCAGCTATCGTACCGTTGTCGTCCTGTCTGTGAAGGGCATCTAGCGTAACCTTCGGGATGGATCCGCAGGATATGAGATCGCTTAAGATATTTCCACATCCGACTGACGGGAGCTGATCGGGGTCGCCTACCAATATTATCGAAGTGCCTTTATCGACGGCATCGAGAAGCTGCCTGAACAGCATCGTATCGACCATCGACATCTCGTCTATCACGATAACGCGCGCACTTAGAGGATTATCCTTTCCGTGTACGAAAAGAAGGCTGTTGTACTGTCCTGCCCTGTCAGGCGGGAGCTGGTCTTCCTCGTCAGGATCCATGGTCATCTTCACGCCCAAAAGTCTGTGAATGGTTGAAGCATCGCTCCCGCAAGCCTCCGACAGTTTCTTCGCAGCCCTGCCGGTCGGTGCCGCATAAAGGCACTTTATGTTATTCCTCTTGAAGTATTCACCCAAAATGCCCATGATGGTGGTCTTGCCCGTTCCCGGGCCTCCCGTGATGACGCTTATCGGACTGTACATGCAAAGATATAGAGCCTCTAACTGCGACCTGTCGGGAATGATGCCCATATCGGATGCTACTTCATTCATTATCCTGTCGCTCTCGTCTTTATGCGGAGGCATAAGCTTGGAGTTAAGCATCCTGTTGACGCGTCTTTCTATCTCGAGTTCAGACGCGAAATAACTCATCGTGGCAAATCTCGCCTGCTCATCCTCAACATCACATACCGCGCATTTTCCGGAATCGTATTTATATACTGCTATCTTCTTTTCTTCGATCGCAAGAGAAACACCCGCCCTGAAAACGGCGGAAAACTGATCTGATGTGAGCTTGGGCTCGTTGCGGTTTACGTATTCCAACGCCTTGCATCTGACGTCCACGGGTTTCAGCGCAGTTGACTTTGTATCTTCATGAAGATTTATGCATGCCTGGTAAAGAGCTGCGGCTATCCTCTCCGTTGCAACAGTAGATAAACCCTCACCCATGGCTATCCGGTCCAGGAGTTCAAAACCCACGATACCGTGACCCATAAGGGAATAAGGTTCCTTCCTGATCTTCTCCAAGTCAAGTAATCCGAGATTATTTAAAAGCTTTATCTGAAGCTGGGAAAACCCCATGAGCTTGGCCTCGAGTCCGCGCGTATAGAAATCAAAGTCCTCGGTAAGCTGATCGCAAATTGCGACCGCTCTTTCGGAGGATAAGCCCTTGATTCCCGAAGCTGCCTGCTCAGGCGTCTCGGTCAGGACCTTCAGAACATCCGCGCCGAATTTCTCCGCAAGGGCATCAGCAGTTACCTTTCCCAAACCGTCTATGTTGTCGGCAAGAAAAGAAGCTATAAGCGGCGTCACGCCCGCATCCTCGTCTTCCCTTATCTTCTTTAACGTTATCTGAGGCCTGTTGTTCCATTCCGTGACTTTGCCGGAGATGAAATAAGTTCCGCCCTCCACGATGTCCACCTTTGACTTGCCGGCAACGGTAAACCTGCCATCGCAGAGAAAAGACACAAAACCGTTATCTTTCCTCGGGCAGAACACCTTTATGCAGGTGACCTTAGCGTCTTCTATCTCTTTGCCTACATCAGCCGTCGTCAGTGTCAGAGGCTTGTCTTTGGGTTCTTTTTTCATGCATATTCTTCCGTGTAAAGACTTTTTCAAATGCTAGCAGAGATATTTCCCGAAAACAACACGCCCGGTTAAAGTTGAGACTGAAACCGGGCGTTATGAATTATATTGTTCTATGAACGGAAGTTATCAGATGCCTGCGAGCTTCTTTATCTCCTCGGCCTTGTCGGTCTTCTCCCAGGGCAGGTCGATATCAGTCCTGCCGAAGTGACCGTAGCTTGCAGTCTTCGCATAGATGGGTCTTCTGAGATCCAGATCCCTGATGATGGCTGCAGGTCTTAAATCGAATACCTTATTGACGATCTCAGTGATCTTCTCATCATCGATCTTTCCCGTTCCGAACGTATCGACCATGACCGATACCGGCTTTGCAACACCGATAGCATAAGCAACCTGTACTTCACACTCCGATGCGACTCCTGCCGCAACGATGTTCTTTGCGATATAACGCATCATGTAGCATGCGGAACGGTCGACCTTCGTGGGGTCCTTTCCGGAGAAGCATCCGCCGCCGTGACGCGCAAAACCGCCGTATGTGTCGACGATGATCTTTCTTCCGGTAAGACCGGAGTCTCCCTGAGGTCCGCCAACCACGAATCTTCCCGTAGGATTGATGTAGATCCTCGTGTTCTCATCGATGAGCTCCGCAGGGATAACGGGCTTGATGACGTTCTCTTTGATGTAATCCTCAAGGTATTCGAGAGTCACGTCTGCGCTGTGCTGAGTAGAGATGACTACCGCGTCGATCCTCTTCACCTTATCGTTCTCATACTCTACGGTTACCTGTGACTTACCGTCAGGCCTTAAGAAATCCGCACCGTTCTTGCGAACTTCGGTAAGGCGGATCGTAAGCTTGTGTGCAAGAGATATCGGCATCGGCATAAGCTCGGGTGTGTCATCGTTTGCATAACCGAACATCATGCCCTGGTCGCCTGCACCGGTATCGAGTTCCTTCTCGCCGCCGTGACGAGCCTCATATGACTCGTTGACGCCCATTGCGATGTCGGGGGACTGCTCATCGATCGATGTGAGCACCGCGCACGAATTGCTGTCGAAACCCATATCGCTGGAGTTGTATCCGATCTCTTTGATCTTGTTCCTTACTATCGAGGGAATATCGACATAAGCCGATGTTGAGATCTCGCCCATGACGAGTACCATACCCGTAGTCGTGCAAGTCTCGCATGCGACTCTTGCCGTGCTGTCCTGCTCAAGTATCGCATCGAGCACGCTGTCAGAGATCTGGTCGCAGATCTTGTCGGGATGTCCCTCCGTAACGGATTCAGAAGTGAACAGCCAATTTCCTTTTTTATTTCTCATTGTCTTTCCTTTCCGTTCAATGCCTTTGTTAAAGAAAAAACCTTCCCCTGAAAGGAGAAGGCCAACGTCTTTTTATAAACGATCCTCATCTTTCAGGTTTCCCTGCCGGAATTGGCACCGCTGCTTTC
>CAMVGO010000005.1 GCA_947167045.1 uncultured Clostridia bacterium
GTCAGTATCAGTTGCCATGTAAGGTGAGATATAACCTCTGTCGAACTGCATACCTTCAACTACTGAAAGCTCTGTGAGCATTGACTTGCTCTCTTCAACGGTGATAACGCCGTCTGCCGTAACCTTCTCCATAGCCTCGGCGATCATCTTGCCGACTTCCTCGTCACCGGCAGAGATAGCAGCAACACGTGCGATATCCTTGGAACCGTCAACCTGCTTTGCATTTGCGAGGATCTCGGAAACTGCTGTCTCAACAGCCTTGGAGATACCCTTTCTGAGGATGATCGGGTTAGCGCCTGCTGCAACGTTCTTCATGCCTTCACGGATAATAGCCTGAGCAAGGAGCGTAGCTGTTGTTGTACCGTCACCTGCAACGTCGTTTGTCTTGGAAGCTACTTCCTTAACGAGCTGAGCGCCTGCATTCTCATAACGGTCTTCGAGTTCGATCTCCTTAGCGATCGTAACACCGTCGTTTGTGATAAGGGGTGCGCCGTACTTCTTGTCGAGTACTACGTTTCTTCCCTTAGGTCCCAATGTAACCTTAACTGTGTTGGCTACCTTGTTTACGCCTGCTTCGAGTGACTTTCTAGCGTCCTCTGCGTACTTAATGTCTTTAGCCATATTAATATGCCTCCAAAAATTATCTATCCTGATTAATCTTCAACGATTGCAGCGATGTCGTCCTGACGAACGATGATGTACTCTTCGCCGTCGAGCTTAACATTTGTGCCTGCATAGTCACGGATGATGACCTTCTCGCCTACTTTTACTTCCATCTTTATCTCGTTGCCATCAACGATTCCGCCGGGACCAACTGCAATGATCTCAGCGATCTGAGGCTTCTGCTGAGCACCTGAGGACAGGATAATGCCGCTCTTTGTTGTCTCTTCAGCATGAAGTTTCTTTACTACTACCTTATCTGCTAAGGGCTTAATTGTCATAAAAAAGACCTCCAATACAATGAAATTGTGGTTAGCACTCTATTGCCTTAAGTGCTAACCACAACAAAATATAATTCTTAATCTTCAGTGTGTCAATACGAAAATCAAAAAAAGTCAAAAACGTCAGTGAATGAGATGGTCGAGCGGAATATCCGTATCACAGTTGCTAAGAGAAGGCGCGTGATTAGGTATCTTTACCTCGTCAAATTCACATGTCTCGCCGTAGAAATATTCCTGAACATAAGGAATGAACGCATTCCAGTTACATCTCATGCTCCACTCGTCTCCGTACATGCCGCAGTTGTAGCATCCTTCGATCGGAAGCTGCAGATACTGCATCTCGGCATTCTGCAGCGACGGCAGGAAATCGAGCGCATATTTCTCGATATCGGCTTTGTCGATGTTGGTAACGACAGCCGCGAGCACATCGTCCATGGCAGCGAGCTTGCCGGTTGCTGAAAGGCTCATATACTGTTTCATTACGCTGCGCAAGACTTCTATCTGACGTTCCATTCTCTCGTAGTCGCCGTTACCGACATATCTGACACGGGCATAACCAACGGCCTGTATGCCGTTGAGCCATGTGCCGTTGCCTGTGCTGTCGATAAGCGCGGCATTGGGATTCATTTCCCTGATGTACTTGTTCGCGACATTCTTCTCGCCGGAAGTCATGTTTACGTATACGCCGCCGACTGCATCGATGATGTTAGCCATGTGGCTGAAGTTAACGTAAGCATATCCGTCGATCTTGATCCTCAAGCAGCTCTCAACAGTGGCCTGAAGGAGATCAGGTCCGCCGTAGGACATGGCGGCGTTGATCTTGTGAGGATTAGAATAGCCCGGGAAATAAGCATAAGAGTCTCTCGCGATGGAAAGGAGCTTGATGGTTCCCTTGTTGGAATCCACGGACATAATGACGATAACGTCGGATCTGTCGCCCGTACCGGATGAGTTATAGCTCTTATATCTGCTGTCGATTCCGATGAGCAGGAAGTTCTTGATAGGCTCATCCCGGATGATCTCATACTGTGTTGACTCAGTAACGTCAGTAAGAGCGACGGTGTTTCCTTCCTCATTTACGATCGTAATGACGGCATTGGATGCAGTCGTCTCATATGTAATCTTGCTTAATAGATAATCCTTATACCAAAGACCGAAACATACAACGCCAACAAAGATTCCCAAAAGTCCGGCAAGAACACCGAGGATGATGCGGAGCCTGGTCCTCTTTACGCCTGAAATGCCGCCTGCCTTTGAATGTGAAGCGGCTCCCGCTTTCTTTCTGGAAAAACCGTAATCAAACGCGGAATCATTATCTCCGTCGAGATCGGCAATGACATCGTCTATGCCTCCGCGTGCTTCCGGATATTTTGATGTATCGGTAAATTCCGAAGACGGCTCCCTTGGAGCTTTCTTGTCCGGAACGGACAGATACATGTTGTCACTATCGTCAAAACCCATAATACTTTGCCTCTTATCAGTCTTTTAGACCTTCGGGATTCATTGTCTGCCATTTCCAGCAGGATGAACACATCTCGTCGATGCCGTATCTTGCCTTAAAACCAAGAACCTCTTCAGCCTTCTTGGTCGAAGCATAGCAGACGGCAATGTCGCCCGGTCTGCGCGGTCCGAATACATGTTTGATCTCATGACCGCATGCTTTCTCAAAAGCCTTGACAGCTTCGATAACGGAAGTCCCCTTACCCGTACCGAGATTGAATACACTAACCGAATCCTCAGTCTTCTCAAGGAATTTTATCGCTTTTACATGTCCTTCCGCAAGGTCAACGACATGTATATAATCACGAAGACAAGTACCGTCAGGGGTATTATAATCGTCACCAAACACAGTAAGACACTCCAAAGTGCCGCCTGCAACCTTAGAAATATACGGGAACAGATTATTGGGTATTCCTCTCGGATCTTCGCCGATAAGTCCGCTCTCGTGAGCGCCTACGGGGTTGAAATACCTGAGAAGGCAGATCCTCTTTGAAGGCTCTGATTTGGCATAGTCCCTTAAGATCTGCTCGATCATCCACTTGGTCCAGCCATACGGATTGGTGCACGTGCCGAGGGGGCTCTCCTCCGTAAAAGGAACATCCTCGCTCGAGCCGTATACGGTCGCGGAAGAACTGAATACAAGATTATTGACGCCGAACTCACTCATGAGACGGCATACGGCGATCATGCTGCCGATATTATTGGAATAATAATCAAGAGGGATTCTTACGGATTCGCCAACCGCCTTGAGTCCTGCGAAATGAATGACGCTGTCGATCTTGTTTTCTTCGAATACTACTCTGAGCTTATCCGCATCACAGCAGTCGATATCGTAGAATTTGAATCTCTTTCCTGTTATCTTCTCGAGACGGTTCTGAACTTCCATCTTACTGTTCGAAAGATTATCGACTACCACAACATCATAGCCGTTCTCGAACAATGATATAACGGTATGTGAACCAATATATCCGTTACCGCCCGTTACCAGTACTGTAGACATATTATTCTCCCCTGTCATTTAATCTTGCAAACCATTTAACCACAAACAATGAGAATTTCAAACAATTCAAAGTAATTCCGCATATTTGCACCATTTTCAAATGAAGCATCAAACTGTTTTCAGTTAAAATATGTCTGTTAAATTTTAAGCAAAAACTGGAGATCCTGATGAACAAATTAATCTACATCGCAGATGACGACGACAATATAAGAAATCTTCTCAAGACATTCCTTGAGCGCGAAGGTTTTCACGTAACAGGTTTTTCAACCGGCGACAAGCTTTTCGAAGTATTCTCTCATTCACCTGCAGATCTTATAATCCTTGACGTAATGATGCCCGGCCACGACGGTTTCTTTATCCTTAAAGAGATCCGCAAGACATCGAATGTACCGATAATAATGCTTACCGCAAAAGACAGTGACACAGATTATATCCAGGGCCTCGACATGGGAAGCGACGACTATTTCACCAAGCCCTTCTCACCCGTCAAGCTCGTATCTAAAGTAAAATCCATTCTTAAGAGACAGGAAGAGATCACCGGTAAGTCCGGAGACAAGCCCGACAATGACGCCGTATATGAATTTGCGGACATCATCATCAACAGAAAGACAAAAGAGACTACTATGAGCGGAAAGCCTTTGCCGCTTACGCCCAACGAATATCAACTTCTCACCTACCTCATCTCCAACAGGGACAGAGCCGTATCAAGAGCGGAACTCCTTGACAAGATCTGGGGTTACGAGACTCAGGTCGAGACAAGGGTTGCTGACGACACTGTAAAAAGATTAAGGAAGAAGATAAGCAAATCTAATGCTAAAATATCTACTATCTGGGGTTACGGTTTCAGGCTCGTCGACAAGACCACCGAAGACTCGGATGATGATGAAGATGACGGAGACAATCAGGACTAATGACGGAAAAACCTGAACAGGCCAGGCATAAAGCCAAAAAGTCTTTTAGGAACAAATCGGCAATCAGAGTACCCATTTCGATGCACTTCTATGCAGTCGAGATCGTGGTCATCATCCTGGTTGCTTTTATTATGAACATCTATGTCCAGTCCATCACCAAGACATATATCGAGGAAGAATGCAACGACCGTCTTCAGATAGCTCTGAAATCAACCAAGAAATTCGCCGATGCATTCATGCTCCAGGTCGATGAATCTGATGAGAGATCGGATGAGAACATCAGAGCTTATCTGACAAGTTCCATCACATCGTCAGCAGACCTCTCGAACGAAGCAACGATCGCGCTCTATTATCTGGATCCGGAGACAAAAGAATATCTGGTCCTGTGGCCTACTCCCTACACTTCGACTTCATACGCAAACAGAGCTTCCAACGTTATCGGAAGAGTTGTTGAAGAAGGCGGCTACAGCGACTGGACAAAGACTCAGACTTTGGATCTGAACGGCGATAAGATCTACTACCTTTCCTCCGGTTTCCAATGGAAGGTCGATACGG
The DNA here is from genome assembly GCA_947167045.1 of uncultured Clostridia bacterium. Classification (GTDB taxonomy): domain Bacteria; phylum Bacillota; class Clostridia; order Saccharofermentanales; family Saccharofermentanaceae; genus Saccharofermentans. The sequence continues at coordinate 4,908 of CAMVGO010000005.1, forward strand.
AAGGACCGGAAACCGATACGGTCAATACACAGACCGAAGGATCCATCACCGAAACCATCGATCTGTCAAATTATTATCTTTGTATTTTTATCAGTTCTAGTTCCTACTATAAATTCATGGCATCCATGACGCTCGCCCTTATCCAGGCAGCTCTCCTTGCCATAATCATAGCGGGCGTCCTCAGTATGATAATGACCTACCCTATCATCTTTTCTTCGCAGAAACTCGCCCGGTTCGCGAAACGTATCGCAAAAGGAGATTTCAAACCTGTCCGCGGACACATCGTCAGTAAGGAGCTTTCGGAACTTGGAGACGTCATGAACCAGATGGCGTATAAACTGCAGGAATCAGACATCGAGCAAAAGACATTCTTCCAGAACGCCTCGCACGAATTAAGGACACCGCTCATGTCCATTCAGGGTTATGCGGAAGGTCTGAAATACGGTGTTTTCGAGAGCGACGAAGACAGGGATAACGCCATAGACGTCATTATCGATGAGACTCAGAGACTCTCTCTCCTCGTGGAAAACCTGCTCTCCATCTCCAAGATGGACATGAGCCGCAGCGGATCCTTTGAGGTCAAGAAGCAGAACATCGATGCCGTAAAGATATGCGACGCGATAATCGATAAAGTAAGAGGAAACTTCATACACGAAGACAAATCCATAATCAACGACATCGACATCTCGAGCACTTATATCTACGCAAATGAGAACGACCTTATCAGATGTCTCGAAAACATATTCTCCAACTGCTTAAGATACTGTAAGACAGCTGTAACCTTCGGCTGCAGGACTGACGAGACCGGCTCAAATGTAATCTTCACGATATCCGATGACGGCCCCGGCATCGCGCCTGAAGTTATAGACCATCTTTTCGAGAGATTCTCAAAGGGATCGGACGGTAAGCACGGTATCGGTCTGGCACTCGCAAAGGCCATAGCCGAAGAGCACGGCGGATCCATCAAAGCCTATAACAAGCCTGAGGGCGGCGCATGCTTCGAGATAAACATCCCTGTCACCTTCTACCGCAGACAGCTCTCGAAGATGAACAACGACAGTACAAACTGATATCTTTTCCGGATTATCTCAGATCAAGATAACGGACTGCATTGAAGAATGCGGGAGTTCCGTCATACCTTGCGGAAGTCTCTGCTTCAAATGTAGCTTTGGCATTAGTCACCATTTGATAAGTGTTGTGAAAAGCTAGCATCGAACTGACTGCCGTGGCAATGGTAACGCATCTTCCCTGGATCAGGAGCGACTGTATCTTGAAAAGGATCCTCGGATCGGTAAATTCAGGTCCCAAAGGACAGTTGCTGTATCCGTTATAGATTATCCTTAGCTGTCCCGACAGGTCTTTCTGCTGCTCGTACAGTTCCTCGATCTTCTTTGCGTGTCTCTTCTTCTTGATTATGAACAGCGTGATGAGTCCGGCGCCAAAGAGAAGGAGAACGCCTGCTATAATGCCGTTAGCAAGTTTTGACTCATCGGAATGAGATGAGAAAAATTCATATACGAAAACCAAACTGAAAACAGAAACGATTATGCCCCAGATAAGAGGCGCATTGCTCGTCTTTGAGAATTTCCTGATGTCGGCATTGCACTTCTCATATGCCTGATAGACATCAACCTTAGGCGAAAAATGGTTGATGAGCTTTCCGCATTCATCAAGATTTCTCTGTCTCTCCGTGGCGTAATTTACCTGCTGATATGTCTGCTGAACAGGAGAATAACCGTATGCATTGGGCATCGGCTGTCCGTATACGGGAGCCTGCTGATATGCCGGCATTGCGGGAGAAGACAAAGGCTGCTGATATGCAGGAACAGCCTGCTGTGCAATGGGCTGACCATAGACCGGCATTCCCGCAGGTGCACCAACCTGGGGATTATTGGCGGGATATCCCTGGACAGGAGCCTGGGGCACAGGCTGAGACTGAACCGGAACCGCCTGAGCAGTCTGAACCGGCTGTGCCGTCTGCACCGGTTGAACAGGCTGTGCGGCCTGAGGTGCAGGCTGAAACGGTGACTGATTAGGCTGGACCTGAGGTGTTGCCGGATCCGGTGTGCCTACCAACTGCCAATTTTCATTGAAATCACTCATGTATATTCTCCTATCCCAATACGCTAAATTTTATTTTAGTACATAATACGGCAAGTTTTCAATATCAGTTTGAAATACGTACCGGCAGATCAGCCACCAAAAAGGACGCCCCAATTTCTTGAGACGTCCCGTTTGGTTTCGAAATACTGACTTATCAGAGCTTGGGGCACTTAGCCAGAGAAGCTGCGATGTCCTCGTCCGTAGGGATGTAGTCATCCATAACGCCGTCGTTATACTTCTGGTAAGCAACGAGATCGAAGTAACCTGTACCTGTAAGACCGAATACAATGTTCTTTGCCTCGCCTGTCTCCTTGCACTTGAGCGCTTCGTCGATAGCGACTTTGATAGCGTGAGAGCTCTCGGGTGCGGGAAGGATTCCCTCGACTCTTGCAAACTGCTCAGCAGCTGCAAATACATCTGTCTGCTTAACTGATCTTGCCTTGATGAGGCCGTCATCGTAGAGCTGTGAAACGATGGAGCTCATGCCGTGATATCTGAGACCTCCGGCATGGTTGGGAGCAGGCATGAAGTCGCTGCCCAATGTATACATCTTAGCGAGAGGGCAAACACGGCCGGTATCGCAGAAGTCGTATACATAAGAACCTCTTGTAAGTGACGGACAAGAAGCAGGCTCGACTGCGATGATCTCATAATCAGCCTCGCCTCTGAGCATCTGACCTACGAAGGGTGAGATAAGACCGCCGAGGTTGGATCCGCCGCCTGCGCAGCCGATGATCATGTCAGCCTTGATGCCGTACTTATCGAGAGCAGCCTTTGCCTCAAGACCGATAACGGACTGATGGAGCAGTACCTGGTTCAGAACTGAACCCAATACATATCTGTAACCTTCCTGGGATGTTGCAGCTTCAACAGCCTCAGAGATAGCGCAGCCCAGTGAACCGTCTGTTCCAGGGAATTCCTCGTTGATCTTGCGGCCGATGTTTGTTGTCATCGAAGGAGAAGGCGTAACGGTCGCGCCGTATGTTCTCATGACTTCACGTCTGAAAGGCTTCTGCTCATAAGAAACCTTAACCATGTATACCTGGCAGTCAAGTCCGAAGTAAGCCGTGGACATGGAAAGAGCTGTTCCCCACTGACCTGCGCCGGTCTCTGTGGTAACACCCTTGAGGCCCTGCTTCTTAGCGTAATAAGCCTGTGCGATTGCCGAATTGAGCTTATGTGAACCTGAGGTGTTGTTACCCTCAAATTTATAATAGATATGAGCGGGAGTATCCAATGCCTTTTCGAGGCAGTAAGCCCTTACCAAAGGTGAAGGTCTGTACATCTTATAGAAATCAAGGATCTCACCGGGGATGTCGATCCACTGGTCGGTGTTGTTCATCTCCTGCTTGCAGAGCTCTTCACAGAAAATGGGCATGAGGTCTTCAGCCTTGAGAGGCTCGCCTGTGCCGGGATTAAGGAGCGGTGCGGGCTTGTTCTTCATGTCAGCGCGTACGTTATACCAAGCTGTGGGGATCTCGCTCTCTGACAGATAGATCTTATAAGGAATCTCAGACATATATTGTGTCTCCCTTCAAAAAAACTAACTAATTTTACAACAGATTTTCGAAATTTGCACAAAAACTCTGTGCATCCGTTCAAAACTCTGCCTTGGCCTTTTCAAGGACCTCAATGATTTTATCACACCATGCGTCAAATTCGGGATCTTCTTTTCGGCATTCCTTATGATTGAGGATATATTCAAGTGAGATCCTCACTCCCCTGCTGAAAGGAACGTTGGTCTTCATGTCCGGAGCGATCCTTTTTATCTTGCTGTTATCGAAAACGACGGAAACGGCTTTGTCGCCCGTAAGGCTGCCCTCAAAATCGTATCCGGGGCCGAATGCGGTGAGCAGTTCGGAAGATACATGATAAGCCTGAAGCTCGACTCCGAGAGCATCAGCTATCGTCTGATAGATCTGATTCCATGTGAGAGTCTCGTCACCTGTTATCTGGAATGCCTCTCCGATCGCGTGACGGTTACCCATGAGAGCCGTGAATCCGATGGCAAAATCCGTATTGAAAGTAAGTGTCCAGAGTGACTCTCCGTCACCGTGGATTATTACCGGCTTTCCTTCCATCATGCGCTTTACGACCTGCCATGAACCGTTTTTGCCGTGAACGCCGAGAGGGATGGATCTCTCATCGTATGTGTGACTGGGCCTTACGATCGTTACCGGGAACTTGTCTTCCCTGTATCTTTCCATCAGGTAATTCTCGCATGCGATCTTATCCCTGGAATACTGCCAGTATGGGTTTGCGAGGGCAGTTCCTTCGGTTATCACATAACTTGCGGCAGGCTTGTTGTATGCCGAAGCAGAACTGATATAGATATATTGTCTGGTCTTGTCCTTGAAGAGCCTGAAGTCTCTCTGAACGTCCTCGACATGAAAACCTATGAACTCGCATACGCAGTCAAATACCATTCCCTCAACAGCCTTGGCAGCCGCTTCCTCATCATTTATGTCGCAGACTATCTGATGTACATTATCAGGGACGGTATCTTTCCTGTTGCCGCGGTTTAAGAGCCACACTTCCCAGGCTTTATCTTCCGCGAGTCTTCTGATTATTGCCGAACTGATGGTTCCCGTGCCGCCGATAAATAATGCTTTCATGGTGATACTCCTTTTGTCATGCGGGTATTGTTTTCGGAAATGACAAAGAGATTTTATCAAACTAAAGTGACACGAAATATCAAATAGTGATATGTATATCCGCATTTTTCCACCAAATGTGATAATATTCTCACGTTAAATATTTATATTAAGAAAGCAATGAACATGAAAACATCTGATTTCTATTACGATCTTCCCGAGAGACTGATAGCGCAGGTCCCCACTAAGGACCGCCTTGCATCACGCCTTCTCGTGCTCGATAAAAAAACGGGAAAGACAATAGACGGTCACTTTCCCGATATCAGAAACTATCTCCGTAAAGGAGACGTTCTCGTAATAAACAACACCAGGGTCATCCCCGCAAGACTCTTAGGCGTACGTTCCGACACCGAAAGTCCGGTTGAACTCCTTCTGCTCAAGAGGATCGACGAAGATCATTGGGAAACGCTGGCACGTCCGGGCAAGAAAGTAAGAGAAGGAAAGCGTATGACCTTCATACCCGGAAAGCTCGAAGCTGAATGCAAACAGGTACTGGAGAGCGGTAACAGGATAATCAGATTTGAATTCAACGGAGTGTGGGAGGAAGTCCTGGACAAGGCAGGTACCATTCCCCTTCCGCCATATATCCACGAGAAACTTGACGATCCCGAGAGATATCAGACCGTATATTCCAAGGATGCGGGTTCTGCAGCGGCACCGACCGCAGGACTGCACTTCACAAAAGAATTCCTCGGTGAACTCAAAGAAATGGGCATCGTGATCGCTGAACTCACGCTCCACGTAGGTCTCGGAACATTCAGACCGGTCAAGGCTGAGACAATCGAAGACCACGAGATGCATTCCGAATGGTACGACTTCCCCGAAGAAGCATCGAACATCATAAGGAAAGCAAGAAGCGAAGGCAGAAGGATCATCGCCGTCGGCACTACTTCAACAAGGACTTTGGAAGCTGTCGCTAACAAAGATCCCGAAATGAAGCCCCAGTCAGGATATACGAACATCTTCATCTATCCCGGGTATGAGTTCAAATGCGTCGATTCGCTCATCACGAACTTCCACCTGCCCGAATCCACGCTGATAATGCTCGTATCCGCACTTGCCGGAAGAGAGCATGTATTAAACGCATATAAACACGCCGTTGAAGAGGAATACAGATTCTTCTCTTTCGGTGACGCAATGTTCATCACAGATCTGGAGAACTGATATGGCTGATCATCCCGTATGGTACGAACACATCCACACATGCGCTCAGACGGGCGCAAGACTCGGCAAGGTACACACGCCTCACGGGACTTTCATGACACCCGCATTCATGCCCGTCGGCACACAGGCTTCGATCAAGGGCATGAGCCCTGAGGAAGTCTCAGGCATGGGCGCAGGCATAATGCTCTCCAACACGTATCATCTGTGGCTCAGACCCGGAAGCGACATCGTTGCAAAAGCCGGCGGACTTCACAAGTTCATGAACTGGAACGGCGCGATACTTACGGACAGCGGCGGATTCCAGGTGTTCTCACTTGCCAAACCCAAGGACGTCAAGGAAGACGGCGTAAAATTCAGCTCGCATATCGACGGAAGAAAACTGTTTCTTACGCCTGAGATATCGATGCAGGTCCAGAACGATCTCGGAGCTGACATCATAATGGCTTTTGACGAATGCTGCCCCTACCCTTGCGATCACGCTTATGCCGACAGGTCACAGGCTAAGACCACAAGATGGCTCGAACGCTGCATCGAGGCCCACAAAAGACCTGATGAGCAGGCTCTTTTCGGCATCATACAGGGATCTATGTATCCTGACTTAAGAAAAAAGAGCGCCGATGCCATAACGTCTTTCGATCTGCCAGGCTTTGCGATAGGCGGCATCTCGGTAGGCGAACCCAAAGATCTTTTCATCGACATGATAGACTGCACCGTTCCCCTCATGCCCGAGGACAAACCCAGATATCTCATGGGCGTTGGAACGCCCGATTATCTTATAGAAGGTTCCTGCAGAGGCGTCGACATGTTCGACTGCGTCCTCCCGACCAGGATGGGCAGACACGGCACTATCCTTACCGATTATGGCAAGAAGATAATCAGAGACAAGAAGTTCGCGGAAGATTTCGGGCCGATGGATCCCGATTGCGACTGCTATGCATGCACAAATTTCTCCGCGGCATATGTAAGACATCTCATCAAGGCAAACGAGATGTTCGGCCTAAGGCTCTGCACGTATCACAACATCTATTTCCTGTTGATGCTCATGGAAAGGATCCGCCAGGCGATTGCCGAAGACAGACTCGGCGATTTCAGGAAAGAATTTTACGAACGTCTGGGCTAAACCATGAAGTCTTTGATCCACGCATCAAAAGACCCTGCTTTTTCGGAACGCGAGAAAGAACATTATGCGCTTGCAAGAAAGATCTGCGCAGACGGCATCGTCCTGCTCGAAAACAACGGCATCCTCCCTTTAAAACCGTCCTGGATCGGACTTTACGGAGCAGGCGCCAGACACACGGCTTTCGGAGGAACCGGCTCGGGAGAAAACAACCCCAGATACTGTCAGGACATCGAACAGTGCCTGCTCCACGCCGGCTACAGTATCACTTCCCAGCCATGGCTGAACGGCTATGACTTTCACTATTATTATAAAGAATACGATGCTTACTGCGCTTCGCTTTCCAAAGCCCTGAAGAAAGTTCCCTTGATGGAGCACATGGATTATGCGGCAGATCATCCTTTCCGCCTTCCTGCCGGACGCGTGCTCGAAAAAGACGAAAAGATCCATTGTGATACCGCATTCTATATTCTTACAAGACAGGCCGGAGAAGGCGCGGACAGAAAAGACATCCCCGGAGATTATTACATAACCGAAGACGAGAAAGCCGTCATGCGTTCTGTTACGGAAAGATATAAGGATACGGTCCTGGTACTCAACACAGGCTCGGTAATAGATCTGAATTTCCTGGATGAGATACATTTCTCCGCAGTCATACTTCTCATGCAGGGCGGCATGGAAACCGGTAACGCCCTGGTCGATGTTATTTCGGGCAAAGTAAATCCTTCAGGAAGACTTACCGACACCTGGGCATATTCATACAGCGACTATCCGTGCGCAGATACCTTTTCAGAGAGAAATCCCGAACAGTATCAGGAAGACTACAAAGAAGGCATCTTCACAGGCTACAGATGGTTTGACAAAAAAGGCATACGCCCAAGATATCCGTTCGGATACGGCTTGAGCTATACGGAGTTTTATACTTCCGCTGAAAGCTATGAAGCACACGGCACCACCATAACGGTAAACGCTTCCGTAAAAAACACTGCCAACCTTGCAGGACGCGAGGTCGTAATGCTCTTCGTATCTTTTCCTGAGCACAGATTCATCAGAGAGAAAAGAGCTCTGGCAGCATTTGCAAAAACGCCCGTCATAAATCCCGGTGATTCTGCCAACATAAGCTTGTCATTCGATCTTAAGGATCACGCGGCATTCGACATTGAGACAGGTTCATTCGTGCTCGAAAAGGGATGCTATACGGTTGCGCTCAATGATACTCCCCTGTTCATTGCCGAACTCGATGCTGACGCGGTTACCGAAAAGGCCGGAGTGCTGTTCAAGTCAGACCGCAAAATAGAATCCCTGATAACCGGGAAAGCTGAACAGGAGATTCCTGTTCTTCCCCACATCAGAATAAACGCATCCGACATAGATACAACCGTCTTTTCATACGGTGTACCGGAAATGGTCAGAGATGACAGTATCGATGAGATAGTATCCAAATTATCAGTAAAGGACATGACAAAGCTTCTTGTGGGAAGGACATACTTCGGTCCCTACAGACACAGAGTCTTCGGTGCTGTCGGATATACCACTTCAAAGCTTTTCGGAAAAGGCATAGACTCAATGCCGATGGCTGACGGACCTCAGGGACTGAATCTTACCAAGATCTCTAAAAAACCGTTGCACGGACTGTTTGCAATCCCGACAATGCCGGAATCGATCAGGATCTCGCACAAGATAGTCAGGAAAGAACTCAAGGAAGACACCGGAAAAGAACTCTATTATCAGTATTGCACTTCCTGGCCTTCTGAGACCCTTGTAGCCCAGACATGGGACATTGAACTCGCAAGACAGATGGGCGATGCCATCGGCAAAGAGATGAAAGAATACGGAGTTGTATTCTGGCTTGGCCCAGCAATGAACATACACAGGAACCCGCTTTGCGGAAGAAACTACGAATACTATTCTGAAGACCCCCTGCTGACCGGAGAGATGGCAGCGGCTGTAAGTATTGGAGTGCAGTCTCACGAAGGATGCTTTGTGACGCTGAAGCATTTCGCTGCAAACAACCTTGAAACAAAGCGCAACGTATCTTCTTCCAATCTCGACGAGAGAACACTCCGTGAGATATATCTCAAGGCTTTCAGGATAGCCGTCAAAAAGGCCGCTCCTGAAGGAGTAATGTGCAGCTACAACAAGATAAACGGAACATATACCGCACTGAGTTGCGAACTCCAGACATCAATCCTTCGTAATGAATGGGGATTTGACGGCATAGTAATGACAGACTGGTTCGCGACAGGGCATCATGAGAGCCTTGACGAACTCTGCTGCAAAGCCGGAACCGACCTGATAATGCCGGGCATGCCAACTATCCCTTCAAAGATAATGAAAGCATACAGAAAAGGCCTGATAACAAAAGACGACATCGAACGCAGCGCCAGAAGGATAATCAGGCTTGCGTTAAAAAGCCATCTGAACAGGCAAGATTAAACATCAAGTTTCAAAGTAACAGCGGAAAGATTCCCGCACTTTAACTGATTCTGGTCAGAGATCCTTCTTACCAGCATGTTCATCCAGTCACTGCAAGAACTCGAGACCAATGCATCCGCAAGGATACCTTCATCAGACAGCGGCTTATAGAAGTTGGATGTGGCGCATATTATCCAGTCCTCACGGGACAATCCGAAAAAGCCGTTCGGCAGCAGGCTTATCTGCCCGTTACATACGATCTTGGCGCTGACGTCTCCCCGTCTTACACATTCGACGCCGGTTCCCGCGACCCTGAGGATCAGATACTCGGCTTCGTGATCAAGGCATTCTTCGAATACGGAATGAAGTTCGTTCATGCTCTTGCTGCCCTCTTCACTGCTCAGGATCTCCGAAAACAGGAGCGACTGGCTCTTCGGCGCGGATTCAAGCTTGCTGCCGCTGAATATGGCAACAGTAAGAGTCGGGGTAAGCCTTAAGAAGATCTCATCCCTGTATTCCTCAGCACCGCCCCTGTGCTTGAATGTGTAATACTCTATCAAACGTAGCTCCTCTTCATCTTGATGATGACTGCGGAATAGTTATCCTGCCTGGGATTCTTTCTGGCCTTTACGCCGTATTTAATAGTCCTGGCAATACCTGTTGCATTCTGATCGAAATGGATGTGACTTACGATCCTGCTCAAAGGCATCGAATCAGTAACGCCGTCCGAACTTACGATAATGATATCATTCTCGATAAGCCTTATAGGACGCGATGTCTTCTGGACGTTGCAGTTGATGTTCCCCACAAAATCGATAAGCCCCTTCGCCCTTGTATCCCTGTAAGCATCAGTTGTATCAAGACCGCCGTCAGCAAGTTTCTTGATCATGAGAGTGATGTAATTCTGTTTGTGATTAAGTAGCGTGGCCCGGTTATTGCGGATAAGTATGATGTTGCTGTCGCCGAGGCTGTAGAAATTCATGTAGTCATCGAAGATATGGACCATGACAAGAGTCGCGCCCGCGCTGAGGTGATATTGTTCGTAGATCTTATCGGATATCCCCGTTATTATCCTGCTGTTCTCCTGCTGTGCATCAAATCTGTACGGATAATTCTCACTCAGTGAATCGGTAACGAACTTGGAAACGACCTCACCGTTAAGAAGACCTCCCATGCCGTCAGAACAAGCTGCAACAAGGCCTGATTCATCAAGTTTGTCCATAGGCGAGATGTAGAGTGAGTCTTCCTGGTTCTCTCTTTTTCCGCGTTCATGGAAATATGCCACATCACATATGAGCTTTAACTTCTCTTTATGTTTTTTACTGTATGCGGTTGTCTTTATCAGCGCATAGAGAGCGACAACGACGAAAGATATAAAGGCAAACAAAAAAAGCACCAGCGCGATGATGAGTGCACGGACGTTTTCATCGGATAACAGACTAAAATCGTACATCGTTATTGTTCAGGATCTGAGGGATTATCCTCTTCATCGTTTTCGTTGTCTCTATCTAATTCTAACGCACTATCATCATTTGTATAGTCATTCTCATCCTCTATATAGAATTCGTATTCATCGTCATGCCTGTGGACAAAGGGTCCTTCGGGATCAGCATTATCTTCGGCAACATACTTATCGATAAGATAGCCGGAGTAATATGAGAGCATATACTGTACCCATGCGATAACGAGAAATGAATAAAAGAACAAAAAGATGCCTAAAGTCAGATAAGATGCCGACATTAAAAGATAAAACGGCACTAAAACGTATAACAAAGTAATAATGATGAAAAATCCCAGGCTGTTACCGAACTTTATCAGTACAAGCAGTATGGCATTTTTATAAAGTTTGCCGACGCTGAGATCGGTCGATACCATAAGCTGGTATACATAATTCTGTATAAGGATAAACATAATGAACAGCAGCATGAAAAGGCCGCCGATCATAACTGCCACCGTCAGTTCGAGACGGAGATAGAAGTTTATCGACAGAAGCATTACCGCTGAGACGAGCATGCCGTTGATCATAACGATAAGGCCCTTTTTCCAGTTACCCTTAAGTCCCTGTTTAAAGCTCGAGAAAACCGAGACTATGCATCCGTTCCGCATGTCCTTATATACCTGTGAGAACCCTGCCTGAAACGGTCCGACGCATACCAAAAGACTTGAGACCATGAGAGTTATGAAAAACACCATGAGCAGCATAAACATCTGATATGAGACAGCCTGAGTGCCGTCTTCAGCGGTAACGGTAAGAAGGCTTCCCAGATTAAAAGAAGGCCACAGTGCCGGTATCACGAATATTGAATAGAAATACGAGATGATGATGGCAGGAATGTTAAAGACGATGAACAGAACGTTCACCGCCATAAGCCTTACGATATTGGTCCAGCCAGACATGAAAAATCGTGCGACGGGACCTCTGGGCCTTTTTATTTCCTCAACGTTTGAATTATCCGGATCCATATCTTATAAGATCACCCGGCAGTAAGTCTTTTTACGCTTGCTTCGAAAAGCTGAAGATGTTCAAGAGCCCTGTCCGCGATCGCGTTATTCTTGTCTTTCTTTCCGGTCTTCCCTTTGAATCTGCCCTCGATCGGACTTACGATGCCGAAATTCGCGTTCATCGGCTGGAATTTCTTTATGTGCGGATCGGAAACATAAAGAGCCATAGAACCGATAACCGTGCAGGGATCGGGTTCATATGAAAGGTCTATTCCCAAAGCTCTCTGCGCGGCATAGAAACCTGCCAGGAATCCGGAAGCCGTCGATTCGATATAGCCTTCAACACCGGTGATCTGACCGGCAAAGAAGATATCAGGCTTTGCCCTTAAGCTATAATGCGAAGAAAGATACAAAGGAGAATTAAGGAACGTATTGCGGTGCATGACGCCGTATCTGGTATATTCTGCATTCTCAAGTCCGGGGATCATGCCGAAGACACGCTTTTGCTCAGGCCACTTAAGCCTGGTCTGGAAACCGACAAGGTTATACATGGTCTTGGCACGGTCATCCTGTCTAAGCTGAAGATTTGCATAAGGTTCCCTGCCGGTCTTCGGATCGGTCAGACCGACACCCTTAAGAGGTCCGAAACGCATCGTATCAACGCCTCTTTGTGCCATTACTTCAATAGGCATGCATCCTTCAAAGACTATCTCCCTGTCGAAATTCTTGACCTCAGCCCTCTCCGCATTGACCAGAGCTTCCCTGAATGCAAGATACTCTTCCTTGGTCATGGGACAGTTGATGTAATCGTCTCCGCCCTTGCCGTATCTCGAAGCCCTGAAAGCTTTAGTCATGTCTATGGAATCGCCCGTTACGATAGGTGCGGCACTGTCAAAGAAATGAAGGCCTGAAGTATCGCCTGTTACCTTAAGGATATCCTCAAAAAGCTCACCTTCGGTAAGAGGTCCCGTGGCAACGATGACAATACCCTCTTCAGGAATCTTCGTCACTTCTCCGGGTATGACTTCGATCAGCGGGTTATTCCTTATCTTTTCGGTGATGTATCCGGAGAACTCTTCCCTGTCAACGGCAAGCGCGCCGCCTGCAGGGATGCTGCTCTTGTCGGCAGATTCCATTATCAGCGAACCTAAATGCCTCAGTTCTTCTTTAAGAAGTCCGATGGCATTCTCTCTGGCGGCAGCTCTTAACGAATTGCTGCAAACGAGTTCGGCAAATTTCTCCGAATGATGGGCAGGGCTGTACTTAACCGGCTTCATCTCATAAAGCTTTACGGAAACGCCTGCTCTGGCACAGATATAAGCGGCTTCCGAACCCGCCAGACCTGCACCTATTATGGTTACTACAGGATCACTCTTCATCATTGTCTTTCTTATTGTCGGAAGAAGACTTCTTGCTCTTCCTTACATTCGTTATGCAGTCCTTATTCGAACATCTGGGATAAGCCTTCTTGCCGAAGTGCTTTAATACCATGTAGCTGCCGCACTCGGGGCAGAACTTGCCCTCGATGGGAAGATCCCAGGAAATGAAATCGCAGTTCGGATCCGCACCTTTCTTGTCGCAAGTATAGAATGTCTTGTTCCTGTACTTCTTCGATCTGTGTACAAGAAGTCCGGAACCGCATCTCGGGCAGGTACCCTTGGCATATACAACGATATTCTGGGTGTAGTTGCACTCAGGGAAATTGGTGCATGCAATAAACTTGCCGTATCTTCCTTCTTTATAAAGAAGTTCGCCGCCGCACTGGGGGCATACTTCACCGGTCTTCTCGGGCTCGAACGTTATCTTATCGATGGATTCCTGAGCAGCCTTGACCTGTGAATTGAATCCGGGATAGAAACCGTCCAGGACATGCTCCCACTCTTCCTTGCCTTCTTCGACCTCGTCGAGCTTTGTCTCCATTTCAGCCGTGAATGACAGGTCAACGATCTCACTGAAGTTCTCGGAGAGCATGTTTGTAACGATCTTTCCGAGATCGGTTATCAGGAGGAGTCTTCCGTCCTTTTCTATGTATTTACGCTCGAGTATCGTTGAGATAGTCGGTGCATATGTGGAAGGTCTTCCGATTCCGTATTCTTCAAGAGCCTTGATGAGCGTAGCTTCCGTGTAATGCGGAGGAGGCGTCGTGAATTTCTGGAGTGACTTGATGTCAAGGAGCTCGAGCTTCATGCCGTCTTCGAGGGGCGGGATCGAAGCCTTGCCGTCCTGATCGTCTGTCTTGTTCTGATCTTCGGCAACATCATCGTAAAGCACAAGGAAGCCCTTGAAAGTAACGGTCTCGCCTGATGCTCTGAAAACCCTGCCGTTGCAGGAAGCCTGGCATGTAACCGTGTCGAGCTTGCAGGATGCCATCTGTGTTGCAAGGAACCTGTCCCAGATGAGCTGATAGAGCTTATACTGATCGGTCGTAAGTGATGACCTGATTGCTCTGGGATCAAGATCAAAATGTGTAGGCCTGATGGCTTCGTGAGCATCCTGGGCTGAATTCTTATTCTTATACTGTCTCTTGAAAGATGTACAGTATTCGCTGCCGAATCTTTCCTTGATGATCTTCTTTGCAGCTTCAACGGCTTCCTCAGAGATACGTACAGAGTCTGTTCTGATATAAGAAACGAGAGCCGTCTGGCCGGCACCGGCGATCTCAACACCTTCGTAGAGCTGCTGGGCGATGGACATCGTCTTCTTAGACGAGAATCCGAGTCTCTTTGAAGCTTCCTGCTGAAGCGTGGAAGTCGTGAAGGGCGGATAAGGATTGCGCTCCTTTGTACCCTTCTTTATTGAATCAACAGTCAGAGGACCTGTTCCGACAGCATCAAGAACGACCTGGGCGTCTTCAAGACACTTCAAGTCATCCTTCTTAACTTTACCGCTGCCGTCAACCGTGCCGTAATATCCGAGAACGAACTTATCGGTATTCTTTCCGGGTGTAACGACAGCCTTGATGAGCCAGTATTCCTCAGGATTGAAAGCATCGATCTCTGCATCCCTGTCCATTACGATCTTTGTGGCAACTGACTGTACTCGTCCTGCTGAAAGTCCCTTTCTGATCTTCTTCCAGAGCAGAGGGCTCAGCTCATAACCGACAAGTCTGTCCAGGATCCTTCTTGCCTGCTGTGCGTTGGCAAGATTCATATTGATGGGCCTTGGATTCTTGATGGCTTCCTGAACTGCAGACTTCGTGATCTCGTTAAATGTGATCCTGCACTTTGAATCGGGATCGATCTTCAGAACCTTGGCAAGATGCCATGCGATAGCTTCTCCTTCGCGGTCAGGGTCGGTCGCGAGCAATATCTCATCTGCTTCCTGAGCCATGAGCTTAAGATCTCTTACGACCTTCTCCTTTCCTTTCATAGTTATGTATAACGGCTTGTAATTATTCTTTACGTCAACTCCGAGATTGCTTGAAGGAAGATCTCTTATGTGTCCCAGAGAAGCGGTAATGATATAATCACTTCCGAGATATCTGCCGATGGTCTTTGACTTGGCAGGAGACTCAACGATAACCAGTTTCTTACTCATGAAGTACCCCTTTAATATATTTTTAATAAAAAATATATCATCATTATACAAATGTCAACGAGTACTTTCCCTTCTCCTGACAGACCGAACCTTTCAGTTCCAGCTCGGTCAAAAGGCCCGAAACCTTATAAAACGGGAGCATCGTGGCTTTGCAAAGCTCGTCCGCACACAAAGGTTTCAGAGTAAGCGCATCGAGAAGCAGAGACTTCCAGTTATCATCAGTGAGTTCTTCGGGTCTGACCTTCGCAAGTTCCCTTAACACCGCGATATCAGAGCTCCTTACTTCCCCATTACAGTCATCGTGAAATCTGATCTCACCGGGACAGGCAAGTCCCATACGCTTATAAATTATGGCACGGGAAATGCTGTCTATCACATTGTCCGTGCCGAGAAGTATATTCCCCCCGTCCTCGAGGAGCTTCAGTCCGCCCATGGCATTCTCATAGTAGATGCTGTTCGGCAGGACAAAGACCTCCTTACCCTGAGCCGCTGAATATGAAGCCGTATGCAAAGTTCCCGATACCGCGCCCGCTTCCATGACGAGCGTGCAGTCGGAAAGGCCCGCGATAAGTCTGTTTCTTGATGGAAAGTACTGTCTGAGCGGAGTCTGGCCGGGCGGCATCTCTGATATTATCAGTCCCTTTGCACTGATAAGGTCGTAGATATCCTTATTTGCAGGGGGATATATATTATCTGCTCCTCCTGCAAGTATCGCTATGGTCCCTCCCTTGGTATCAACTGACGACAGATGGGCCTGACGGTCGATGCCGTAAGCCATTCCCGACACGATCGCAATGCCCTTTTCTCCAAGTTCCCTGCACATCCGGTCAGTCGCATACTGGGAATACTTACTCGGATTACGGGACCCTACAACGGCTGCAGCCCCGTGCAAAGTCATCTGATCTATGAGCGAATACCGTCCCTTTGCAAAGAAGACTTTAGGCATTCCACCGAGAACCCGCCAGTTATACGGATAATCAACATCAAGGCACGATACGACCCTGAGACCGTTCTGTTCGGCAAGTTTTGAATATTCTTTGGCTTTGCGTCCGACCTCGCCGAATGAATCAAGAAGTTTTCTTACCTTGCCGACAGTATTCTGTCTCAACCCCATTTCCTCTTTCGAAATCCTCTCAAGGATCTCTTTATCGGCGATGTCCCTGTATGTCCTTAAAGCTTTATGCTCCATAAGATCAGCAAAACATCTGTAATCGATCCCGGTATTCATCTTTACCGCTATGTAAAAGCAATCGTTATATTGATTAGAAGCATTTCCCATTTTCAATACCTAAACACCTTTCATCCTGAATGCTACAGCTTCAGAAACATGCGCTTCCGTTACATCAGCGGAGTCTTCCAGATCGGCGACTGTCCTTGCGACTCTAAGTATTTTTGTGAATCCTCTTGCTGAAAAGAATCCTTTCTCGCACATATCAGTTGCAAACCTTATTACACTTGATGGTATCCTCATCGAATTCCTGATGTCACCGTCAGGAAATGTGCCGTTGAGATATCCTCCGCCGTATCTTTCACGCTCCATCTGCCAGCAACGTTCAACTGCATTGCGGTATTCAAGGCTCTCACTGCCTTTGTCTCCAATGTAGATCTCAGACATGTCATCTCCCGATATAGACCGCATCTCGCTGAATAAGTCTATCCTTTCAAGGAACGGACCGCTTATCTTCGAAAGGTATCTTTTGATGTCAGGTCCCGAGCACCTGCACTTGTTTCCTTTCTCATAGAGCATCCCGCATCTGCAGGGATTACCGGTACCGAGAAAGATAAAATTGCAGTCATAAGAATACAGATTACCGTGTCTTAAGAGATTGATCTTACGGTCTTCCAAAGGCTTTCTAAGAAAATCTATAACTTCCGTCTTATACAATGGAAGTTCATCCGCAAAGAGTATCCCGTGATTTGCAAGCGCAAGTTCCCCAGGCAGTAATGACACCTGATTTCCGGTAAGTTTTCCGACAGTGATGCCCGGTCCGATTATCCTTACCGGTCTGTCACAACTGACTTCAGGCGTTTCCCCGTCAGAAAGTTCAGCCAGAGAATAAACATCGGCAAGTTCCGACTCATTAAGCGGAGGAAGAATGCCGGAAAGGATCTTTCCCGCCATCGTCTTCCCGCAGCCAGGGCTTCCCATCAGAAGTATGTTATGGAACCCCGCGGCACTGATGAGCAGTGCGCGTTTTGTCTTCTCCTGCCCCTTGAGCATCGAGATGTCGATCCGGTCGTCAGATCCAATTCCGCGCAAAAACTGAAACCTTCTCTCTATATAATAATTCCCGTCAAAGATAGAGCTTAGTTCATTAAGACTCGTAACACCCTGGCCAATAAATCCTGCGACTCCTGCACTCGCCGCTTCCCCGTTGGGTATTATCCTGTAATCGAAATCCATATCCCTCACGGTCTTTAACCTTATGCAGGAACCCGGTGTTCCCTTGAGCTCTCCTCCCAGGGTAAGCTCTCCTTCCGCATATATCCTTGCTTCAGGAGGAAGATAAAGCTGACCTGAAGCAAACAGGATCCCAAGAGCCATCGGAAGATCAAAGCCCGAACCGGCTTTTCTCATGTAAGCGGGACTTATTCCTATCGTGATATGTCCCTTCGGCATGTTAAATCCCGCTGACTTAAAAGCAGACCTCAGCCTTCCCTGGGATTCCCTTATTGTTGAATCGCAAAGCCCTATTACCGAGAACGTCGGGATACCCGGAGATATCGATACTTCTATCAATGTCAGGACCGCGTCGGTACCCGTGGCAAAACACGAATAGAGCCGAGCTACATTTGGTCTTGATGCCATGCTGATCACCTCCTCATAAAGTGAGGATACACTGTTGAAAACAGGATTATCAGGGCGAAATCATCGCAGGAAACCGACACGTTTTCCGACAAGTTTTCCCGCAAAAACCGACAATTCCGACAGAATATTACAAAAACCTACAAAGAAGCATTCAATGACCATACAAAAACCGACAAAGAACCGACAGAGCAATAGCATTTGAATGTGCTAAAATATTGGGGCAAAAATCGAATTATGAGGTGTTTTTATGAAGCTTGGTATCGTAGGACTTCCCAATGTCGGCAAGAGCACGCTTTTCAATGCCATCACCAGAGCAGGCGCAGAAGCAGCCAATTACCCTTTCTGCACGATCGAACCCAACGTAGGCGTCGTATCCGTTCCCGACAAGAGACTTGATAAACTCGCAGAGATCTATAACCCCGAGAAATATACTCCCGCAGTAGTCGAATTCGTTGATATCGCAGGACTTGTTGCCGGCGCTTCAAAAGGCGAAGGTCTTGGCAACAAATTCCTTTCGAACATCAGAGAGTGTGACGCGATAGTCCACGTCGTAAGATGCTTCGACGATCCCGACGTCATCCACGTAAACGGACATGCGGATCCCGCAGGCGACATCGCAACGATCGACGTCGAGCTCATACTCTCCGACTTGGAGATCATGGAAAAGAGGATCGACCGTACGAAGAAGATGATGAAGGGCGGCGACAAGGCTTTCGCAAAAGAGCTTGCTGTCTACGAAAAGATCTATAACTGCCTCGCCGAAGGCAAATCCGCAAGAACGCTCGATTTTGAAGATGACGAACAGGAATACACCAAAGATCTTCAGCTCATCTCCATGAAGCCTGTCCTCTACTGCGCAAACATCGCTGAAGACGACATCAAAAAGGAAGAAGACATCCCTTACGTCAACACAGTAAAAGAGATCGCAGCCAAGGAAGGTTCCGGCGTTGTCGTTATCTCCGCAAAGATCGAAGAGGAGCTGGGCGAACTCGCACCCGACGAGCGCGAGATGTTCCTTGAAGACCTCGGCATCGAGAGCGCAGGCCTCGACAAGATGATCAACGCTTCCTATACCCTTTTGGGTCTCATCTCTTTCCTTACCGCAGGTCCCAAGGAAGTCCGTGCCTGGACAATAAAGAAAGGCACAAAGGCACCCCAGGCAGCAGGAAAGATCCACTCGGATTTCGAGAGAGGATTCATCAGAGCGGAAGTTGTTGCTTACGATGACCTCATCAACTGCGGATCATATAACGCAGCAAAGGAAAAAGGTCTTGTAAGGTCAGAGGGTAAGGAATACGTAATGAAAGACGGCGACGTCGTAGTATTCAGATTCAACGTCTGATAAAACCAAACAACCCAGATCAGAAACAATTCAGATCCGCAAAGTTCACTTCCCGTGCTTTGCGGATTTTTTATCATTCTTTCCGAAGAGTCCCAGAAAACAGGTCTCAAGTCCGCTTACTATGAACGCGGCGCCCGTAAACACGATTATATTCCTCGTTCCCTCAAAAGGATTAACCAGAAGAGCTATGCCTGCGACTATCAGAGCAACGGCAAGGAGTAAAAGCACCCAGCTGTATATGTCCTTCCTGCGGAACAAAAAGATCTCCTGTCTGAGCTTGACGATACCGTCGATAAGGAAAAATATGCCGACTATGGTTGAAAGAACCTGCAGGACTAGTTCAGTCTTAAGCAGGAAGATCACACCAAGGGCCATTAATACTATCGAATAAACGAGGACTATCTCAGCGCCTGCGGCTTTACCGTAATTCTCCTCCCTGAACTGCCTGATGGATATGATGTAGCCGATGACATCGGTTATACCCGCAACGAAGAGAACGATGCCGAACAGGATGCCTATTACGCCCGAAGCAAATTCAGGATAAAGGATGAAGTATACTCCGGCAAATATGGCAAATATACCGCCGATATATGTCGGGAGCCTCTTGGTATTCCTGGAGTTCATAGAAGACCTCACCTCAAAGCAATAAACGATCAGTAACCCGGCTTGATCAGCGCGTAGAAGATATCCTTGCAGCGCGCCACAAACTCCCTGCAGTAATTGTACGGTTTTATCTCATAACCGGTGTTGATGGCCTCAACACCGACCGACTCGATACCGAACGCACGGCTGTCGTAAACAGAACGCGCAACATGAAATCCTGTAGTAACCACGACGGCAGAACTGATGTCAAACTCACGCTCCGCCCTTAACATAGTATCATAAGTTGAAAGACCGAGGGGATCGCACTTTATGGCATCTGCAGGAACGCCCTCAGATATCAGAAAGTCCCTCATGGGAACTATCTCATCATACTTCTCGGGATCTTTCCCGTCTCCGCTGACCAGCACATAATCAGCACAACCGGTCTTATAGACAAGAGCCGCCGTTCTTAATCTGTCAGCGAGCATCGGACTCGGATAATCGCCCCAAACTGCGCACCCGAGCACTATAACGGCTTCATAATGAGTTGTACCGGAAACAGAAGGCTCCTCAAATTCTTCCCAAGTGTACAGATCAACCTTAGTGCTGTTAACCACATGAGCATTCATGCACAGCATGACGAAAAAAACTGCAAGACAGATCAGGGCAATGGCAACGAAAAGTTCGAAGATCTTTCTTCCGGTAGTCTTCTTTACGGTTTTATTATTCTGATTTTTCGGACTCTTCATTCTTCTTTTCTTCCGCCTTCTTTGCAGCCTCAGTGAGAGATCTTGTCATGAAATAGATGAGACCTACAGTAAAGACAAACACCAGGAGCACCGTAACATTCGATATTACGACAAAAGCCACGGGAAGGTTTTTCATTAACAGGGTAAACACGAGAACAAGTAAGGTTCCCGACACATATACGCCGCAGCATGCACGGTAGAAGTTCTTATAAATGCCTGATGCAAAAGGAATATTGCCTACAAAAAGCATTATCAGTGCAACGACAGATATAAGCACAAACACCGACGCCGTAATGACTGCCGCCAGATTCATATCCTGATACCTCTCTCATGAAGCTGTTCTCTTATCAGCACATCGACTTTATCCTTAAGATCGTCGAGATCCCAGGAATTGTCGATAGAGTGATCGCCAAGTTCACAGTATTCGTCATCCGTCATCTGGACCGCGATCCTTCTTTCAGCCTCTTCCTTATCCATTCCGCGTTTTCTGAGCCTTGCAAGCCTAACATCCTTATCACATGTGACGACCCAGATCTGGTCGCACAGATCACGGAACTTGTTGACTGGGATCGGTACGTCCAATACAACGCACTTGGTACCCTTCTCCTTCTCTTTTGCGAGAGTCTCGTCTATCTGTTCGAAAACATGTCTGTGTATTATCGTGCTCAGTTCATCGAGTTTCTTCTTGTCGCCGAACGCTATGTCAGACATGACACGGCGGTTCAGTGCGCCATTGGATGTAACGACCTTATTCCCGAACACAGAAGCGATCTCGGGCATGGCTCTGCCCATCGGTCCTGTTACGCTTCTCGATATCTCATCGGCATCGAGCACCGGAAGTCCTCTTTCCGCAAGGAGAGAAGACACTGTACTCTTTCCGCTTCCTATTCCGCCTGTGATTCCCAATACAAACATTATTTAGCTTCCAGCCAGTCCTTTCCGAATCCTACCTCTGCAAGGAGCGGAACGCTGAGTGAAGCGGCAGCTTCCATCTCGGTCTTTAATATCTCCGCACAGAGATCCTTATCTTCGATATCGCATTCGCAAATGAGTTCGTCGTGAACCTGCATTACGAGTTTTGCGCCGGGCAGACGCTCTTCGAGCGCCTTGCTTACGCGGTTCATTGCGATCTTTATTATGTCCGCTGCAGTTCCCTGGATCGGCGTATTCATCGCCACCCTGTAGCCGAAATTCTTTATGTTCCTGTTCTGGCTCTTAAGTTCGTTCAATATCCTCTTCCTGCCATACTCTGTAACCGCAAATCCTTTTTCCTCTCCGAGCTTCTTGAGCTTTTCGAGATATCCGGTAACACCCGGGAACTGAACGCCGTACTCCTTGATCAGTTCGGCCGCATCCTTATATCCGATACCGAGATCCTGAGCAAGACCGTAATCGGAGATGCCGTATATGATGCTGAAGTTTACTGTTTTTGCAGTAGCCCTCATCTTATTCGTGACCATGTCTTCCGATACGCCGAAAACCTTTGCCGCAGTCCTCTTATGAATATCCTCGCCCTCAAGGAATGCGGAACACATTACCTCATCCCCGCTGAGTGCGGCAAGGATCCTGAGCTCGATCTGCGAATAGTCCGCATCTACCAGGATCTTTCCTTCCTCAGCGGTAAATGCCTCACGGAGTCTCGATCCCTCATCGGTCCTTACGGGGATGTTCTGGAGGTTGGGCTCCGTCGAAGAAAGCCTTCCCGTGTTGGTCATTGCCTGAGTAAATGTCGTGTGGATCCTCGAATCGCTCTTTATCGCGCGGGCAAGACCCAGAGCGTAGGTGGAATCGAGCTTAGAGAGCTCCCTGTATTTGATGATGTAATCGATCGCGGGAGAATAGCTTCTTAACCGGTTTAATTCTTCTATGCCCGTGGAGAAATCACCGCTCTTGCCTTTCTTTCCTGAAGGCAGATTCAGATACTTCTCACCGTAAAGGATCTCGCCTAACTGCTTGGGCGACAGGATATTGAATTCTTTGCCGCAGATGTCATAGACCCTGGCGCCGATGTCTTCAAGGCGCTTTGTGTATTCAGCATGCAGTTCGGCAAGTTTTTCGCCTGATACATGCATTCCGTTCCTCTCGATCTTATCAAGTGTTATTACGAGAGGATATTCTATCTCATAAAGAAGAGTCTTCAGATCCTTATCCTTCTCGATGTCCCTTGACATTACTTTGGCGATCGCCATTACGGTAAGGAGTCTTTCTGCGCATTCGTTTATCTTCGAAGAACCGTCATCGGGGGCGATCTCGTCAAAGAGCGAGAGCTGTTTTACGGGTCCCTTCTTTTCCTCGACGGGGAACGCAGCCATTACTACACTCTCGTAAAGTCTCTGAAGATCGGGCTTTCCTGAAAGAATATTCAGAACATAACCCGCTATCTCGCAGTCGAAAACGGAATCAATACACTTCAAAGGTTCTTTCAGATATTTCGATCTGTCCTTATATTCATATGCGACCGGGAATATCCGTTTTCCGCCGGCGAGCCTTTCAACATCCTGAGGTTCCGCCGAATAAGCAGTCTTGCTGTTCCAGTCCAAAAGGATGACCTTTACACCCGAAGGCGTATCAGCAAAATCGATGCCGCAGTTAAGGTTGTCAAAATCAAAAGAAGACGGTGCCTCATTCTTTACGGTAATTCCGTTCTTTAAGACACTTTCTGTCTCAGATGCAATTCCGCTTACAAAATCATCGGCCGGAACAGCAGGTTCAAATCCTGCAGGCTTGACGTCTTCCAAAGAGAGTTTTTTCAGAAGCGACCTTAAGGCCAGACGGTTCAATAATCCGGACATAGCAGAAAGATCTCTCGTGTCAGAAGGATAAACGGAATCTCCTGCCGTGAATTCAACGGGACTTTCCCTGTCGATCGTGCAGAGCTTTATGTTGAGATCCAACAGTTCTCTTGAAGCCTTGATCCTCTCTTTAAGAGCCGGAGACAATTTATCTGCATTCTCGTAAACGCCGTCGCATGAACCGTAATCGGCGATTAGCTTGAAAGCGGTCTTCTCTCCTACTTTCTCGACACCTTTGATGTTGTCTGAATTATCGCCCATGAGAGCTTTTACCTGGACGAAGACCTCAGGTCTTACACCGTATGTTTCTTCGAACATCCTCCGGTCGAATAAGACTCTCGGCTCCTTGCCCTTTCCCGACTGAGGCATGATTACCGATACCTTGTCGGAAATGAGCTGAAAATCGTCGTGGTCGCCACTGAAGATATAGACGTCCATCCCGAGTTCCTCGCCCTGCTTTGAAAGGGTTCCGATAAGGTCGTCCGCCTCATATCCGGCAAGTTCCATACGTCTTATACCGTAAGCGTCAAGAAGTTCTTTAACGACCGGCATCTGAGCTGCAAGATCGTCAGGCATACCTTTTCGGTTAGCCTTGTAATCCGTGCTCATCTTATGTCTGAACGTGGGCTCTCTCCTGTCGAAGAGAACGCACATGTGATCGGGATTATATTCCTTCATCACGCCCAGGACTGAATTGAAGAAACCGTTTACAGCTCCTGTCGGAGTGCCGTCGGGCGCGGTCATGGGAGCCCTGCCGATCACGGCATAGTAGGCTCTGTTCATTATGGAATTTCCGTCAACCAGAAGGAGTGTGCTCATATCAATACCTCTTATGCTTATGAACGCTTCTGCTCTTCTTCGATCTCCTGCTCTCTTACTGCACGAGCCGTGCTGATCATGAGCTTGATCCTGTTGAGCTGATTGGCTTCAGATGCACCCGGGTCGTAATCGATCGGAACGATGTTGGACTTCGGATACTGTCTCCTGAGCTCCTTGATCATGCCCTTACCGGTTACGTGGTTAGGCAGGCACGCAAAAGGCTGTGCACATATGATGTTCGGAACGCCGTCCTGGATGAGCTCGATCATCTCGGCGGTCAGGAACCAGCCCTCACCGCAGGAGTTGCCGCAGCTTAAGACAGTCGATGACTTCTCCGCGAGTTCCTGAATCCTCTCGCTCTGCATGAACTTGCCGTTTGTCTTTGCAAATTCCTTGTTGATCGGCTTTCTGAGTGACTCCAGGAACCTGATGGCTGTCTTCATGAGATAACCTGTCTTCTTGCTCTTTCCGAGGTTCTGAGCCTGCCAGAGCGGGTTATAGGCACAGTACAGGAAGAAGTCCAGAACGCCGGGCAATACGGCTTCGCATCCTTCAGCCTCGATAACGTCAATGGCATTGTTGTTTGCGTCAGGCTGGAACTTAACGAGGATCTCTCCTACAAGGCCTACACGCGGTTTTCTCGGGATGTCGGCAAGAGGCAGAGCGTCAAACTTAGCCACTGCGAACTTAACGAATTCCTTATACTTCGTGATAACCGGAGGATTATCCATATCGACGCCGATGGAACTCAGAC
Organism: uncultured Clostridia bacterium; assembly: GCA_947167045.1. GTDB lineage: Bacteria > Bacillota > Clostridia > Saccharofermentanales > Saccharofermentanaceae > Saccharofermentans. The sequence goes on from CAMVGO010000005.1 coordinate 30,187, forward strand.
ACTCACGTATCGCCTTCTTCTCTTCGATGCTCTTCATGAAATAACTGTTGGGCATAATGACATCGTATCTCTCGGTGAGGTCATTGAGATTCTTCGGGTTGAATAGTCTCCTTCCGACTCTGTTGACGTAAGAATACAGGGCATTAGCCGAACCCGGCACTTTCTCATAAGGACGGACTCTCAAAAGCAGTGTCGAGAGCATGTCTCCGGCACACAGAGCCTTAATTGCATCAAGTATGAAGGATACGGTGTATTCGAAGCCCTCGTTCTTTTCGAATCTCTGCGCAGAGATGGTGATTACGGGGATCTGAGGGTATCCTGCCTCCTTCAGCGCTTTGCGGAGGAATGCAACGTAGTTTGTCGCACGGCATCCGCCGCCCGTCTGTGTGATCGCGAGCGTGGTGTTGTCAGGATCGATGTCGCCCTTCAATATCGCGTTGATCATCTGACCTACGACGATGAGCGTCGGGAAGCATGCATCGTTATTTACGTATTTAAGGCCGCATTCGATATCCTCTCTCGTGGCCTGCTTTAAGAGCTTGAGTTTATATCCGTGCTTATGGAATACGGACTCTACAAACTCGAACTGGATGGGAGCCATCTGAGGCGCGAGGATCGTATGATTCTTCTTGTTTTCCTTCGTAAACTCCACTCTGTGTACTGTATACGGAGCGTCATCAGAATCAGCATTGGACTGAGCTGTCTGTTCGAGTTCCAGTCTCTCATTCATCGCAACGACAAGTGATCTCATTCTGATCCTTGCGGCGCCGAGGTTGGATACCTCGTCGATCTTAAGGAGCGTATAGAGTTTGCCTGAAGATTCAAGGATCTCCTGGACCTGGTCGGAAGTAACCGCGTCAAGGCCGCATCCGAAGCTCGTAAGCTGTACGAGTTCAAGGTCAGGTCTAGTGATGACGAAAGCAGCTGCCTCATAAAGTCTTGTGTGATACATCCACTGGTCGATGACTCTGATGGGTCGCTTGAGTACGCCCGGCTTTGCAACCGCGTCTTCGGTAAGGACAGCAAGACCCAGCGAATTGATCATCTGCGGGATGCCGTGATTGATCTCGGGATCGCAGTGGTAAGGTCTTCCTGCAAGGACGATACCCTTGAGGCCCTTTTCCTCCATCTCCTTCAATATCTCGACACCCTTGTTCCTGATGTCTTCCTTGTACTTGAAGTATTCTTCGGCACCGGCCTCAACAGCCTTTTTCGCCTCATCTGCGGACACACCGAGATAAGCGAAACATTCCGTAAGGTGCTCTGCGACATTATCGAGATTATCAAGAGGCATGAACGGATTTAAATATCTGATGTTCTTCTCGATAAGGTTCTCGACGTTGTTCCTGATAACTTCCGGATACGAGCATACGATCGGGCAGTTATAGTGGTTGTTCGAATTGGAATTCTCGATATTCTCATAAGGAACATCGGGATAGAATATGGTCGTTATTCCGCGCTCTATAAGATTCTCGATGTGACCGTGTGCGAGCTTTGCAGGATAACATACTGACTCTGAAGGGATGGTCTCCATGCCGCCTTCGTAGATCTTATGTGAAGACCTTGCGGAGATGAGCACCCTGAATCCGAGCTTTGTGAGAACAGTAAACCAGAAAGGATAGTTCTCATACTGGTTGAGTACTCTGGGGATTCCAATCTCGCCCCTGGGAGCATCTTCAAGCTTCAGAGGCTTATAATAGCTGAATGTTCTCGAATACTTGTAATCGAAAAGATTCGGGAGCTTCTTCTTGTTGTTTGCGGGTTCCCTGTCCAATGCCAGGTCCTCGCCTCTCTCGCAGCGGTTGCCGGATACGAACTTCGTGCCGTTGGAGAAAGTCGCGATCGTAAGACGGCAGTGGTTCGTGCAGCCCTGGCACTGTGTATTCTCGGTATCCATGGAGAATGAATCGAGTTCATCCTTTCCGAGTACATTTGACCTTGCTCCGTCCTTTGCCCTCTTCTGTGCTATGAGAGCGGCGCCGAAAGCACCCATAAGTCCTGCTACGTTAGGTCTTATTACGTCACGTCCCGATACGAGCTCGAAACATCTCAGTATGGCATCATTAAGGAATGTACCGCCCTGAACGACGATATTTTTACCGAGCTGCTCCGTATCGCGGATCTTGATAACCTTGTAGAGAGCGTTTCTTACGACTGAATACGAAAGACCTGCAGAGATATCGCCTACGGAGGCGCCTTCCTTCTGAGCCTGCTTAACCTTGGAATTCATGAATACCGTGCAGCGCGTTCCGAGATCGACAGGCTTGGTCGAACTCAATGCCGCTTCGGCAAACTCTGGCGTTGTAAGTCCCAACGTCTGCGCGAATGTCTGGATGAAGGATCCGCATCCCGAAGAACAAGCCTCGTTGAGCATGATGGAATCGATTACACCATTCCTGATCTTCATGCACTTCATGTCCTGGCCGCCGATGTCGATGATAAAGTCGACGTTCGGGCAGAAGAACTTGGCAGACTGGAAGTGAGCCATAGTCTCGATCTCACCAAGATCGATGTTAAGAGCTGCCTTGATGATGTTCTCGCCGTAACCGGTAACGCAGGAATTGACGAGATAGCAGTCTTCGGGCATCTTCGAATAGATATCCTTCATGATATTGACCGCGCTCATGACGGGGTTGCCCTTATTGCTTGCATAGTATGTGTAGCAAAGCTCGCCCTTTTTGTTCATGACAACGGCTTTAGTAGTTGTCGAACCTGCATCTATACCTAAGAAAAGACCTCCGTGCTGATCCTTGAAATCAAGAACCGGGATCTGATCTTTCTTATGTCTTTCATCAAAAGCTTTCTTCTCTTCCTCGCTCTTGAAGATCGGATCGATCCTGATGATGTCTGGAACAAAACCTTCCCTGTTCTTAAGCTTTACAAGGAGGTCAGAAAGATTAACGGGATTCTTGCCGTCTGCCGAGAGAGCCGCACCGAGCGCAACGTATATCTGGGCTTCCTCAGGCATCCAGAAGGAATCCACCTTGCCTTCAAGAGTACGCTCGAAAGCGTTCCTGAGCTCTGAATTGAAGAACAGCGGTCCGCCTAAGAAAGTAACATTGCCCTTGATAGGTCTTCCGCAAGCGAGACCAGATATAGTCTGGTTTACTACTGACTGGTAGATTGAAGCAGCGAGGTCTTCTTTTGCCGCACCTTCGTTGATCAGCGGCTGCAGGTCGGATTTGGCGAAAACGCCGCAGCGGCTTGCGATCGTATAGAGCGATCTGTAATCTTTTGCAAAGTTGTTGAGACCGTCAGCATCGGTCTGAAGGAGCGAAGCCATCTGGTCTATGAAAGAACCCGTACCGCCTGCGCATGTACCGTTCATTCTCTGCTCAAGTACCGGGTGCATGTAAGTGATCTTGGCATCCTCACCGCCGAGCTCTATTATGACATCGGTCTCAGGGTGATATGTCTTAATGGCCTGTGTCTCGGCCATAACTTCCTGCGTAAACTTGAATCCGAGCCAGTTTGCAACGGATAGTCCGCCGGAACCTGTTATTACGACATCGACGTTGATGCCGGGGAACTTTTTGTTAAGATCCTCGAACAGGTCATTCAAAAGACCCGATACGTCCGAGTGATGCCTCTGATAGTCGCTGTGGATGATCTCCTCTCCGTCCAGCAGGACCACCTTGATCGTTGTAGATCCGATATCAAGACCGAGCTTGTATACCTTGTCCATCAATAACCTCCAGTTATCTTATCTTTCTTGCTTCGGCATGCCCTTGGGCTGTACCGATTTTTGAGCCGCAGGATAACCCGTTTCCCTGTAGCTCTTGCGTGAAGCGCCGTTCTGGCGCGGTTTGTTTGTTGATTTCTTGCGTGAGGGGATGGAACCGAAGAGCTTAAAGGACTTGTCCTTTAGATCCTTAAGCCAGTTCATCTGCTCGCTCCTCAAAGTTTCTTTGAAGTTCCTTGAATCAAGGCCTTCCTTAAACTCAGCGCTCAAAGAAACGCGCAGGAGCTCGTCCGGAACGCCCAATGCAAGATCAAAAGGCTTTCCGAATGTATCTCTGACCTCAAGCTGCAGTGAATCGCAGATGGTCTTGCAGTTGGCTTCGTAGAGTTCGACTCCGCACTTTATGCCGAGCTGGGTCATGAGACCCGTAAAGTTCAAAGTGATATATGGCAGATTGCCCGAAAAAATAAGATGAAGGCAGATAAGCTTCATATAAGACTCAAGACAGATGCATTCCTGGTCGCAGATAAGCGACAGGTCGCCTTCAGAAGTCATCTTGGATATATCGGCCTTCTCGTTCTCAAAGCCGTTGGCCCACAGGAAATAGAGTTCCCTGTAGACTTCCTTCTTGAAATACTCGAAATCGTGCGTCAAAGGTTCAGCTAAGACCTTGTTCCCGAGATTGAAGATATACTGCATATATGACACTTCAAGATAGCTCGGGACCGAGAAATATTTGAAGTAAGCCGCCACATCGCGGCTGTTGTATATATACTTTCGCAAAAGTGCTCTCCTGTCTGCATAATAAATCAGTATGGATTATAGCATAAACAGGCTAATATACTTATTAAAAATATTATATGTTTTGAGGCAAAACTTTTCCGGAAATATCAGGCCATAGAAGCGCCGTTGCCGCCGATGACTCCGACTGCGCCGAGGATGAGGACGAGGACGCCCAATGCAATACGGTACCAGCCGAATACGGTGAACGAATGCTTCCTGATAAAAGCCATGAGTCTGTTGATGATGAGCAGGCTGACGCCGAATGCCGTGATCATGCCTACAAGAAGAAGTCCGACCTCATGAGCGGTAACGCTACCGTCGTACTTCAGGATCTTGAGAATGCTTGCACCGAACATGACGGGAATTGCCAGAAAGAAAGCAAACTTCGCAGCAGCATCTCTCTTTATACCGATGCCGATGGAACCCACGATGATGGAACCTGATCTTGAAGCGCCGGGGAAAATGGCAGCAAGGAGCTGGAAAAGGCCGATAACGACAGCATGTCCCCAGTTGATCTGGTTTACGGTCTTGACGGAAGGAGTCGAATCCTTCTTAAGATGCTCAACAACGATGAATGCCACACCGAAAACGATAAGAGCTATTGCAACTACAACATAGTTGTAAAGATGCTCATCGAGCCAGTCATCAAAAGGAATGCCGACAATAATGGCGGGAATGCAGGCAACAACGATCTTGAGCCACATAATGATCTTGTCCTTCTTTATCCAGCTGCCTATGCCGGTCTTTGCAAACGGATGATCATTGTCCTTTACACCGAAGGGCCATATGTCTTTCCAGAAGAGCACAACGACAGCCATGATGGCGCCGAGCTGGATGACTACAAGGTAAAGGTCATAAAACTCAGGTGAAACGTTGAGTTTTAGGAACTCGTTCAATATGATCATGTGTCCGGTTGAACTTACGGGAAGCCACTCAGTGACGCCCTCCACGATACCGAACAGCAAAGCAACTACATAATCCAAAAACCATTCCATAGATCAATTATCTCCTTTTTACAAACCAGACAATCATAACACACTTATCATCCTGTTAAATGCACAAACTACGGCACGGACGGATGATTTTGTGACTGAGCTCGATACACCGGCTCCGATGTAAGTGTTCCTGTTTGCCTTGTTGGTTATCTCGATATAAGTGATAGCCGCGGAGTCAGAACCTGACTTCATGGCATGCTCGGAGTAATTCGAGATGGAGAAATCGATACCCGTATATTTGCTGAAAGCACTGACAAAAGCATCCAAAAGACCGTTGCCCTGCCCTTTTATGGTGAATTCCTCGCCGCCGTATGTTATAAGGGCTTCCACGGTGGATACCTGGTCGCTGTCCTGCTGCTCGGAGAAGTTCTTTAAGCCGTAAGGCTCAAGAACGTTGATGAACTTGTCGTCGAACAGATCGAAAATCTGCTGCGGAGTAAGCTCGTTTTCAGTACCGCCGGCTTCAGTGGCAGCCTTGACGACAGGCAGGAAATCACGCTGGAATCTCTTCGGGAGCTGAACTCCGAAATAAGTCTCCATGACATAAGCGATGCCGCCCCTGCCCGACTGCGAATTGATGCGGATGATGGGCTCGTATTCCCTTCCGACATCCTTGGGATCGATAGGAAGATACGGAACTGCCCAGATGCTCTCTCCTCGCTCTTCCATCTTCTTTCTGCCCTTGTTTATCGCATCCTGATGAGAACCCGAGAACGCAGTAAATACAAGCTTTCCGGCCCACGGGTGCCTGGGCTCGACCTTCATGCCGGTAAGTTCCTCATAGATATCAATGGTCTTGTTCATATCAGAAAAGTCAAGTCCCGGATTGATGCCTAACATCATCATGTTTATCGCAAGCGTAATTATATCGACGTTTCCGGTTCTCTCACCGTTGCCGAAGAGCGTACCCTCCACCCTGTCGGCTCCTGCCATCAGACCGAATTCGGAAGTGGCGACCGCCGTGCCTCTGTCGTTGTGCGTATGCAGCGAGACGATGATGGATTCCCTCCACTTTGTATGTCTGGTGAAATACTCTATCTGGTCGGCATAGACATTTGCCGTCTGGTATTCGACTGTCTCGGGGAGATTGATTATCACCTTGTTTTCGGGCGTGGGTTGCCAGACGTCAAGTACCGAATCGCAGATCTGAACCGCGAAATCGAGTTCCGTGTCTGAAAAAGCTTCGGGCGAATACTCGAGCATGAACTTCGTTCCGCTCTTATCTTCCCTGATCCTGTCTATTATCATCTTTGCGCCGTCAACGGCGAGCTTGATGCATTCTTCGCACGAGAAATCGAATACAACGTCTCTGTGGAGCGTGCTGGTCGCATTGTAAAGGTGGATTATGACCGCAGGAGCTCCTTTTACGGCCTCCATTGTCTTATCGATGATATGGCTCCTTGACTGTGTGAGGACCTGAATGGCAACATCCGAAGGAATGAGGTCATTATCGATCAGGTATCTGCAGAAATTATAGTCTGTCTCAGAAGCAGCGGGAAAACCAATCTCGATCTCCTTAAAACCAACAGAGCAGAGATACTTGAAGAACTCGACCTTTTCTTCGAGCGTCATGGGGACTTCAAGCGCCTGGTTTCCGTCCCTAAGATCGACAGAGCACCAGATGGGCGCCTTGGTTATCCTGTTCCCGGGCCACTTTCGGTCCGGAAGATCCACGGTCGGATGAGCCTTGTATCTTTGATAATTCATGTCAGCCATATTCTTTCCTCCACCCAAGAGCCAACAGTATTATTCAAGTCCGTTTACGAGATCCCTGAACATGTCTCCTCTGTGTTCAAAGTGCCTGAAATGGTCGTATGACGTGCCGATGGAAGACATAATGACTATCTCACCGGGCTTAGCCCACTCCCTGGCCTTTCTGATCGCCTCTTTATAAGCATTTACGACATTGTCGCGTGTTTTGGGGAACTCATAGACATCGCCCTCCTTATCGGGGATGCGGTAAATCTCATATTTGCGTCCTTTTGCTTCCTTTGCGATTATGTCAGTGACGAGATCGGCATTTGAACCGTAGATTATAATCCTGTCACATACATTCAAGATAGCATCACCGAGTTTGGCATAAAGACACTTCTTGTCGGCACCGCCGCAGATAAGAACGCCGTGCTCATTTCTTGATGCCAGCGCGTTCATGGTGTTGAGCGAACGGTTCGGCGAAGTATCTATGGATGAGTTATACCACCTTACCCCGTCAAGCTCTCTGATGAACTCGATCCTGTGCGGAACTCCCTTGAAGTTCTTTGCTACAAAAGCGATATCCTCAGGTTTTACATAGTCAATAACAGCACATGTCGCGGCTAGGAAATTCTCGACATTATGGCTGCCGGGAATAAAGATCTCGTTTACGCCGCAGATATCGAAGATCTCACCATGTTCCTCATAGACCAGTCTGCCGTCTTCCGTATAAGCTCTGGGATAAAGCGGCGAATCTGATCTCATTACCTTGCCCTTGTTGGCCGAAAAGAGTTTTACTCTTCCTCTTGCGAGATCCTTCATCTCATAAGTAAGATCGCATCCAGCATTAAGGATAACCTTTCCTACCGGACCCTGGTTCCTGAAAACATTAACCTTTGCCTGGATGTATTCGTCGTAGTCCTTATGGAAATCCAGATGGTTAGGCGTGATATTCGTAACTATCGCGACATCGGCAGGCGTACTCATGCCAAGGAGCTGGAAAGAAGACAACTCGAGAACGACCTTGTCATCAGGTCCTATCTCGGCGATCCTGTCGAGGAGCGGAGTTCCGATATTTCCGCCGATCCAGACCTTATATCCGGCCTGCTTTAAGATCTCGGCAGTAAGAGTAGTCGTAGTGGTCTTTCCGTCAGAACCCGTGATCGCGAAGATCTCCGCGGGACAGAGGTTCATGAAAAGCTCCATCTCAGTCGTAAGAATGGATCCCATCTCCTTTAATGCCTGTAGTTCGGGAGTCTCAAACCTCATCTTAGGGGTCTTGAAAACGATATCGTAATGATCATCCCTCAGATGCGTGAGATAAGAATCGCCCAAAGACCATTTGATGTCAGGCGACACCTGCTTCAGCAGATCGATATTCTTTCTTAAGACAGGATCTTCCTCGGTCATCTTATCGCACGCCGTAACATCACAGCCCAGCGATACAAGCCACTTTATAAGCGGCGTGTTCGAGATGCCGATGCCGATAACGGCAGCCTTCCTGCCTTTGATATAAGTCTTGAATTCTTCGAGCTTACAGTTGCTCATAGTTCCTCCTTTAATCGGATATGTACGAGGCGTAAAGCCTGCTGTAGAATCCGCCGTTTGCGATAAGCTCATCGTGTGATCCGATCTCCGAGACCTTGCCGCCGTCTATTACGACGATCTTGTCACAGTTCGTGATCTGCGAGAGCCTGTGCGCGATTATTATGCTCGTTCTTCCGTTCAGAAGCTCCCTTATGGCCTTCTGAATGCGGTCTTCAGTAACAACGTCTACTGATGACGTGGCCTCATCGAGGATCATTATCGAAGGATCGGAAGCCATGGCTCTTGCTATAGTAAGGAGCTGCTTCTGACCTTCCGAGATATCATCCCTCGAATTGTCCAATATCTCATTATACCGCTTTGGCAGTTTTCTTATAAAAGAATCGCATCCTGCTTTCTTCGCGGCCGCGAAAACCTGATCCTCGGTAATGTGAGAACCCGAGAATCTGATGTTTTCCATTACCGTGTCATCCGAAAGCCAGGTATCCTGTGTAACGAACCCGATATAGTGACGGAGCTCCGACCTCGGGATATCTTTTATTGACCTGCCGTTGATGAGGATATCTCCCGAATCAGGCTCATAGTAACGCATCAGAAGATTGATTAGCGTCGTCTTGCCGCAGCCCGTGGGACCCGCTATCGCAAAGGATTCACCCTTGCCGACCTTAAACGAGATATCCTGAAGCACGGGTCTTCCCTCAACATACGAGAAACTGACATTCTTAAACTCGATATCAAACTTCGTGTTCTTATCGGGCAGTGCTTCCGTGATCTTTTCTTCAGGTATCTCGGGACTGTCCAAATGCGCGAAGATCCTGGCAAGACATGCAAAACTGTCGGAAAGCTCCGTATATACCGCGGAAAGGTCGTTGAAAGGCTTCATGAACTGGTTGGCGTATGCCAGTAGCGTCGTAAGCGAGCCAAGCGTTATCGCACCGCCAATGCCCGCCATGCATCCCGTAAATACGACTCCGGCGTAGATAAGGGCGTTTACGAATCTCGAGGAAGGATTGCTGATGGATGAGAGGAATGTGGCTTTGGTAGAAGTCTTCTTGTATTCCTCGTTTATCCCATCAAAACCGGAGATCCTTTCCGAAGTAACGTCATAGAGTTTGCACTCCCTGAAGTTATTTACGGATTCGGCGACGTAGGAAGTCTGTCTGCTTCTTATCTGCGCCTGTTTTGCAAAGGACTTGTATGCGCCTTTGGCGATCAGGGTGGAAACGGCGATCGAAACGGGCGTGAATATAACGACGATGAGGGATATCTTCCAGTTGATGTAGAACATTACAGCAAGGGTAATTATTATCGTCGCGATGCCAGAAGCGAACTGGTTCAGGAATAACAGCATGCCGTCAGATACGGTCTCAACGTCACTGATGATGAGACTCTGAAGAGCTCCGACGGAAGACCTGTCGATATAAGCCATGGTTACTTTATGCATCTTGGCATAAGCGGCATTCCTTAGATTCAGTCCGATCGTATACGCGATGCGGTTATTTATCTTGATCATGACGAACTGCAGTACGGCTGCAACGGCAAGCAGAACGATAATATTGACGATCAGCTTTACGAGCTTATCCATATCGCCCAATGAGTCGACGGCTCTTCCTGCGAAATACGGTATCGCGACACCTGCGCATCCGAAAAGGATGCCGATAACAATGGAGAGTACGGCAAGAGGACCCGAACCCTTGAGATAAGACAGAAGGCGCCTGATATTCTTAGTGTTCATGAGGCACCTCCCTTCATCTGAAGCGAGTTCATGTATCTGTAGTTTTCGGATATCCTGAGGAGTTCCTCATGCGGGGCTATCGCCTCTATCCTGCCGTCATCCATCAGGATTATCCTGTCGCAGTTCATGCATGTCCTTACCTTCTGCGAGATAAGGATAACCGTAGGCTTTGTCTCTATGGAGCCGATGTTGTTTAGGAGCCTTTTCTCGGTTCCCCAGTCTAGAGCAGAAGTCGAGTCGTCGAGAATAATAAGGCCCGGTCTTCCCGCAAGCGCCCTTGCTATGCCGATCCTTTGTCTCTGTCCGCCCGAAAGACCCGCGCCGCCGTCGGAGATCTCATAATCAAGCCCTTCCTTCTTTGAAGATACAACGTCGTCGCTGCAGGATAATCTGCATGCGTCACTGATATCTTCATCAGACAGCTCCTTGCGTCCCAATGTGATGTTTTCCTTGAGAGAACCCTTAAAGAGCCTTGTTTTCTGGAGACTCATACCAACTGAAGAAGCCAGGCTCGAAGCTGCTATGTCGTTTATGTTTATTCCGTCCAGGAGCACCTCGCCTTCCTGAGGCTGATAAATGCCGGCGATAAGAGCCGCGGCGGTTGATTTGCCGCAGCCTGTGCTTCCGATTATGCCGATGGTCTCGCCAGGTTTAATGTCAACGGAGAAATCCTTTACCGATTCCTCGTTGTTTCCCGGATAAGTGAATGAAGCATTTTTCACGGAAACGGAAACAGAATTGCCGCTTAATGCTCCAGAGCCCTGAGTTGCTGTACTCTTTATGCCGTAGAGCCCCTCTGCCCTCTTAAGGCATGCATAAGCTCTTGATACGGAAACTATAAGATTTGCAAGCTTAACGAGCTCCACAAGGATCTGTGACATGTAATTATAGAGAGCGACAACCTGTCCGTCAGAAAGATCTCCGATGTTGAAATGGACGGCGCCTCTGTATATCAAAAGACATATCGCGAGATTAACCACGGCGTAGGTCAGCGGATTGAGCCATGCCGCAAAATCAGCTGCCTTTATCTGGGATGCATTAAGAGATTTGCTCTTTGACTCGAATTTCTCATAGTCACCGGAAGTCTTGTTAAAACCTCTAATGACTCTCTGACCTGCTATGCCGTTTGATGTCTTCTTAACGAGAGCGTCAAGGCCTTCCCTGGACTCCTTATGCCTTGAGATCGAGGACTTCATGTTAAGACCTATCACGGTGGCAAGAAGCGCCGTACAGCAAACAAAGATCAAAGCCATCGAAGGCTTGACGACTGCTGCCATTATGCATGCGCCGATAACGATAAAAGGCGATCTCAAAAGAAGTCTCAAGAAAAGATTGATGCCGGTCTGTATCTGATTGACGTCAGAAGTCAGGAGAGTGACCATGCCTGAATTGCCGACCTTTTCATAGTCGCTCACGGAAAGAGTCTGGAGCTTGTCGTGCAGACTCTTTCTGATGCCCGAGGATATGCCCGTAGCAGCATAAGCCGCGAAATACTGCGCAGTTATTGCGCTGGCAAAGCCCACTACCGCAAAGAGGACAAGGATGAGCACCCTTGACCTGACATACGCCATGTCGCCCTGCTTGATACCCAGGTCAATGACTTTTGCAACTATGAGAGGAACAGTCAGTTCAAAGCACGCCTCGAGAAGCTTAAACACGGGGCTTAAGATCGAGGCAGTCTTATATTTGCCGATATGCTTTATCAGGAACTTCATGATCTCTTATGCCAGATCCTTCATCAGCTTATTACATTCGCGGATGACCTCATCGAGATCGAGTGTGCTGTACTTACCGTCCTCATAGAGGATCTTTCCGTCGATCATGGTCATCTTAACAACGGAGTTATCGGCGCTGTAAACGATATTTCTGGCAATGTTGTTCTCAGGCTGCATGGAAGGCCTGTTCATGTCGATCAGTATGATGTCCGCCTTCTTTCCTTCAGCAAGGACATCCGAATCTTTAAGGCCCATGCAAAGAGCTCCGCCTGTTGTTCCTGCCTTAAGGATGGTAAACGGATCAACCGCAGCTGCATTTCCAGTCTCAACGTTGGAAAGGACGGTGTCAAGGTACATCTCACGGAACATCGAGAGGCTGTTGTTTGAGCCTGCGCCGTCGGTACCTATCGCGATCTTCATGTCGTTGGCAATAAACTTGTAAACAGGTGTGATGCCGCTTGCGAGCTTAAGATTTGAGCAGGCATTAAATACAGACCAGAGACCTCTCTTCTTAAAGATATCGCGGTCCTCATCGGTAAACCATACGCAGTGGAAACCGCCGCCGCCGAAATCATAGATGCCGAGTCTGTCAAAAAGGACTGCAGGCGTGCAGCCGTATCTTTCGATGCATCCGTCTACTTCAGCTTTAGTCTCTGAGATGTGTGCAAATACCGGAGCCTCATATTTATGGGCAAGTTCGGATATCTTCTTCAGATTGTCCTCACAGGTCGTGTATTCCGCGTGGAAACCGTAGATAAAGGACACCAGCGGATCGTATGAATTAAGCCTGTCATAGAAATCTTCAAGTTCTTCCATCCCGCCGAAATCATTGGCCGCACCGCAGAATACATGTCTGAATCCGGTCTCGACCGCAGCTTTCGCATTCGCGTCCTTCTCGAAATACATATCAAAACATGCTGTTATTCCGCCTGAAAGATATTCAGCGTAAGCAAGCTTAGACAGCCAGTAAACGCTCTCGGCGGTAAGCTTTGCTTCTCTCGGGAATATTGCCTTAAAGAGCCAGTCGTTGAGGCAGTATTCATCTGCCAGGGATCTGGAGAACGTCATTGCCGAATGGGTATGCGCATTCTTGAGACCCGGCATCAGGAGACCGCCTTTGCAGTCTATCTCACGGTCAAAGACCTTATCGCCCTTATCAGCGGAAGGTCCGATATAGCTTATCCTGTCATTTTCGGTCCAAAGCTCCCCTTCGGTCACTTTGTTATCTTCCATGGTCAGGATCCTGCTATTATAAAAACGAACAGACATGTAATTACCTCCAAAATATTAAAGCAACGGCGCGATAAGTCTTAAGATGGACTTGAAGAACCGTACAAAGATATTGGGTCTCTTACTGTATTTCTCAGTAACATCCCTGCATTCCGCGATCGTATCTGTAAAGTCCTGCTTGATATCGTGAATGCAGTCTGCCCTGTACATATATACCGCATTCTCGAAATGATGGTAAAGGCTCCTGAAATCCAGGTTGATCGTTCCGACCACGGCGCATTTATCATCGCAGAGACATGTTTTCGAATGATTGAATCCCGGTGTGTATTCGTAGATCCTGACACCGCTCGTGACGAGCATGTTGTAGTAGGATCTCGTGACATTATATGTAAGTTTCTTGTCAGGAATGCCGGGAGTCATTATCCTGACGTCGACGCCTCTCTTTGCTGCGATCTGAAGAGCTCTTGCAAGCTCATCGGAAAGCACGAGATACGGAGACATGAACCAGCAGAATTCCTGGGCATTATTGATCATGTTGAGATATACGTTCTCACCGATCGGCTCAAGGTCCAGCGGACTGTCGCAGTAAGGCACGCAGTAACCGGAAGAACCTGCAACGGGTTCTATCACCATCGGCTCGAAAGTCATCAGGTCATCGTCCTTACGCTTGATGTCGGCAAAGTTCCACATCTCGACGAACATCGCGGTAAGGCTCTGAACGGCGGGACCTTCAAGTCTGATGCCGTTGTCCTTCCACTGTCCGTACGGATTGACCAAATTAAAGTATTCGTCGGCGATATTATATCCGCCCGTATATCCCACTTTGCCGTCGATAACGGTTATCTTCCTGTGGTCCCTGTTATTCATGAACAGAGACAGGAACGGATAAGCAGGATTGAACGCATTGCAGTTGATGCCTTCTGACTCTAAGAGCTTTACAAAATTCCTGTTGATGAAAAGGAACGAACCGACGTCATCGTAAAGGACTCTGCAGTCTACACCTGCCGCGGCTCTCTCCTTCAATGCCTCGTGAAGAGGCTCAAATGCTTCCTTATTCTCTATCGCGTGATATTCAAGATAGACGAATTTCTTTGCCTTCTTTATGTCCTCTATCTGAGCCTTATAACTGTCATAAGCGACGGGAAAGTACTTAATATCCGTACCCTCATAGATCGGGAAGTTAAAGTTTCTCAGATATCTGGCATTGGAAGCTCTGGCGGGATCTTCCTGCTTGAATTCGGCGAAGATATCATCGTTATGATTCAGATGGCTGAATACCATCAGATCCACCTTATCCAGACGCTTCTTTATCTTGTGCTTGGAACTGCTGTAGTTATTGAGCACATAGAAAAGAAGTCCCGGGATCGGCAGGACCAGTATAACGATGACCCAGATGAGCTTGAACACTCCGTTATGGTCTCTTGAATTGATACCAAGCGCGATGATTATCGCAATGGCTCTCATCAAAATGTCCAGCGACGGGAACTTGTTACCCAAAAGAACGACGAGAACGATAAAGGCCGCGATCTGGACCAGCACGAAAAGACCGAAGATGGCGATCCTTCCGACGCTGTTCCTTATCGCTGTCTTATGTTCTACCGTTCTCTTAGCCATTATCCGATATTCTCGATAAACGCCTTATATCCGAGGAAGAGATAATAAAGATCGATCTTTGAGATCACTTCAACGGGAGCATGCATTGACCATACGGGTACGCCCATGTCGACAACATCCATACCGAGCTCAGCCATGACTGCAGCGATCGTTCCGCCGCCGCCCGCATCGATGCGTCCGAGTTCGCCTGTCTGCCACGGGATGGAATTCTTCTCAAAGATATCAGTGATCTCAGCGATGAAGTCACCTGTAGCTTCAGAGCATCCGGACTTTCCTCTCGCGCCGGTATATTTCTCGATCTTAAGACCGTGAGACATGAATGCGGTGTTATTCTTCTCGAATACGTTAGAATACTTCGGATCGTAAGCAGTCGTAACATCCGTGGAGAGCATCTTCGTAGCCGCAAGAGCCTTGCGGAACTTCAAAGTGTTGAATTTGTCTATACCGCCCTCAGCCTTGGCGAAGACTTCCATGAGGAAGTTCTCATAAAGGTTGGAAGTAGCTCCTGAATTGGAATAAGAACCGATCTCTTCCTTATCCGTAAGAAGGCAAACACAGGTCTTCTTCGGCTTTTCCTGAGCCAGCAGAGCTCTCAGTGCAGGATATGCGCAGACCTTGTCGTCATGTCCGTAAGCTGCGATGTACGCACGGTCAAAGCCGACATCCCTTGCCTTTGTTGCGGGAACGATCTCGATCTCTGCGGAAACGAAGTCCTTTTCCTTGATACCGTACTGTTCGAAGAGGATCTTGAGGACGCCTGCCTTGAAGATATCCTTTACCTTCTTATCCTCAGTGCAGGGAATGCCGCCGATAATGACATTCAGGTCTTCGGCAGGGATAAATTCGGAAGCCTTCTTAGCCATCTGGTCAGAACCAAGGTGCGGGAGAAGGTCTGTGATATAGAAGACTGGATCGGTATCCTTCTCTCCTACAACGATCTGATGAGCTTTACCGTCATTGGTAAATACGACGCCGTGTACGCTCAGAGGGATCGTAGTCCACTGATATTTCTTGATGCCGCCGTAATAATGCGTCTTGAAATATACGGTGTCGTTATCCTCATAGATGGGATTGGGCTTAAGGTCGAGTCTGGGTGAATCGATATGGGCTCCTAAGATGTTAAAACCCTCGGCAGGGCTCTTTTTGCCGATAACGGCTGCAGCAAAGCCCTTTCCCTTGATGCTCTGATATACCTTGTCACCGGGCTTTAAGACATCTAACGTGGCGATATCCACAAAACCGAGTTCCTCAGCTGCCTGTATGGCATTGGCCGCAAACTCGCGCTCAGTCTTTGAATTGTCGAGGAAAGCCTTATATTCTTCGGCAAATTCGAAAGTCGCAGTCATATCGTCTTCCGACGCTGTCTCGTAAAGGTTGGGAAACTCAGCGAAAAGCTCGCCGGTCTTGATCTTTTTGGTTTCTTTTTTCTTTGGCATAATACCACCTCTTTTCTAATCAACTTATGATACCATAAGTTTAAATAAAATCTTTTAAATATGAGGACATTTATGGTAACCGACGGCCACAATCATACAAAACACTTCTCTGTTGATGCGGGACAGACGATAGATGAGCTTATAAGCCAGGCACTTTCCAAAGGTTTTTCCAGGATAGGAATAACTGAACACTATGAGGTCTTCTTCCCCGATGACGGGCTTGACTGGACTTTCGATCTCGAAGAATATGACAAGGCATTCGAAGAATGGCGTGTCAAAGCAGCACCTGATCTGGAACTCTTAAAAGGCATAGAATTCGGCTATCAGCCTCATGTTGCCAAAGAGATCGACAGGATAGCTGGACTCATCCCACTCGATGTCGTCCTTTTAAGCGTGCACCTTTTCAGGGGCAAGGACTTCTATGCCGACCGTGAGTGCTACAAGATGCCCGCCAAGGAACTTCACACCGAATATATGGCCATGATGGCTGAAATGAGCGAGGACTGCGAAAACTACGACGTGGCAGCGCATTACGACTACATCAACAGATATACGGACAACCTCTCTGATTTCGTCACATACGATGAATGCCCCAAAGAGTTTGACAGATTCTTCGAAGCGATCATCTCAAGAAACAAGGCATTGGAGATCAACACCAAGTCCATACAAAAACACAAAGAGAGAGGATTTACAAGGCACCTTCCGGACGCAGCCATCCTCAACAGATACAGGGACATGGGCGGCAAGATGATATGCCTTGGCTCAGACTCTCATTTCGACGGCACGTTCGCAGTCTGTTTCGACGAGGCTACAGAATACTTAAAGTCGCTCGGATTTACAGAGACGGTCTATTTCAAGGACAGGATGCCTTATTTCGAGAGCCTGTAAGCAATAATCAGATCTTCATCGATACCAAAACAGCTCCGGCAATGATCAATACCACTCCGATGATCTTCCGGACCGTGATCTTTTCCTTCAAAAATGCACGTGACAGGAACATAGTCCACATGTAGGTCAAGGAAGTGAGCGGCAATACAACGGAATAATCCAGGTATCTTAATACCCAGATATTCAGCAGCGCTGACAATACATAAAGGCCGCCGCCCAAATACAGGTTCACATTACGGAGCATTCCCAGAATGCCCTGTGTTCCGGATGCTTTTTTAAGGAACAGGGATGCTACGCTTCCCATAAACGTCATGACCAAAAGAACTGCGTATACAATCATTCTTCATCGCCTCCGGCAATAAAGATGACTCCGGCTATTATTATCAGCACACCGATACATTTCAGGAGCGTTATCTGTTCTTTCAGGACCAGCGCGGCAAGAACGATGCTCACGACATAATTCATGCTGAGCAAAGGCTGGAGAACTGACAGTTTTCCGAACTTATAAGCTACAAGCATCACGAGGGCACCGATGCCGTAAAACACAAAACCCAGCAGCATCATCAAAAGGCCGTGTTCCGCGGATAATTTCCACAGGAGCTGGCCTATGCAGACACATACTGATGACACAAGCATCAGCAGGATACCCTTTTTGTTCGCCTGTATGGACTTTACGAGATTCATGCTTTTCCCTTTTCCGGCTTATAAGCTCCGAAAGCATTTTTCAGGAGTATCTTCATCAGTTCACTGTTGCCTTTGAAAAAGCTGATCTTGGTTGGCGTCTTTCCGGTCTTCGGATATGCCCTTGTAACCGGGACCTCACAGGCCTTCATGCCAAGCTGCGTGGCGCGTACAGACAGATATGCCAGAAGTTCATATGTCATGAAGATATCCCTTAACGGAAGCACTCTCTCATCTTCAAGATATCTTCTCGAATACGCCCTGTAAGCATTAGTCGTATCGGTAAACCTCTGATGTGCCGTAAGCGATATTATCGGCGCATGTATGAGCTTTACTGAAACTAGCCTTATAAAAGGCGTATTTACGGCATGTCCGCCTTTAACGAACCTTGAACCCTGGATCAGGTCATATCCTTCTTCGAGTTTTTCGATAAACTTCGGCACATCCTCAATACTGTCCTTATCGTTTCCGTCGATGGTGATTATGCCCTTGTAACCTCGCTTCAGAGCCCACCAGATGCCCATCCTGAGCTGGGCACCCTGTTTGCCGGTATCCTGCTTTACGAGAAGCGTATTGACATCCAACGGACGGAGTTTGTCTTCAGCCGTACTGCCGTCTTTGGAGCCGCCGTCACAGATAACGATATCAACAAATGACGATATATCATTGTCCTTTGCTCTCTTTAGCTCATTATGTATCCTGGCCCCTTCGTTAATTATCGGAATGAGCAATACATAATCCTTTGTCTTTTCTGAATATTCAGTACATTCAAACTTTGGAACACCCGGTTGTTTTTCGTAAATCATATATCCGTTCACTTATAAAAATCTTCGCTTAAAATATCTGGCTGATATAATCGATCATACTGCCTACAAGGGAAATATCATCCTGCTTACCAGTCTCAATAGAAACAAACCCAAGGTAGTCATTGGAAACAAGAAGCGAAGCAAGATCATTATGCAGTTTTCTTTCCTCAACAGGCTTCAGCATGGGCTCGCTTATATGCACATGATTGATGAGGTCTTCCCGTCCTGAAAGGACCGACACATCTTCTTCGTTTGCGATCATTGTACCGACATCAAGATTCAGCTTGAAGCCTTCAGAACCGACCTCACAGATGAGATCCAGTGCCGACTTCGTATCATTGATGAAATTCGTATTATAGATAGGCGGATTTGCTTCCATACCGATAACAGTATTATGCAAAAGAGCATAATCACCTATCTCTTTGAAGAAAGATATGGCAGTGCTTAAGTCAGCATTTTCAGGCATATTCCTGTTCCTCGGACACCCGAAAACAAGATTACGGCACCCTATGGTCTCAGCAAAATCTATCGCCTTTTTTGTATACCGGACCAGTTCTTTCCTCTCGTCATCTGTTCCGAAAAGCTTTTCACTTTTTCCATACCAGATAGACTGCATCGAAGGAATAACAAATCCGTATTCCTGCTTCAGATCCACAGCCCATTTTGAAGCTTCATCAAGCCTGTCATAAGGAGATTCGGGGAAAATCCTTGTAGGAGCTATCTCAAGCCCGGCAAAACCATGCTCTTTCATGATCGAATATACTAAACGGTCATTTTCAGCAGACCACGCGATATTGGAAATACTAAGATTCATATCAGTCACCATCAATTACACACATAGAAACGTCTTTAAGTTCACTGTCAGTATCGATCCAGACAGCATTAACATCTTTAAGGCCCCAGTAATAATCTGTGCTGCATCTTATCAGATAGTTATGGCTGCCTTCATCAAAATATATCGTATAGCAATACTTCTCGATATATTCATTACCGTCCCAGAGCCCGAAATAGATATCGGCTTTCACCTTCTCATCATCGTCTTTTTCGAACCCCTGCCCGTCTGTTCCGTCGTATAGAGCAGATATCTTCAGATAGTTTCCGTTCTTCGTATCAGGGATCTGGTTCTTGTCAAAGGTATAATATCCGTCCTCATAAGAAAGGCTGAAGATCTCAGGATTATCAACCGCCTTCTGCTTGTCATATTCAGCCCAGATCCTTGCAAGATCACCTATCGAAGAATAATGGAAAGAACTGAGATAATCATATTTGACGTTGCCGGATGAATCAGTTGTTTTAAAGGGACCGTCATAACCATAATCAATAAATTCGATGGGATTGCCTACGTTCAAAGAACGGATGACGACAGTGCTCTCCCAAGGCGTATCCAGTCTGAGTCTTGTATATTGGGTTACAGGTATCTTGAATAAAGCCGTGCCCTCGCCGGAGATATTGACGTTCTCGACTTTTTTACCCGAGAAGTCCTCGTCCTTGTCAGTCGTATAATACATCTGCATCACATCGGAAACATCTGTCTCATATTCAACTGATATAAAGGCATATCTTCCGTTATATTCCGACAGATCGATCAGGTTTTGAAGGTCGATCATCATCGGATCATTTGCCGTGTATCTCATGACCACATAACCTTCGTCATTTTCTTCAAGCACAGCATTTCTCAGATTGAGCGATTCAGTGGTAAGAAGCTCGTGAGAAAGGTCCTTGCTGCGGATAAGATCAGAGATCTCAGCCTTGTATACTTCATACTTTTCGGGCAGGCACCAGACAGCATAATCATTGCCATATTTACAAAGCGGCACGTAATTAGCGTAAATGTATTCATAGACCTTATAGTATCTGTAAGCATTTGTGATGCCGTCCAGAGTGGTAGTTAACTGCTTGTTCTCAGCATCCACCGGCATGATGACTACTGGGACGCCCTCCATCTCTTTGATGAATTCAGTTTGAGAGAATTCGCCTGACAAGAGCATCGGCGACTGGGCAACATAAACGGGATTTCTATACCCCAGTACGGAATAAAGCAGAGATTTGTTTATAAAATCAACATATGTCTCACCGTCATCAAGAAGACTGTCCAGCACGATCTTGAATTCAGCTGAATAGTCCTGCAGTTCATCCGAAAAAATTACACGCTGAACCCTCTTTTTTGAGTATTTGATAAGCTCCCACTCAGTCTCAAACTCCCTGCCGTCATCTGATATGAATTTCTTATCCGAGGAAGAAGGATACCAGCTCTCGATTATCGGTCCTGAAGCACCAAAAGCATTATCTGCTATTGGTGTAACAGCATAATTTGCAGGAGAGAAAAGCAGCGGAACCGCTATGGAAAAAGACATGAAAGCCGGAACAAACCATTTCATGCTGTCCTTATAGAATGCAATGAACAGAGCAAGGAAAAGGAATGCGCACCAGAAGACATGGTCGGTAGCTTCAGATCTGAGTGAATGCCTGACGATACCGCGGGAGAAATTCTGAAAATATGAGACTCCGAGTATTAACAAAAGGACCCACCTCTCATTTCCTATCTTTTCCCTGAACTGCTTTGAGAAAACCGTATAGAGCAATGCCAGGACCATTACGAACGGAACGATCAGATAGCCGATTGCAAAACTGAAGTTCTCTGTCTTGCCCATACCTACAAAGGCCCAGTTCTGGTTAGACATGGAGACTGCGACAAATTCCAAAAGGCGTTTAACGGGATTGATACCCTTGGCAATACAGATTCCAAACCAGGCAGCACCGCCTACCACGCACCAGCCAAGTAAGGATACGCCAAGTTCCTTAACTGCCTTCTTATTCTTTTCCGCTATAACATAGATAACCAAGGCGACCATAACGGCCAGACCAAAGGCAAATCCAAGGTCGAGCCTGTACAGAGCGCTCCATATAAATGCTCCCCATACAGCAACTGCCCTTGGGAAAGAATTCTTCTTTACATATGCCATTGCGGACAGACAGACAAGTATTCCTAGTCCGTAGAACGAGAAAACATCCATATAAGGAATGAAGATGGAAATGAAGAGAGCCATGGTCTTGTTCCAAAGCTTGGATATAAGCAAATAGAATAGCACTGCAAGCAGAACCAGCAGCAGATTCTTATAAGGAGAAACAATTCCACGGTAGTCGTTATTCAATACCGCATAAAGGAGACCTTCCCAGACCGCAGTCATCATATGGGCGCCGTAATTTTCGACCAGCGGTATCTCACCATAATTCAGGAACCCGCTCATAAGGATGCTCGAATTCGCACCTTCATAGATATGCGGATAATAATTTGCGGAGAGCGGGATCTGAATGCTTAGAGCTGTCGTTCCTGCAACAATAAGCGGGAAAGAGAAATCTTTCCATTTACTGACGTCGAACTTCCTTTTCGCCAGAACAAAGATAACTACGCAAGCTAATACTATTCCGGTCAAAACGAGGATCTTATAGTATTTTGCAGGATGAGCAACAAAAACATTACGCTGATTTAAGATGTTTACCGCTTCGATATAAAGGGATGTCGCCAGCGGGATCGCGGAAAAGACGATGGCAAAGAGCGCAATGGGACTTGCGGCAGGACCGGTCTTGAGTTTATTCGAGAATAACCTTCCGGCAGCGAAAACGATTACGGAAAGGATAATGCACAAAGCAAATACAAGTCTTCCTGTTCCAAATCTCTTTCCAACAAATATGCTTGCAGTAAAAGCAATTCCAAATGAGATGACAGACAGCATCTCAAAAGTCTCAACAGGAACAAATCTGTCAAAAGACAAAACAAGATAGCAAACAGATACAACGGCAACCAGCAAGACCATGCTCTGCGAAAAAGAAAATGCTTGAACCACATCAGCTGAATCCGTAAAGAAAGATATGCAGTTCAGGAGCAAGGAACAATTGGCAAATACCATGTATCCGTCTAGAAACTTTACGAGGTTTTTCCGGTTTTCATTAGTTTCTTCGCTGAGGAAATGATTTGCAAGCATGTAGAACAAGACAAAGACCACAGCAAAAGATATAAACCAGATATTGAAATTATTGACTCTTTTGGCGACATCTATATTCTCGTTAAATGCAGCGCCCATTACCCTCTTAAAGGAGGAAACTTCAGTATTATCAGTATCTATCGGGTTGTATGACAAGAGCAGGGAAACAGAAAAATAAAGTGCATAAAAAAAGCCTTTCTTCTTCCCTGCTTTGAATTCCTTAAACAAATCTTCGAATCTTAAAACGGCAAAGCAAAGAGCTATCCCGGTCAGGACCGTAAAGAACGCATTTCTGGCAAAAACAAATAACCATTCGGAATTAATGCTCACATATGAATTAAAGACTTCAGAGAACCTCAATCCAAAAAGAATGGCAATGACCGCAAGGCAAATAGCAGCCTTTATAACGGTCATCAGTTTCCTGTTGCCAAATATTCCCGTCAATTTGTCTGACACTTTAAAACAAACTCCTTAATCTCATCTAATACTTGAGTCCGGTCGCAGATATACCCGTCCTTACCGCCAAAAAGCTCAGCATAAACGGTCTTATAATCATAAAGAGCAGGTGCGGAATTAAGTTCATTGATAAACTCCTCACCCGTGATCCATTTATATACTTCGCCTGCAGATACAGGAGCCGTTGCAGGATGCCATAAAGTAATTCCCGCATCCAAAGCTTTGGATATATCGTCCCACAATCTGCCGAGGTTATAAAACTGGTAAATACTCCTGCTGTCAGTAAAGTTAAGAGCGGAAAAACCTAACTTAAGGAATCTTTCCTTGAGTTCTTTCCTGTCAAAACCGTCAGCATTCAATTTGTAAAAACCATTATCCTGAAGAGAATAGCAATCTCTTAATGTCTCATCCTTAAGTGAAAGCTCATCGAACTTTGAAACTTTCAGCATCGAAGGGATAACGTTAATAAAATCAAATATGAAATTCTTCTTTATGTTTTTACCGAAAAGGCCCGGCAGTCTTATGATCAGTGCATCAGGATATCTTTCCCTTACCCACTGCTCAAGAAGATAGCGATTATATCCATAAGGGTGAAGGTTTTCTGTATCTATCACCGAGTTTTCATCAACGTCGACAGGCTTTTTAAACACATCAACGGTTGAGATCAGGACAAGTTTTTTCGGATCGATCCGACTGATGTTTTCCTCAGCCTGAGATATCCGTTCAAGATCCTTTTCGGGAGCGTTGTTTGCAAGGTACTTTTCAGCACGGAGACCCGCATATACAAGAAGTTCCGGTTTTGTGCCAAATGCATCATTAATGTTTTTGGAATTATATGCAGCATCAAAAGCACCTGAAGCATATAGATTGCTTCCGACAAAACCGGTATATCCAACGACAGCGTTCACTTACCCGACCTCCTATTTTGTGAGTTTCTCAATGCTTTCAAAGTTATAGTGTTTACGCTTGAAGACCAGATCCACGATAATACTCAAATATTTGACAATGATGGTAAGGATCCCGAACAAGCCTAAAAATGCAACTGAGAGGAACAGCACGGTCGTTGTCCAGCCTTCGATCGGATGACCGATAAAATAGATTATGAGCGTGTATATGATCATAAAGACCGAGACAAGCATCATCAGCGAAGTCATACCGAATGAAAAACGGTATCCGAATTCCGTAAACAGTATCAAGGTATCGGTCGCAAGTCTGACCCTGTACTTTTTCTCCCTGGGATCGATATCAGGCTTATCATTACTGCAAACATCGTATTTGAGATTGTCCGTCTTAAGTCCGCTTCCTGCATAGATTGCTTTTCTGTATGGAACGGTCTTATTCATCGAACTGATACGGTTGATGACCCTGCGGCTTAATATCCTGAAGCTCTCCGTTGTCATCTTGTAAGTAAGCGGTGTAAACCTGTCAAATGTGGAATAGAACACCCTCGAAGTAAACTTGACCTTTTTGTTAGGAGAAGCGCTTACGATATCGTAGCCTTTAAGAGCGTGAAAATACACATTCATTATCACTGCAGGATCAAAATCAAGGACCGTATTATCGAACTCGAAAACAAAATCGCCTATCGCAAGATCCATGCCTGCATCCATTGCGAGTTCCAGGCCGTGAAAATAACTCATGTTGATAACCGAAATGCTCGTATTGCCGGCTTTTGAAGATGCCTTTTTGATCATTTCAATGCTGCGATCATCTGAACAATCATTGACACAGATGATCTCAGAGTGTTCAAAGTTATTCTCCATTGTGCTTATTACGGCATCAAGAAAACTCCCGATCCTTTTCTCGGCATTATGCACATAGATAACGGCGGAGACAAAAGTCTTTTCTTTATTCAGCATCGTCTAAAACCTCGTCCAAATCATAAACAGTATTAATCTTACCTGACAGGACTCCTACAAAAGTAGGATTCTTGGAATACATCCTGATCACGGTCGGCCGGGAATCGTCTATCTCGGAACTCATGAGTATCGGTTTCATGGAGAATAATGAACTGCAGTATTCGAATTCATATTCGTCTAACATATATTTTCTGGCAAGACTGGACATATAAGGGAAAGCTGTTTCCGGTTTTGAAGGACAATCATTGCAGTTTCCGAGTCTGGCCTTTGTACAGAATCCGTTGCTCGTTTCCTGGCAGGAAAACGTCGGAACAGGATCAAAACTTGTTGTATGAGGTGTAAATGTCACTGACGTCAGAGAATGATAACCTGTCTTGCCAAACGGCATGATCGAAAAGAACGGGCCATCCATGACCGTAAAACCGATATTCTTCAGTTTATCGTTAACATTACAGAGAATGATCTCACAAAGCTCATACTTGATATCAAACTTTTCAAATCCGGCCAGTTCAAGGATCTGATTAGTGCCGGCATAAGTCGAATTTAGCACAAAACCGGCTTCATAATCTGTTCCTGCTTCAGTTGTAACAACAAAAGAACTGTCCGTCTTATTGATCGCGGTGATCTTTGCACCATAGACTATTGAAACCGCACTGCCGAACTTTTCAAGCTCGTTAAGGAAATAATCCTTAAGGATCATCGCATCATAAGTATATTCTCTTGTCCTGAAAGCCCCGTCGCACATGCCTTTCTTGAAATAATTCTCAGTACTCAACTCCTCGCATAAGATGCCTGCAGCCTTGCAGAAAGCTTTAAACTGCTTACCGTCAGACCAGGAATACTGACTTGACGTGGCATATATCTGTTCAAATTCCTTGTTTATGCAAAAAGAGTAGTCTTTATTGAATCTCTCGAAATAGCCGGCAGATTTCAATGCAGTCGATATGGAGCGAGGATAGTGATACCCTTGATGAACCCTGGCCTGATTTATATAGGTAGCTCTTTTAAAAGGGGCATCATCACATTCGAGGACAATAACATGCTGACCTTTACGGCAACAATAAAGAGCAGAATACAAGCCATACAGACCGGCACCTATTATTATCTTATCATAGTGCTCCACACTGATCCCCTTAAGATAAAAGCATTTTCAGTTAGCACCGAAAACGGCAATGAAATCGGCCGGACAGCATTATACCACTGAGGCTAGTATAATACCAAATGCCGTAAAACTTTACCCGGCAAATCCCGATCAAGCCATCAGGCAGCAAAAAACGCCTTTATCTGTCTTTCAAATCTTTAAATCAAACTATTAGATTATAACAAATATTCCGGGGGATTAAGACAAACTCCGTCATTATCGAATGAAAAATAGCCGCCCAATATGAAATAATCTCTGCCTGCATACATAGCACCGGTCTCAGGATTGAAATAGTATATCTTTCCTCCTATCTTGACCCATTCGGTATCCATGATACCGTTGCTGCGTGTGTGATACCACTTGCCGCTCAACTGGAACCATCCTGTTGCCATCTCGCCGCTTTCTTTCAGATAGTACCATTCACCGTCTACGAGTCTCCATCCGGTAAGCATTACACCGTTGTTCTTATCGAACAGATACCACTTGCCACCTGCCTTTTCCCAGCCGGTAGCCATCGCACCGTTACTCTTAAAATAGTACCAATTGTTATTGATCTTTCTCCAGCCGGTCATCATGTAGCCGTTCTTCTGGGGATCAACATCACCTTTTTCAGGAGGAAGCAGATAATACCACTGACCTGAAATCTTCTGCCAACCGGTCAAAATGACACCTTTACTGCCGAAGTAATACCATTTGTTATTTATACATTTCCAGCCCTTATGCATAGAGCCATCTTCATTGAAGTAATAGAGCTTCCAGCCATTTGAATAAATGTATTGAAGACCCGTCTGCATTCCGCTGTCAGTCTGTGTGCCGGATTCTTTCCAGTCCTTACTGCTGAAGTAATACCATTTGCCGTCTTTATTCATCCATCCGCTGGCAACCATGGAATCGCCTTCAAAATAGAACCATCTTCCACCGGACTTTACCCACTGGTCCTGAACAAGGAATCCGTCCTTATCAAAGTAATACCATTCACCGCCGACCTGCTTACCGCAGTTTTTCAAGCAGCTTCCATCGCTCTTTCTAAACCACCAGCCCTTTGAGCCCATAAGCCATCCGGTGTCTGTGTCGATAGTGATCTCAGTCGACTTGTCAAAAGTGATATAGATATTACCGTCATCAGTGGAATCCTTAGGACCATAATAAGAAGAATATGTCATTACACCGTTTGATTCACTCTTAGAACCATTGGGGTAAGCTCTTTTCAAAAGCGGTATCGTTCCTATCTCCAAAGTTGAAATCGAGTTATTGGAACAATTAAGACACTGAATATTGAAATTCAATGTAATATCCAACTTCTTCAAAGAATTATTATTGCATTTCAAAGTAAACAGCCCCTGGAAATATTCGATTCCCTTAAGATCCGAAATGCCTTTATTGGATACATCCATCTCCCTGACGTAGGAATACTCGCTGACAGATAATGTACCGTCTTTATTTGTATCATACTGTTTACTGACAAAATCCCTGAAAGTCTTGTCCGGAAATGCAGTCGAATCGATCTTAACATCCTTAAGACCAGATTCATCGGCGATATAATTTCCCGCAAGAGCTACATTAGAAAAACAACCCAGGATCATTGCAGAAACAAAGATCGAGCTTAATATTTTACTTCCGCGCATATTATTTCCTCCGTGCAAATCAAACCTAGATCAAACCGAGCCTTGCCAAATGCCACTATTGTCGAAATAGTGAGTTTTTCCGCCGATGGAATATTTTCCGGTTACCATCTCTCCGGAACTCTTCATGTAATACCAATTGTTTCCGATCTGAACCCAACCGGTACTCATATTGCCGTTTTTAGGGTTGAAATAGTACCAATTGTTGCTGATCTTCTTCCAGCCTGAAGCCATATCACCGTTTGAAGGATCGAAATAATACCATTTCCCGCCTATGCCCTTCCAACCGGTCTGCATTCTTCCGACATCGTCAAAGTAATACCACTTGCCGCCGATCGATCTCCATCCTGTAGCCGTAACACCGGATCCCGGGATAAGATAGAACCAGTTTCTACCATACTTAAACCATCCGGTAAGCATTTCGCCGTTTTCTTTGAAGTAATACCAACCGTTCTTGATATACTGCCAGTCTTTTCTCATGCTTCCGGCAATATCAAAGAAATACCATTTACCGTTGTCCTGTAGCCAGCCCTTATGCATTGTGCATGTACCGGGATCGAAATAATGCTTATACTGACCATTGGTAAACCAGCCTGTTGTAAGGATGCCTGTAGTCGGATCGGCATAGTATCTATAGCCGTCATCATCTATCAGCCATCCCTTTTGGATAGTTCCATATTCGGTAAAGATATAGCAGTCTCCGTCAATGCAATTGAAGCCTGAGACTCTTTTACCTGATTTGTCAAAATAATTCTTTTCGCCGTTAACAGTCTGCCATCCGAACTGCATGTCATTTGAACTCGGTGAAAAATAGTACCAGTAATCCTCATATTCCTGTAATCCGTTAGTACGGACGCCGTTGGAATTAAAGAAGTAGTATTTATCTCCGATCTGGATTATTCCCGTCTGCATTATGCCCTCTTCACTGAAATAGTAATAAGAATCGCCAATTTTCTGCAAACCGGTCTGCATACGGCCGTTATCATCAAAGTAATAACGATACCCTCTTATATCTCTTATTCCCGTTACCATATAACCTGTACCGGGATAGAAATAATAGATCTCTCCCTCATAATCGAGCCAGCCGGACCACCAAAGATCCGTTTCAGGATTAATGTAGATCTTGTATCCTGAATACTCAACCCATCCGGTGATCTTATAGCCCTCATCGCCTAAGTAATAGAATCTCTTGTTAACCGTCTGCCATCCGTTCTTCGTATAACCGTCGTTTCCGAAGTAATACTGCTTCTCATCAACAGTCTTCCAGCCGTCACGGAACATAACACCCGTTTCAGTGTCAAAATAGCTCTTCTTGGTACCGAAATCCACAAGTCCGGTCATCCTTTTTCCTGTCTGCGGATCGGAATAATAGTAATCGCTGCCGACATTGATCCACTCATACTTCAGGTGTCCGCTCCAGTCAAAATAGTAATAGTCTTCACCTATTTCAAACCAGTCACCCTTGTAAAGAGCATTGGAAACGGTATCAAAATAATATCTGTAGTTCTCGGCATCAAACCAGCCTGTCCTGAAGACACCGTCATCGCCGAAATACCAGTCGGAAGCCTCATTGTATCCCCAGCCTTTTGCCATCTTTCCGTTACTGTAAAAATAGTATCTGTCTTCACCAATAGTCTGCCAGCCGGTGAGCATGATACCAGACTCGGGATCGAGATAATATGTGGCATTGCCTATAACGGTAAGTCCTGTGCACTTGACGCCTGATACATCGAAATAATAATCTTTGCCGTCTATCACAGCCCAGCCGGTCTTCATGCGGCCGCTGTTAAGATCGAAGTAGTAATCGCATTCTCCGATCGTTTTCCAGCCATAAACCAATTCTTCCTTCTCAGGATCGAAATAGTATCTTGCATCACCGTCAGTTATCCATCCGGTAACCATCGGACCGAATTCATTAAAGAAATAATACTTTCCTTCAATATATTGCCAGCCCGTGAGCATACAGCCGTCATATGTATCAAAGTAAAATTTCTCGTTGTCAATTGTCTGAAAGCCGGTTACAAATACCTTTGTCTCGGGATCAATATAATAAGTAAAACCGTTGTCCGTGATCCATTTGGTCCTGAGAGTGCCGTCCTCGCCAAAGTAAGAGCCATATGCATCACCTGTTCCCCAGCCTGTCGCCATCCTGCCGTCGCTATAGAAATAATAGGTATACCCATCTATTTCCTGCCATCCAGTTGCAACATTATCTGATTCAGGTGGGAGATAATACGTGTCTTCACCGTCAATAATCCAGCCTGTAACAGGAAAACCGTGGTCATCGTAGTAAGTTACACACCCGAGGTCATAATACCATCCCATCGGGATATAGCCGTCTTCTTCATCGAAATAGTATTCTTCACCATCAATGGTATGGCGACCTTCATACCTGGCACCGGTCTCGGGATCAAAATAATATAACCTGCCGTCAATATAATAAAAGCCTGAAGCCATTACCCCAGGATCGACATAATAACGCCAGACTCCGTCTTCATTGACCCATCCCTGCAAAGAAGGCGAAGGATCCGGAGCAGCACAGGGATCATCAGTAATTACATCTTCATATCCCGTGATACCAGGCACGGGTAAACCGTTAAAAGCTTGTGAATCAAAAGCCACATCCGCAGCAGCAGCCGTTGAGATCAAAGAAACAACTGCTACGACCGCAAATCCAGTAACAAAAAGGTGCCTCGAAGTACGCATAGAAGTGTCCCCCTTTTTGGAAATACACTATGATTTTAACACTTTATCGAAATTGATTTGCGTTTTCTCAAATATAGTTAACACATCGTTTATCAAATTTACATTTGAAACTTGTCTTTATCATCCTGCCTTATGATAAGTACCGGGTTCGGCCGTACAGTCATAGATGTAGTATGAAGACGGATCCTTATTGGTATTCTTATCCAAACCCATCTTCAGAGCCTCATCATGCGTGATCGTAAGAGCATCGACCAAAGCTGGGCCATAAGTAGGATCATCCTTGAGATAAGTAGCCGTACGTGTGTCATAGTCGTAGATCAGGAAATCACGGGCCTCAAAATCCCGTGGCTTCCAGCTGTCAGTGTTTGCGTCATAATAAAATGTCGTAAAGCCGCTGAAAACGCCTTTTGAGACATCATATCCGACTTCGCTGAGCGGCTCGTCACACCAGGTGTATTCGGCAGGGATCGTAACGGCCAGATCCTTAATTACGATCTTCGGCTTTTTCTCTAATGTTTCCTCAAAAGATACTCCGGGATAAAACTGCTCATATATATTGAAATATCTGCCGTCATACCATGCATTACTCATGCACCCGATAGCGATAAATCCCTGTTGGTCTCTGGTGCCGCCGTTATCGTACAGGAAAGTAAACCCAGGCTGAACGCTGACAGTATATTCGGTATCCGAAGTAATGACCCAGTTCGAGAAACTTATCCTTACATAACTGCCGCCCTTTCCGACAGTTCTTCTGACGTCGTTCCATTTCAGACCGTTCTCATCAGGATTACTGTCAACGTTGAGCTTTCCGTAATACTTTATGTCATTTCTCAATGTATCGAACGAACAGCGCTTATATGCATCCGATGAAGAACCGTCGAACTTGTAATAATAAAGAATATCTTTTTCATAGATACCCTGTCCTCCGCCTGTTCCCGCGCCGCCAAACGTATTGGAATAGCCGTTGTATGAGATATGGATCTGAGAATGATTATAACTGTCCCATGTAACTGTGGAAGTCGGCTCGAGCCTGTTTGCAACTGAAGCCATCATCGAAGGAAATCCGATTGAATCAAGCTTATATGAATACAGGTTATTAAGCAGCATGGGTTTTGAATCCAGTCTGGCATAGGGCGACTTCATATAGAAATTCTGGTCTTTATGAGGCGAAGTGGATATGCCGTAGTAACATTTACCTTCAACAAATTCACCGTCTATGTTTTGACTTGTCGTTGCCGTAACAACATTACCCAGGATATAAACACCATTGTAAAGACTGATGCTGTTAAGTCCGTCCTGGATCGCGTACAGCTTTGAGAAAAAGCCATCTTCCGAACCGCCGTAAGTATCGATGAGATAATCAACTTCATCGACCAGTGCCTGAGTCTTCACTTTGACCGTTGTATCAACGAATTCGTACTTCGGTATATAATTCGATACTCCGACAACCTTTTTTGCCTGCATAACAAATTCTCCGCCGTCAACATTGCATGCCTGTGCATATGCGATGTATCCGCCCTTTACCCTCGCAGTAGACTTATTCTCGTAAATTACATCCGAATATATGGTTTTGGATGCAAGTATCAAAGGTTCATAATCGGAATCTTCTGTATAGTATTTCGACGAACGGTCGATGAACCTGAAAGAATCCGGATCCGGATTGTCTGTCTTTATGTAGTAATAGACATTTATCGGCGACACCAAAGGAATAATCTCATAGTTGTATGAAGCCGCATTGACAATGTCCGGCTTTTCGCCCTCATAAGAAACATAACCTTCAGAATCGAACCAATAGAACAGACCGTCGATAACAAGGCCCTTATTCACGGGATACCAGCCGTTATCCTCATACCATCTCAAATAACGTCCGTTCTTCCATTTTTCCTGCCATTTGCCGTGGCTGAACTCCTGATCCCATCTGCCCTTAGCGTCAAGCCAGCATCCGTTGCGGTAACATTCGGATTCCATATATCCCTTATCATCGAAATAATAACGGGCGCCGTCTATCCAAAGCCACTTGTTCTTCGGATACCAGCCGTTATCCTCATACCACCATCCCTTGGCATTACTCTTCCATGTACCTTTGGAGAATTGCGGGTCAGCCATTCCATTGCTCCTGAGCCAGCAGCCGTCACGGTAACAGTCGTGCTCAATGTAACCTTTAGAGCCGAAATAATAACGCGCCCCGTCTATCTGAAGCCACTTGTTCTTCGGATACCAGCCGTTATCCTCGTACCACCAGCCCTTTGAATCGCTCATCCACTTGCCGTGGCTGTACGCCTTGTCCCAGGCACCGTTGCTCTTGAGCCAGTAACCACCCCTGTAGCAGTCGTGCTCCATATAGCCCTTGGAATCAAAGTAATACCACTGCCCGTCAATCTCAG
Source organism: uncultured Clostridia bacterium (assembly GCA_947167045.1). GTDB lineage: Bacteria > Bacillota > Clostridia > Saccharofermentanales > Saccharofermentanaceae > Saccharofermentans. Next base: position 63,140 of record CAMVGO010000005.1, read on the forward strand.
CCCACTGGCTCTTGTAGTACGAACCGCCGGTCTCATACCACCAGCCTTTTGAATCGCTCTTCCACCCTCCGTCAGCAAAGACACTGCCGGAAAAGATGCCGGTGATCATAACAGCGATCATGAATATTGCTGCATATTTTCTTTTAAACGATCCCTTCATAATCCGACCTCAACAAGCTAAAACTGTGATCAGTTATCCTTATGATAAGTACCGGGTTCTTCGGTCATGTCGAAAACATAATACTCGGAAGGATCAACATTCGTATTCGCATCAAGATGCATTGCAAGCGCTTCTTCAACGGTTATCGTGCAGTCATCGACAAATGCAGGTCCGTATGTGGGATCATCCTTAAGATAGACGTACTGATTAAGATTTGAATCATAATAACAGATCCAATCTATCAATAAATTCTTCCAGGTGTTTGTTGCTTCATCAAAACGGTATTCCGTAAAACCGGACCAAACTTTACTTTTTGCATCATATCCGCAATCGCTTAGCTTGTCTCCGATATATGTGTATTTATCATTATCGGGAATCCTTATGACACAATCTTTAAAAACAAGCGTCGGTTGCAGACTTGCGTATGAATCTTCAAAAGTGGCTCCGGGATAGATTATTTCCTGATAATTAAAATATCTGCCGTCATACCAGACATTGGAAAAATAACCAATGGTAAAAATATTGGTTTCTTCGAACGTTGAACCGTTATCATAAAGGAAAGTAAACGCTCTGCCTACATCCATATAGCAAGCGGTATAGTGCTTATTCCTTTCAGAATCATACTCTGCCTCATATGTACTGCTCATGGCAGTATTTAACCTGACATAACTTCCTCCGGTCCCGACCGCAGAACGCACATCCTGCCATTTAATGCCGTCATCTACTAAATCAGGCTTTATATCAAGAGTTCCGTAATACTTGATGTCATCACTAAGTGTCTTAAAAGAAGTTCTATTGACTGCATCATCAGCAGAACCGTCAAACTTAAAGTAATAGCGGATATTTTCTTTATCGATCATCTGGCCTCCGCCATGTCCCTGACCGCCGTATTCTCTGGTCTCACCGTTACATGTGACATGAATTGTATTATGGTAATACCAATCCCACTGATATGTTGCGCCGGGATCAAGCCTTTGAGCCACAGCTGCCATCATCGAAGGAAAACCCAAAGAATCCAAACGGTAAGGATAAAGGCTGTTCAATAACATACGCTTGCCTTCGACCCTTGCATAAGGAGAACGCAGATAGAAGGTCTGGTCCGTATGAGGAGATGTGGAAAGTCCGCAGAAACATTCTCCTTCTGTATATTCCGAGCCTTCATAAATTCTGGCCTGAGCTTTCATAAATTCCCCTCTGACAACGACTCCGGAATAAAGACAGATATCAGAAAGTCCGTCCTGGATCGCATCCATATTATCGAAAAAGCTTTTCTTCGGATCACCGTACGTTTCGATCAGATAGTCAACATCGTCATAAAGTTCAGGCATTTGAACAGTTACATCCGTATTTTTGAAATCATAGTAAATACCGTAATGGTCACAGCCTGCGATATAAAGTGTCTGCAGTATCATTTCACCGCCGTCAACATTAGCGTATGGGAAAGCAATATAACCGCCCTTAACACGGTATTTCGAGGAATCCTCATATACAACATCAACATATCTTTCCTTCTCAACCGTTATCAAAGGATACGCAGATGAAGCATCGCTGTATTTCGATGACGGATCTATAAATCTGAAGGAGTCAGGATCAGGATTATCCGTCTTAATGTAAACAGCAGTCCTCAGCCCTCCTGTGAGAGGTATGATCTCATAAGAGTATTTAGTTGCATCGTCAGGAATCCTGGGATTACGGCCGGGATAATGTGAGTAACCGGAATCATCGAACCAATACAATACTCCATCAACTTTCAGCAAACATGACTTAGGAATCCATCCATTATCGTCATACCATTGTCCGTTGCTGTCATAAAGCCACTTTGCAACAGTAGTACGTCCATCCCACGCTCCGCTGTCAGTAAGCCAATAACCGAAACGGTAGCATCCGGATTCCATATACCCGTCATTATCAAAGAAATACTTCTTGCCATCGATCCAAAGCCACTGAAACTTAGGATACCAGCCGTTATCGCTGAACCACCATCCCTTATCATCCTTCTTCCAGGCTGCCTGCATATGATTCTTGTCACATGCACCGTTTTTCTTAAGCCAGCATCCGTTACGGTAACACTCGTGCTCCATGTAGCCCTTGGAATCAAAGTAATAACGCTGACCGTCGATCTGCAGCCATTTATTCCTGGGATACCAGCCGTTATCCTCATACCACCAGCCCTTTTCATCACTCTTCCATTTGCCGTGGCTGTAATTCTTATCCCAGGCGCCGTTGCTCTTGAGCCAGTAGCCGCCGCGATAGCAGTCGCGTTCCATATAGCCTTTAGCGTCAAAGTAGTACCACTCTCCGTCTATCTCGGCCCACTGGTTCTTGTAGTATGAATCACCCGTCGAATACCACCAGCCGTTAGAGTCGCATTTCCAACCTGTGTCAGCAAAGACACTGCCTGAGAAAATGCTCATTGTCATGATGATAACCAATAAAACAACTACGGATTTTGTTCTCATTCTTAAATGCATAAGACCTCCTCAAAACCCACCGTACATAGAACCCTTATAAAATCATATTAGCCCAAAGTCTGAAGCAATTCAACAAACGAAGATGTCTTAACGACTACTACGACAGTAAAAAAGTTGCCCTGAAGTGATGCTCTCACTTTCAGGACAACTCCTGTTAACCAAATTAAATATGGAATTACTTCTCGTTCTTCATTCCAGACAGGAACGCATTGATAAAACCGTCGATATTACCGTCCATGACAGAATCAACATCAACTTCCTCATATCCTGTTCTGTTGTCCTTAACAAGTGTGTAGGGACAGAAAATGTAGGATCTGATCTGCGAACCCCAGGCGATCTCCATCTGATTGCCCTTCAGGTCTTCGATCTTCTCCATCTCGGATGCCCTTGCGAGTGCAAAGAGTTTTGCTTTGAGCATTCTCAAGCAGGTCTCCTTATTCTGGAGCTGTGATCTTTCTGCCTGGCAGGAAACGACGATACCTGTCGGGTTATGTGTCATACGGACAGCAGTATCAGTCTTATTGATGTGCTGACCGCCCTTACCGGTTGCACGGTAGAGGTCGATACGGACATCGCCCATGTCGATCTTGATGTCATCTTCAGTCTTCTGGTCGAGCTCAGGGATGACTTCGCATGAAGCAAATGATGTGTGTCTTCTGCCTGCGGAATCAAACGGAGAGATACGGACAAGACGGTGGACGCCTAATTCAGATCTTAAAAAGCCATATGCGTTCTCGCCCTTGACCATGAAGGATACAGACTGTATGCCTGCCGTATCACCGTCGACAAAATCGAGTTCCTCAACAGTGAAATCATGGCTTTCGGCCCATCTGGTGTACATTCTGTAGAGCATGGAGCACCAGTCCATGGCTTCCGTTCCGCCCGCGCCTGCATGAAGCGTGATCGTGGCGTTGTTTGCATCGTAAGGACCTGTGAGGAGAGTCTCAAGACGCATCTTCTCGAAATCTTCCTTGAAAGATGACGTTGAAGCCTTAAGTTCCTCAAGGGAATCCAGATCCTCTTCCTCATTTGCGAGCTCGCAGAGAGCAAGAAGGTCTTCACGCTCGGAAACAAGAGACTTATAGCTGTCTACTCTTTTCTTAAGTCTTCCCAGTGTCTGCTGGATCTCTGTAGCCTTATCGACATTGTTCCAGAAATCGGGCTCCTGCATGCGGTTCTCATATTCGCTTATCTGATCAGCGACATGGTCGATATGAAGAGCATCCTTAAGCTGGGCTATAGGTTCCTCATAGGATTCAAGTTCGAGTCTTATGTTGTCAAATTCAAGCATTGATTACCCCTTGTGTTCTTCAACGAATTCTTTTACAAGCTTCATAGCTTCCTTGATGTCTTCCAAAGAAGCAGCATAACTGATACGGACAAAGCCCTCACCGCACTTGCCGAAAGCATTTCCGGGAACGATGGCGACGTGCTTTTCGAGCAGGAGCTTCTCACAGAATTCCTCGGATGTCATTCCTGTACTCTTGATACAGGGGAATGCATAGAAAGCACCGTAAGGAGTAAAGCAGTCAAGGCCGGCATCCTTAAGGCCCTGGATTATGACTCTTCTTCTGTGATTATACTCATCGCGCATCTTGGCGATCTCGTTATCGGCATTCATGGCAGCCTCGACGACAGCAAACTGGGCTGTTGAAGGAGCGCACATAATGCAGTACTGATGTATCTTTACCATCGGAGCGATAAGCTCTTTGGGGCCGGCGAGATATCCTACTCTGAAACCGGTCATGGCATAGGATTTGGAGAAACCGTTAACCATGACTACCCTCTCTCTGAGTTCAGGGAACTGCGCGAGCGAAGCCGGCTTTCCGTCAAGATAATTGAGCTCACAGTAAAGCTCATCTGAAAGAACGATGATCTCAGGATATTTTATGAGGACATCTCTGATCTTAGCCCAGTCATCCTTTGTCATGAGAGCGCCTGTAGGATTGTTCGGATAGCCGACGATTATGTACTTGGTCTTATCCGTAATGGCACTCTCGAGTTCCTCAGGCATGAGCTTGTAATCGTTCTCGGGCTTGGTCTCAACGATCACGGGTACACCGTGAGCGAATTCGACGGTAGCCTTATATGCAACGAAACAGGGCTCAACGATTATTACCTCATCACCGGGATTTATAAGAGCACGTGCAGCAAGATCAAGACCTTCACTGCCGCCTACCGTGATGAGGATCTCCGACGCGGGATCGTATGACAGGCCATAACTTCTGCCAAGATAATCTACAATCGCTTTTCTGGAATCGATGTATCCGGAGTTGGGCGAATAATGCGTATAGCCGTCAATAAGCGAATTGATCGCTGCTTCCCTGATCGACCAGGGAGTATCGAAGTCAGGCTCACCGATGGAAAGCGAAATAACATGGCCCTGCATCTCATTTGCAAGGTCGAAGAATTTCCTTATGGCTGAAGGCGGTACTGTAGCAACAGCCTTGGATATCTTTGATTCGTAATCGAAACTCATAAGATGATAGCCTGCCTGTCGTCGGAATTCGGATTATCGTAGATTATACCATTAGCCTTATATTTCTTAAGGATAAAGTGTGTCGTTGTGGAAAGAACTCCTTCCATAGTTGCGATCTTCTCGGTAACGAATGTGGCGATATCACGAAGCGTCCTGTCTTCATAGATAATCATGAGGTCAAAACCGCCGCTCATGAGATAGCATGCGGTAACCTTATCGTACTTGCTCAATATCTGGGCAATATGGTCATAACCCTTATTCTTAACCGGAGTGATCCTTACTTCGATCATGCCGATGCAGTTGTCTGGTGCCATCTTCTCCCAGTTGATCACGGTATTGTAGCCTAAGATGATGTTCTCATCCTTAAGACGCTTGATCTCAGCTTCCACATCATCGGCGTTTACACCAAGCATTACGGCAATCTCATCGGCCGACAGTCTGGCGTTGTTCTCAATAAGTCTTAAAAGCTCTAAATCGTCTATCATGTGGAAACTCCTTTTCTATAAATTGCAAAATCTCCCGCAACAAAATTGCGGGAGATTGTTGCTTTAATTCAGTTTATTCAGATTCTTGCTACGCCTGTATCACGGGCTGCCTGTGCAACAGCAGCGGCAACAGCCTTACCTACTCTTGCATCGAATGCATCAGGAAGGATGTAATCAGGATTGAGTTCCTCATCGGAAACGATGCCTGCGATCGCGTTAGCTGCAGCGATCTTCATCTCGTCATTGATGTCGGAAGCTCTTACATCGAGAGCGCCGCGGAAGATGCCGGGGAATGCGAGAACGTTGTTAACCTGGTTCGGGAAGTCGGAACGGCCAGTAGCCATGACTGCAACGCCTGCCTTCTTAGCCTCGTCGGGAAGGATCTCAGGTGTGGGGTTAGCACAAGCAAATACGACAGGATCCTTAGCCATTGTGGCAACCATGTCAGCTGTGAGAACGCCGGGAGCAGAAACGCCGATGAATACGTCAGCGCCTACGATAACGTCAGCAAGTGAACCGGCCTTCTTTTCGGGATTTGTGATCTTAGCCATCTCTTCCTTAGCAGAGTTGAGGCCTTCTCTGCCCTCATAGATAGCGCCCTTACGGTCGCAGAGGATAACGTTCTTAAGACCTCTGGAGATGAGGAGCTTTGTGATAGCAGTAGCAGCAGCGCCAGCGCCGTTAACTACTACGTGGATGTCTTCCATCTTCTTGCCGACGATCTTAAGAGCATTTGTAAGACCTGCAAGTGTGATAACTGCAGTACCGTGCTGGTCATCGTGGAAGATCGGGATGTCACATCTCTCCTTGAGCTTCTTCTCGATCTCGAAGCATCTGGGAGCGGAGATATCCTCAAGGTTAACGCCGCCGAAAGAGCCTGCAAGGAGAGCTACTGTATTAACGATCTCGTCAACATCCTTTGAACGGATACAGAGAGGGAAAGCGTCTACGTCACCGAAAGCCTTGAAAAGAGCGCACTTACCTTCCATAACGGGCATACCTGCCTCAGGCCCGATGTCGCCCAAGCCGAGAACTGCGGTACCGTCTGTAACGACAGCAACGAGGTTATGTCTTCTTGTATATTTATATGAGAGGTCAACGTCCTTCTGTATCTCAAGACAAGGAGCTGCAACACCGGGTGTGTAAGCGATAGCAAGTTCTTCCTTGGAACCTACAGGAGCGGTAGCGATAACTTCGATCTTACCGCCCCACTTCTCATGCATCATAATAGCCTTCTCGTTATTGTCCATAATGTTGAACCTCCAAATTTATTCTTAACGCACTAATAATATAAATAATTAAATGCAAAAACAATCGCGGGGATATAAGATTTTTTAATCAAATCTGTCTATTTATTGGCATTTTTAACAGACCTTGGCGAAAACCCTGACCGTCAGATGGCGAGAGGCCTTCTTCCGCCCTTTATCGGGAAATCCTTCATCGTGCAGTAAGCAAGGCCCATAAGTCTGCCAAAGGACAGGCAGATCCAGGCCGTAAGCGCGGAATCAAGAATATAAAACGCCGTCATGGAAACATTCGCGAGGAGCGGCAGCAGGAAATCGAGAACCAGCGCAGTCAGGATGATGACGGCTATGCTCCTCATGTTGATAAAGTAATATTTCCTCGCAAGCCTTACCGAATAAGGGAGTGACTTAAAAAGACCAGCATCTCCGGACAGATAAGCAGCAGGAGCCGCAAAGATGAACGGCAGGCCCAAAACCGCGAGGAACATGAAATACAGCGAGATCGATAATACCGGAATGGCAATTATGACCGACACGAGCACGAGGATAAACAGTCTTCCGATGAGTTTTTTGATCTCGATCGGCTTGTCGGGCATCCTCTGCACCGCATAATCATAGGCTTCCGGATCGTTTTCCTTGATGGACTGTATCTTTTCGAGCCTGAAATTCCTGATGAACATAGCCGTATAAATATAGGTGCTCGTCAAAAGGATAAGGTCACCCAGGATCAGTGTCGCGAGATATATCATATTACCCTTTGACAACGGGAATGTCATGAAAAGAGCATCGTAGACCTCGGGATCATACTCGTTCATGTTATAAAAAGTCATTATCCAGTTCTGGAGAGGCGTGAAATCGGTATCTGCAAACGGATTGAAATATATAGCGGCGTTCAGGACGACGGTTACCAGATAAAGGATCCTTACTCCCCACCTCTTACCGACATTGTCTATATCAAAAATGCTCTTTAGCAAAGACAGAAACATCCGTACACCTCAAATCTCTCAATACGGAATATTTTACGATAATCGGCGCAAAATTGAAAACAAATCTTATTAGAAAATTGGGGCATTATTACCTTATGTGATTAACGCATAAAGTAATACTTGTGATACAATCTCTCTGTTAAATTTATTAGAAGGACATAATCTATTATGATCGAATTCCATGTTATACCTGATCTGCTCTATGTTATCCCTGCCGAAAACCACTCGGCCCAGGATATCAGGAACATCTTAAGCTCACATCCCGAGATTAAGTTCGTATCTTTCGCCGCTGTTGACCTTATGGGAAACGACACGGACGAGAAGATCCCGATCTCGGACTTCATGGACAACATTGAGAACTACCTGGACGGCAAGGCCGTTCAGACCGACGGTTCCTCGGTTGTTCTTCCGGGCATCGCAACTCTTAACGACGGTAAAGTCGATCTTATACCCGATGCCAACGTTATCTGGTATATCGATTATAACTACGAACATATTGATTTCGAGACCGGAAAGCCCGTCGGAACATTGAGGATCCCTTCTTTCCTCAAGCACAACAACGAAGAGGTCTGCTCCAGGTCGATCCTCCGCAAGAGCGCAGAATACTTTGAGTCCACTATTAAGGAGCGTTTCCTTAACGATCCTACGCTCTGCGCAGATTACGGATTTTCACCTGCCGAGCTCGACAGGATCACGCTCATCACGGCTACGGAACTCGAGTTCTGGGTAAACTCACCCGACGAGATCATCAGCACGGAGCAGCTCTCCATTTCTCAGGAACTCAAGGAATCCTATTGGAAGCGCACAAAGGGCGTCGTAAGAACGGCTCTTGAGCAGGTCATCCTTATCCTCGAACATTACGGCTTCAATCCCGAGATGGGCCACAAGGAAGTCGGCGGCGTTAAGGCATCTCTCAATTCTTCGGGCGAATTCCACTTCATCATGGAGCAGCTCGAAGTCGACTGGAAATATTCGGATGCACTTCAGGGTGCTGATTACGAGCTCATCGCCAGGATCATCATCAAGGAGATCTTCAGACTCCATGGTCTTGACGTCAGCTTCAATGCAAAGCCACTTCCGGGTGTTGCAGGTTCCGGTGAGCATACGCACGTAAATGCAGTCGCTTACCTGAAGAACGGCAAAAAGATCAATCTCTTCGCACCCGAAGACACCAAAGCTGATTTCCTCAGCAGATTCGGCTGGGGCTCACTCATGGGCATCATGAAGCATTACAGCAATGTGATCAATCCCTTCGTATCCGCAACAACAGACGCATTCGAGCGTCTTACACCCGGATTCGAGGCTCCTACACATTCCGTTGCTTCCATCGGCATGGATGTCAACACTCCTTCACGTAACAGATCCGTACTCCTGGGTCTTGTCAGAAGTGAGGATACAAAGTATGCAACGAGATTCGAGCTCCGTGCTCCGAACCCTCACACAAACACATACCTCTGCCTGGCATCCGTATATCAGGCAATGCTCGACGGTATCGCCTATGCCCTGGATTCCGGAAAAGGAACCAAGGAACTTGAGGCAGAATTCACGAAGCCCTACGGCCAGGAGAGCAACTACCTCGAAAAAGACAGACTTTACCGCTGCGAGGACGATATCTTCGAAGATATGGATTCCAACGAGAGAGACAGACTTTTCGGCACACCTGCAGCAACTGTCTTCGAGTCCCTTTCGACACTCAAGAACAGCAATGTTGCGGAGATCCTTTGCAGAGGCAATGTCTTTGACGACAAGCTCATCGCATCCTACTATCAGGCAATGCTCGTACGCTGGGAGATGGAGCTCATGGAGAAGATCATCCCCGCCAACCTCTCACTTATCAGGAGCATCACAAGATCCGACGACGGTTCAGTCGGCTATGACGACAGACTCTGGAACGACATCGAGGATCTCAAGCTCCTCCTCGCAAAGGACACAGATGTTCAGGCTTCGATCTTTACAAGGATCAAGGCTGCGGTCAAGTCCGGCGACTGGGAAAAGACTTCCGAGTATCAGCGTGCAATGAAGAACGCAATGAACGAGCTCAAGAACAAATACAAGACATACTGCGATAACCAGATCTGATAAATCTTCAAAAGAAAAACCACTGACTGCCCCATAGAGCAAATGCCTGTGAGGCAGTTATTTTTTACACCATACAAAAGAGCTGCCCAGTATGAGACAGCTCTTTCGTAGACCCGGTCGGGTTAATAATGAATCAGTATGTGCTAATTAAGCCTTCTTGTTTGATGCGATGAACTTGTAGAGGAATGCTGCAAGAGCTGCACCGAGGAAAGGTCCTACGACAAATACCCAGAGGCAGGAAAGTGAATCAAATCCTGCGAGGATTGCAGGTCCGATGGAACGTGCAGGGTTAACGGATGTACCTGTAAGGCCGATACCGAGGATATGGACCATAACAAGGGAGAAACCGATAACAACGCCGCCGAATGAACCGTGCTTGAACTCGGAATCAGTAACACCGAGGATTACGAATACGAAGATGAAAGTAAGGAGCAACTCTACAAAGAGACCTGCAAGCCAGCTCTCATTTACTCCGGCAAGACCGTTTGATCCGAGTGCGCCTGTCTTATCTTCCACATTGCCCAAAGCGAAGATGATCTTGAGGCAAGCTGCTCCGAAGAGAGCGCCCAAAGTCTGGCTGAGGAAATAAAGGAAAAAATCCTTGGCATTCATTCTGCCTGCGATGAGGCAAGCCAGTGAAACGGCAGGATTGATATGGCAACCGGAAACATTGCCTACACAATATGCCATTCCGACAATAACAAGACCGAATGCAAAAGCAGTAAGGATATATCCGCAGCCGTTAGCAGCGTCACATCCTACCAGCATAGCAGTACCGCAACCTACAAGAACAAGGGTGAACGTACCGATAAACTCGGCGACATACTTCTTAAGTGAGTCCATAACAACACCTGCCTTTATTTATTTGAGCAGGTATCGCCTGCTCTTACTCAATTATAAACATATTCCTCGCCATTAGATTTGATAATTACTTCATTTGTGTTACCGTTTGAAGACATTTCGACATGGCCAATGATCTTTGCATCGATGTTGAATGTCTTGGCGATATCGATAATGCCGGAAGCCGCAGCCTCGTCAACATAGAATTCGATCCTGTGTCCGCAGTTGAATACCTGATAGAGTTCCTTCATCGGGATCTCACCGGATTCATAGATAGCCTGGAAAAGCGGAGGCAGTTCAAACAGATTGTCCTTGACGTATCTGACGCCGGTGCCGAAGTCACGGCACTTTGCCTGTCCGCCGCCCGTGCAGTGGATGATGCCGTATACATTCTCTCTGTAAGATGCAAGCACCTTGGAGATGACCGGAAGGAATGTTCTCGTGGGAGCGAGGATCGCCTCACCTACCGTGATGTCAGTTCCGGGGAGATTATCGGAGAGTCTGTACTTCCCGCAGTATGCCTTATCCTCGCCAAGCGTATCCGAGAAGGATTCCTTGTAGTTTTCATAGTAATACTTGTTCAGGAGCATGTGGCGCGCAGCCGTAAGTCCGTTGGAGGACATGCCTGAATTGTATCTGTCCTCGTATGTTGCCTGACCGAAGGAAGCAAGGCCAACGATAACATTGCCGGGCTTGATGTTTGCAGCGTTGATGACATCAGATCTCTTTGCCCTTGCCACAAGAGTCGAGTCAACGATGAGCGTTCTTACGAGGTCGCCGACGTCAGCTGTCTCACCGCCGCACATCGTGATGTTAATGCCCTGTCCTGCGAGTTTTGCGATGATCTCGTCATAACCTTCGATAACCTTAGCGATGGCCTTGCCGTCAACTCTGTGAGCGTTACGGCCGATAGTGTTGGACAGCATGAGGTTCTCTGTGACGCCGCAGCAGGCAAGGTCGTCCGTATTCATTACGAGTGAATCCTGAGCCAGGCCCTTGAACCAGTCGTAATTGCCTGTTTCCTTATACATTAAGTAAGCGACGGAAGATTTTGTGCCGGCGCCGTCAGCGTGGATCGCAGTGCAGTATTCGGGATCTCCTGCGAGATCTTCGATAAGCTTGCAGAAAGCTCCCGGGAAAACACCCTTGGACTGGTTCTTTACTGCTGCCTTTACGTCATCCTTTGTTGGAGATACGCCTCTGCTCAAATATGATTCTGCTGACATGTTTTTATCCTCCGGTTATTTGATCTCATCAGTTATGTTTCTCGTGCAGGCCGGTAAGCCGGGTTCTGTATGTGACGATCATCTATCTAGACGTAATATCTCTAAAACGTTCAAGCCGTCTCCTAAGGCCCGCGGACCGCGGTTATCACCTTTCCACGACGTTGCTCCGGATGGGGTTTACAAGGCCGATATGTCTCCACATCGCCGGTGAGCTCTTACCTCGCCTTTTCATCCTTACCCTTGTGGGGCGGTTTTCTTTTCTGTTGCACTTTCCTTAAAGTTGCCTTCACCGGGAACTGCC
>CAMVGO010000006.1 GCA_947167045.1 uncultured Clostridia bacterium
AGCACTGCGAATGCAATAAAACAAAGCATTTGCAAATGGTTTCCAGATAAAAGCGCTCGATCTTGGAGAATGATATATAATGTCTTCTGATAAATAACCGAAAAAGGAGTTCCATCTGATCCGTCATGAAGACCATAAATGTAGTGGCAGCCGTTATAAAAAACGGAGATAAGATCTTCGCGACGCAGCGCGGTTACGGCGATCAGAAGGACGGATGGGAATTTCCGGGCGGCAAGATCGAAGAAGGGGAGACTCCTAAAGAAGCTCTTGCCAGAGAGATAATGGAAGAACTGGAAGCCGGCATTACCGTGGGTGATCACCTGGTTACCGTTGAACACGATTATCCGGCTTTCCACCTCCATATGCAGTGCTTTTGGGCAACACTTAATGAAGGGGCACATCTGAAACTCCTGGAGCACGAAGCTTCCAAATGGCTTTCCTTTGATGAATTGGACAGCGTTGACTGGCTGCCTGCTGACATAAAGGTAGTTAATGCGTTAAAAGAGAGTCTTGGCGGGTAATGGAACTCATGGTCACAAGGCTCAGGTACGGTAATACAAACACTTTTCTTATCAGAGGCACATTTGGAAATCTGCTGGTAGATACTGATTACGCGGGGACCCTGCAGGCTTTTTACAAAGCATTAAAGAGCGAAGGCCTGAAGGTAAAAGACATTACATATGTCATTGCAACGCATTACCATCCCGATCACTGCGGGATCATAGGTGATCTGACAGAGCAGGGAATAAAGCTGGTTATTTTGGATACGCAGGTGCAGTCTGTCCACTTTTCTGATGCGATCTTCGACAGAGAACCGCGTCTTGAGTATAAGAAGATAGACGAGTGTAAAGCTGAGATACTTCATTTCGGTGATTCGCGCGGCTTTTTAAGGGAACTCGGTATCGACGGGGAGATAATACCCACACCGAGCCACAGCGCTGACAGTGTATCTGTGATCCTGGACGACGGGACATGCATAGTGGGTGATCTTGAACCATATGAATACCTGGATGCTTATGAGGATAATCCGACGCTTAAAGGTGACTGGGACAATATCCTCAAACGTGATCCGAAAAGAATTTTGTATGCGCATGCAAATGAGAAGGAGTTGTGATCCTTCTCATTTTTTCTGTATTTTATTTCTTAACTATGTGTAACGGGTATTAGCGTGAAGAATGCCGGTCATTTAAGGGCGGCGCCGTCACTGAATGCGTTGCCGACTTTCTCACCCAATCCGATATATGCGTTGTTGCACGGATCGAATGTTATTGGCTTCAACTTTTTGGGGTCGATCTTTCCGTCCGTGACAACGCTCTCGTCTGCTGATACGTTTACGATCTCTCCGATGAGGATGCCGTTCTCGAAGCTCTTGACCCTGCACTCGAGAGCCATGGGAAGTTCGTCGATCAGGGGAGCGTTTACAAAAGCGCTCTTTGTGGCATGGAATCCCGCTCTTGCGAACTTGTCAGGAGTGTTATCCGCCGATACCATGCCGACGTAATCACAGGCGGTGACCTGGTCTTCGGTGCCCATGCTGACGGTGAAGGCTCCGGTTACAGCGAAGTTCTTTGTCGTTTTATGCTCGGACATGCTGATGGTGATCTCTTTGAAATCGGTGGTGATGCCCCATGCCGCATTCATGGCATTGGGAACGCCGTTCTCGTCGTACGTGCCGACGATCAGGACCGGCTGGGGAAACATAATGGGATGTGCTCCGAAATCGATTCTGCTCATGGTGTCTGTCCTCCGTTTGTTTCTTTTTCTAAATCATACCAAAGTTCTTGAAAATTTTTTCGAAAAATCCCGTTTACATATCCCGGAAACGTTCCATAAAGGATAACAGCGGCAGGAATTATAAGCCGCTGGTTTTGCGTAGTGTCTGGGCGGCCCTTTGCCCCCCCTTAAGGGTCGCCCTCCTCCTTAATGAAATTGCATGAAACTGCAACAAGAATAAATAACGATTGAATATTCGTAGTAAAATCAGTCCCTATAAACGTACTCTTAAAAGAAAATGCAATTTAATTGCAAAAAACTCTTTACAAACGGGAAGCGGATTTGTTATCATTCCCTTACAAATAAAATGTACGGCGCATAATTGGCAATGGAGGGTGATACCATGCTGAAGAACAACAGAATAGTCCGTTTTACGCTTACCGATGACAATACCCGCGTATGCCTTTCCGATCTTGCGACCGGTGAGGTCATAGACGTGTTGTCCGTACCGGAAGGCATGACGGATCCGGAAATGATCACGGAGTTTATCGCGCTTCCTGCGGCTGCCGAAGAGATGAATATCTCCTGCCTCAGATACAGATATATATATCTTCCTGTTATAAACGGGTTCGATCCTGACGAGGGAGGAAGCGCAGCATAAAAATATTCTGCGGAAAGTTGTTTACATAATCAAAAATTGTCTCATAAACATTATTAGTCGGATTTACGAATTGGAATAAGGGAGGTAAATACCATGGCTAAAGAGAGAGTTTTAACACGCGAGGAAGAGTACGACCTTTTCAGGAGATACCGTGAAGAGGGAGACCTTGAAGCCCGCGACGAGATCGTAAGGTGCAACCTTAACCTGGTAATTTCCAGAGTACGTGAGTACAAAAGAGACGGTGTCGAATTTGATGACATGGTAAGCGAGGGCAACCTTGGTCTTCTCAGAGCGATCGAGAAGTTTGATTACATCAAGGGCTACAAGTTCTCAACTTATGCCATCTGGTGGATCAATCAGAACATAAGCAGATACATCAAGAATAACAGCCGCACCATAAGAGTGCCGGTCCATGCTCAGGAGAAGCTGGGCAAGATCCTCAGATGCCAGGCTGACTTTATTGATGAATACGGCATGGAGCCTACTTATGAAGAACTTGGCGAGAGACTTGGCATGAAGGCCAAGGAGGTTGAGTTCTACCTCACGGCAAGTGAGAGGACGAGTTCTCTCCAGGAAAAGATCGGCGATGATGACGCCGAGATGATGGATTTCATCGCCAGCGATGAGCCCACTCCCCAGGAGGTCATGGAAGAAGAGGAACGTGACTTCCTTCTCCACAAGGCTATGGAGACATGCCTCACGGAGCGTGAGAAGTTCATCATCGAGAGGAGATTCGGCATCAACTGCGACAGAAAATACACTCTCGACGAAGTAGGCAACATGGTTCACGTAACCAGGGAGAGAGTCCGCCAGCTCGAGCTGCAGGCACTTAAGAAGCTGAGACTCGGTCTCGGAGGATACGTAGCCGCATGAGCCGTGCCGGTCACCCTCCGGACCGGCATTAATACTTTTTGCAATCAGATTTCATAAGAGTTTAAATCGGTTCTGCAATCTGATATCATTCAGTTACATTCAGGACCATTCGAGTCTGACAGATAAAGGATACCTTGATGGCCGTTAATACAAAGATCTATACATTCGAGAAAAACGATGAGCGGGCAGGATACGTACTGACCGTAGAAAAGAACGGTGTCAGATACGAGACGGTCTATGTCGAGATGCGAGCCCCGAACAAGAATGTGTTAAAGAGGATGGTCGAGGCTGCCAAGGGACCGGCCAGAACGCTGACTCAGTTCGCAAAGGACTGCAGCGATATTTCGAAATGTCCCCAAAATACGAAGAAGATAAATACTCCCGCTTTTGCCAGAGTCCTTGCCGGAAACGATGTTGTCAGGCCACTCAAGGAAGAGATCATTCAGGCGCTTCTTAATAACGCGGCCGACAGAAAGATCGTCAATCCGGATGATCTTCTGCGTGCAAACGGATATGAATTGAGATCAGTTGCCGAGCGTGAGAAGAATGCCTCGATGTCGCTCGAGAGCACCAGGGAGTTCATTGCCCTGAAATCACGTGCGGATGCCGACATCAGGAGAAGATTGTCGGCTATCGGGAACACTACATGGATATCTGTTCCGGATTTCAGTTCTGCAAAGGATTCGGACCGTCCGCATAATGACAGATTCTTTTTCAGCGACAGGTTCGGCGTCATAGAACCTTATGACCTGAATACCGTTTTCATGGATACAGGAACGAATATCCCGGTTTACTGGGGCTTTTGCATAGATTCAACGGCTCCCTCCGTAAGAGTTGACAAGGCCGGAGCCGTTAAGAAGTTTCGTGAGATCCTGTTGGAGGACATAATCCATCCGGAGGAGATGAACGATCTTAAGATAAGTTTCGTCTATCAGAACAGGAATCTGTATAATGCCGCAGTCAGCGAATTATCCAATATCAAAGTAAGCAACTACATCTCGGTGGTGCTCATTCAAAAAGGCGAGATCGCGGCCGAGTTCACGCTCGGAAGAAGAGACGGAAAGAAGCAGAGCTGTCTGCTCGGAGAGGCATGTGAACATTTCGAAGGCGACGGCCCGGAAGAGGCAATAAAGATAATGAACTACGGCCATATAGAGCGAATGGATGTTCCGCTCTTCGGGTATTGAGAGTTTGCGTAAGGGGCAGTGAAGATGAACAACGACAGTTCCATATATACGGTGAAGAAAGATCTTAATACCCACGAGTACATCCTGACGGTAAGTAACGGCAAGGATAAGGTGCAGACCATATTCGTGGAAGCTTATACACCCGACAAGACCAAGCTAAAAGAGTTGCTGGTCTTTGCAAGAGGCAACAAGCGGACGATGGCACAGTTTGCAAAGGACTGCAGCGACAAGAACAAGTGCAGGGAAAACAAGACTCAGATCAATCCGCCCGTATTGTCGAGGATAATGCAGGAAAATGACATCAAGAGACCGCTCAAGGCGGGACTCATCCAGGCTATGCTCAACAATGCCGATGACAAGACTCTTGTTACTCCGGCTAACCTCATGAGGGCTAACGGACTTATCGAGAAAAAGCTTCCGAATGAAGATGATTTGTCTTTCAACAATTATATGGAACCTGCTATGACACAGGACTGTGAGATAAAGCCATTTTCAGACCGTTACAACCAGGTGGATGAAGAACGTGCGATCGAAGACATCGAGACGGAACTTGCTTCCAAAGGATTCAAGTTCCTGAGTTTTCCGAATGCCGGATCAGACTCGTTCACTGTTGAAGACGGTAAGATAAAAGACAATACCCCGAACAGATATGATCTCGATATGGATCTGGACTATGTTGCCTCGGTAGAGGACAAGAAGGGAAAGAAGTTCATCTGGGGTTTTGTTTTCGACGGAAATGAGCCGGAAGACATAGGAAGCGGAGAACTCATATACGAGGAATTGTATTATGAGGGTTACTACCGTGATATGGATGAACCGGAATTCGGGATGGCGGATGACGTCATCGAGAAGAACAGCAAGATCCTTTTGAGGGTTCTTCTCGATCCTTCATCCATGAAGGGCATCAACATAAGCTTCGTCTGCCAGAACCGCATCTGGTATAACTGGGCTGTCGAATCGCTTCATGATGTAACGGTTGATAATTACATATCGGTAATACTCATCCAGGGAAGGAAGATCGTTTCGGAATACACACTCGGGAATAAAAACGGCAAGCACCCTAAATGTCTTTTGGGAGAGTTCCGCATTTACGACGGGGAAGACAGGTACGAGCGTGACGCCGATCTGGTCGACGGAAAGCTCGAATATTATTTGCTGCCGCCTTCAGGCTATTGATCGAAAAATAATTCCAGAAAATCCTTGACAAAGCATTCCCATCAGAGTATATTTTAATGTTACACGGTGGCATAATTTGTGCCACGGGTCATTATAAAATCTATTTTGTTTTCGGAGCCGGTAACTCCGATCAGGTAAGTGTTTAAGCCGTGTGAGACATCACACAAAGTATTACAAGTTTTTAACTTTGACCGACCAAAACAAGACAACAGCAAGCAACAGTAAGGCAT
Source organism: uncultured Clostridia bacterium (assembly GCA_947167045.1). Taxonomy (GTDB): domain Bacteria; phylum Bacillota; class Clostridia; order Saccharofermentanales; family Saccharofermentanaceae; genus Saccharofermentans. The sequence continues at coordinate 5,841 of CAMVGO010000006.1, forward strand.
CTGCAGCAAAATAGCGCAGATTGTGCCGTCAGCCCCTGCGGAGGACGGGTATAGTACCATTAAATGTACTCTTAATATTTTTTGCAAGATAATTGCAGAAAATCGTTTGAAAGGGAGCGCATGCGGTGCTATCATTCAGCAACGGTAAATATAAATGCGGAATAAGGGATAGATAAAGCGTTTACAGATTACCGTTTCGTCACATAAAAGTATACAGCAATAGATGTCGTTATTTTAAGATTCCGGAATAAGGGAGAGATCATCAGTGACTTACAAGGATTTTGACTTGCAGGAGCAGGAGAGGTTGATGCGCCTCACTAACCACTTGGGTGGTGATTTCAAGGCCTGGTTTGACCAGACTGACGTGCAGATAAGGTCTGCTATCAGGAAGTATGTTTCCTTTAAGAGCACAACTTTCGATCATGAGGATCTGGTCCAGCAGGGATGGCTTATCCTTCTTGAGTGCATTGTCACATACGATGCATCCAAGGGTGCTTCATTCAAGACTTTTCTTGACCGTACCCTTGAGCGCGAGATCCCTAAATTTGTTGACGGCGCTAACGCGAAGGTCGTTGTTAACCCGCGTGTCAACATCCGCAAGATGAAGGTCAAGAAAATGGAACGCGAGTTCCGCAGCAAGCATGGTGTCGACCCCACTGTCGATCAGCTTGCAGAGATCTGCGGCTTCAGTGTCAAGCAGGTCAGAGAGGCACTTTATGCCTATGACGTGTCAACAAACATGTTGTCACTGAACAACACCGGAGACGAATCTGACGGAGAGTACCTTGACTCGTTCCAGAGTGAGATCACCGGTTTTGAGGCCATCGAGAGGGCCTATACAAGGGAGATAGTTGCAAATGCTATCGAAGAAGCCCTGACAAGCACAGAGAGACTTGCCGTCAAGATCATGTTCGGTTTTTTTGACGGCAAGGAACACACCAACCAGGAAGTTGCTGACATCATGGGTCTTAACAGCAGGCAGCATGCAAACCAGATCATCGGCCGTGCCCTCAAAAAGTTGAGGGACGCCGTTGACAACCCGCGTGCAGCGTAACATACAGATATTCAGAAGAGCTTTTCAATATTTCAGATTCAACTTGATAAACGGAAAAAGGGAGGTTGGTAATTATGCTGATACCAACAGTTATTGAACAGACCGGAAAAGGCGAGAGAGCATACGACATCTACTCCAGACTGCTGAAGGAGAGGATAGTCTTCATAGGCGGCGAGATCAACGATCAGGTTGCAAGCTCGGTGATAGCACAGCTCCTGTATCTTGAGTCGGAGGCACCCGATAAGGACATTTATCTTTACATCAACAGCCCCGGAGGATCCGTGACGGCGGGCATGGCGATCTACGATACCATGCAGTACATCACATGCGACGTGTCGACGATATGCGTCGGAATGGCTGCGAGCATGGGTGCATTCCTCCTGGCAGGCGGAGCAAAGGGAAAGAGATGCGCTCTTCCTAATGCGGAAGTCATGATACACCAGCCGATAGGAAGCACCGGCGGTCAGGCTACCGATATAAGCATCGCCGCGGAGCATATCTTAAGAACGAAGCAGAGGCTGAATGAGATCCTGGCTGCAAACTGCGGCAAGGATATCGGACAGATCGGTGCGGATGTCGAGAGAGACAACTGGAAGACCGCACAGGAAGCCTGTGAGTACGGACTGATCGACCGCGTAGTAACTAACAAGAACATCAAGAGCGACGAATAAGGGAGATTCACATCATGATCTACTATCAGTATTTTTTGGATTGGAAAGACTATGAGAAGCCGGGCCGCAATTCCGGCAGAGGACGTGTGTACGCATACGAACCGCGTACCGAGTTCGAGGATAAGTACCGCGAGGACAAGGTCAACGACATCAATGATGACTTCCGCGGCGAGTACCAGAAGGATAACAAGTTCCTCATCTATGTATCCAGAACGACAGACCGTTCAATGGAACTCTGTGTTGCGGTCGACATCAGGTATTTCGATGATCCCGAGTGCGAAGCAAGGATCCTGAGCGCATTCCCCGAATGCGTCATCACGAAGCGTAAGGAGATCACCATTGCGGACTTCAGAAGGGAAGTGAGCAACAGCAGATTCTACGGCGCAAACAAGACCCTTTCCGCACTCAATATCGATTACAGAAATCCTTCGTTTTTTGATGCATATCCTTTTGACAAGGAAGAGCAGATGTATGAAGGCTCAAAGATGACAAAGGAGCAGTGCAGGAAGAAGGCTGAGAAGATCCTTGCTTCAAAGTCCATGAAGGATGAGCTTGCCAGGATCTATTCCAGAAAGAACAGCAGACAGTACTACGGTCATCCTGTTCACTATCTTATCAGCGCAGGAGAATGGGGAGCTGCAATGGACATGACCGACCTCCTCATCGGGGCTCTCATCAGCAACGGCAGACTCCTTTCCGGAAGACAGACCATCATCCGCAATGTCCGCAAGGGTACATACAGGGATGAGAACTATAAGCAGATCCTTCAGGCTGCCGAAGGCGGGGTTGTCATAATCGAGATAAACAGCCAGGATGACATGGGAATCTTCGCTACTGACTTTCATGAGTTCACGAAGGTGACAGGAAACATACTCAGCAATCAGAAGAAGGATACGCTCTTCATATTCGTCGAGATCATGGGTGAGTCCATGAGAAATGAAGACGCTCTGATAAATATAACTTCAAAAGCAGACATCATTCAGATAAAAGAAGGCAGCGGCACTTTTGAGCAGGCCAGAGACTATCTGATCGATCTGGTCGGCAAGGTCGAGTTTACTGTGGATGACAAGGAAGAGGCCGTAAGTTTCCTTCCGAAGCAGGATACGTATTCAGTTACAGATATCTACTGCGCATTCAACGCATGGTACGGCAGCGGCCTCAAGAACCACATCTATAAGGCTTATAAGGATAAGAAGTCTTATCAGGTCGAGATCACTCCGGTCGAGAGCAAGCCTTATGATGAACTCAAAAAGCTAATAGGCCTGGAGCAGATCAAGACTGTTGTCGATGATGTCATTGCAGCAGGAAAGGTCAGGTGTGCGCGTGAGCGTATGGGACTTAACACCGATAACTCTTCAATGCACATGATCTTTACCGGTACTCCGGGAACGGCCAAGACTACAGTCGCAAGACTTCTGGCCCAGATCCTTAAGGACGAGGACATCGTCAAGTCCGGAAAGTTCATCGAGTGCGGGCGTCAGGATCTCGTTGCGAGATATGTAGGCTGGACTGCAAAGACCGTAGCCGAGAAGTTCAAGGCGGCTCAGGGCGGCGTCCTCTTCATCGATGAGGCATATTCCCTTGTCGATGATGGGAATACTTTCGGAGCCGAGGCCATCAACACGATCACACAGCTCATGGAGAATTACCGTGATCAGGTCATCGTCATCTTTGCGGGATACCCTGACAAGATGCAGGATTTCCTTGAGCAGAATGAGGGTTTAAGAAGCCGTATAGCTTTCCACCTCAACTTCCCGGATTACTCTTCCGAGGAACTCGTGGACATAATGAAGCTGATGTGCGAGAAGCGTCAGTATACGGTTACTGACGAAGCACTTGAAAAGTGCCGCGGGATATTCGAGCAGGCTATTCGTGTCGAGAATTTCGGTAACGGCAGATATGTCAGAAATGTCCTCGAGCTGGCAATAATGCGTCAGTCGAACAGGCTTGTTACTTCGGCTTCCGCATCCGGAAAAGTCACTGACCTTTCCAAAGAAACAATGTGCAGGCTTGAGGCCGGAGACTTTAATCCGGTCCCGCTCGGCAATAAGGGAGGCACAAGGATCGGATTTGCAGTCTGATCCCGCATCCCGATAAAACAACCATTTTACCTCCATGGTTTTATTCTCCTTTCTGCGTTCCGCCCCGGCAGGCTGTTGGTCTGCCGGGGCGTGCGTTTTTATGCCGGCTGTTTACAAAAACGGCAAACGTCACATACATAATTTCAGACGGCCTTCCCAAAGTTTTTCAAAGCTTTACGGTGTGCGGAATACCCCGAAATGTTACATTTTTCGCGCAGCTGCAAAAACTTGTTTACTGCGGGAAAACGGCTGTTATATAATCTCCATCCTTGGCCGGGCCAAATGCCGAAGATCTCACCATAATGAAAGGAATAAGCACTATGGAAAAAGCAGAAATGGAAGCAAAGATAAAGGAACTGATCAAGATGTATGCCCCTGAAGGCACAACTTTCAAGTGGTTCAAAGGTACAAGAAGGATGGGCTATTGTTCTTTCAGGTACAGTGTGCCCCTGGGAAAGTACACAGATTTTGTGGTTGCAGTAAGTACTGTGGTTGCAAAGACAGGTGATTGGGAAAAAGTGCGCCTGGTCGCACTTCATGAGATAGCTCATGCAAGAAATCCTGATTGTGATCATGAGAGACCATGGAGATGGGATTGCATTGCAATAGGTGGTGATGGCCAGAAATATTATAACTGCCCATCAGCATCAGATCCTTCAAAATGGTAAAGGTTTGAGTATTAAAAAGCCCCCGGGTGCATGTGGCACACGGGGGCTTACTATTTGCTTGTGTCTTGTCAGAGGATACCGAGTTCCTTAAGCTTCCTGATCGTTTCTTCAGGGCTTATATGCTGAATGGCAGTGCCGCCGATCTCACACCATTCCCTGACGTTTCTGCCGAAGTCGTCGATGAGGATGCAGTCTTTGCCGAAGCAGTAATCGGGCTTGTTTTCGCGGTATACGATGTTGACCTTGATGTCCTTTGAAAGGAGACGCCTTACCCAGCTTATCTTGTCATCGCCGGCGGTTACGATCCCGCGTCTTGCCTTAGGGATTCCAGTAAGGATCTCGCAGCGGTCACCGTATACACCATATATCAGATCGAACATCTCTTTCGCTCCGGGGAGCAGCTCGAGCTTATCGTAGAAGTGGCCTACCTCCTTGATCTTAGCCCACATCGCGTCGTCCCTTGCGGGATCCTCGACACCATTTATGTCCTGGGGTTCTATCTTGCAGAGTTCGGCAACTCCGCGTTCAAAATCGGCCAGTACCCCGTCCATGTCAAAATAGATCTTTTGTATCATCAGTTTTCCTTTCCGGTAATCAAGTTAACTTTTCAAAATATTATTCTACAACAAATACGTTGTGTTTTTATTTCGTGAAAGATCAGAATGGGACAGTTTGCTGAGTCAGAGCATCGACTTCTTTCATTGCCTCCTCCAATGTGAGTTCACCGTTTGCAAAACCGAGGACCGGATGTGCAAGAGAAGCCAGAAGTGAGGGGCAGTCCTTGGTTATATAGTCGTTTGTCGTCCACACTATTTCCCATACACGGTAATTAATAAAAGTAGATGCGGTAACGGCAGTCCCATCATCTTCTTCAGATAAAAAGAATCTCGGTGTGTAGAAGATCTGATCTTCGTTACGCGATATGCTCCAGTTCTGCATTACGACCGCTTCCGAATTGATGTGATTTATGAGTTTAAGCAGTTCCGGAATGCGGTCCGCTTCCATATCTTCGACTGCTATGCAGAGCTTGAATTCGGCATGGTCTTTCAGAAACTTTATGCTTCCCGTAAGCTGTCCGTTCGCTATTTCCGGTATGTCGTAGATCATGGTGAAGCGGGGGATGTCTCCTTCTTTGTCAAACCTGTAAGATATCTTTTCATAGTCAAAAAAATCCATGAGATACAGTATCCTATCCGAATATCTTGCTGATACCGGTTTGTAGGACTTTCTCTTTTTGACATGCACCGGATCTTTCTCGATGTAAGTCAACGGGATACCGTTCTTCATCAGTATTGAATCAATCTCTTCTTCTGACGGGAGCGATGCATGGTATCTTTCCAGAAGCAGTCCTGCAGTTGTTTTCCACCGGTAAAGAGTGTTCATGCTGATCTCAAGATCGTATGTTATTTCCTTATCGCATTCGAGACGCCTGAGACATATCGTGACCGTCTCAATGTGGTAAGGGATATCGATGTTTGCGATCGAATCGAAATCGTACTGCTTGTCCCCGATCGTAAGTTCCACATTGCTGATGAACCAGAGAAACGTTTCTTTCTCAGTTATCTTAAGATATGGTCTCTCAAGGTCTTCCAGCAGGACGTATAACTCCCAAAGTGCTTCGCAGTATAATCCTGCAGGTTTGTTTGTGATCCTTTCCGTCATGTGATCCCCTCCTTTAAATCTATCCTTATTCCTTGAAGGAAACGCCACAGATATCAGTGCTTCCTGCTACTGATATCTATGTGACGTTCCGGGTGTTTGTTTTTAAAGATTTTGAAAACTCTATACAGCTTCGCCTTCAGTTCCGGCATCAGCTTCGCTTATCTTTGCGGCGATATCGATCTCTTTGATCCTCTCCAGCACATCAAAGATGATGTCATCCGGTCCCATCGCCCCGAAGATTCCCTCGAAAAGATCTGCATATTCCTCACGGCATACAAAGTGGTTTCCGTATTCAAAGCAGAGCTCTTTCCAGCCTGATCTGATCTTCGTTGACGGGTAATCTTCAGATGCGCCTAAAGCTACACCTGCGGTCCCGAATTCTGTGTCTTTGCAGGGACCGTTGAATACGCAGTCTCTGACACCGGGGAATTCCTTCTTAAATTCTTCCCAGCCTTCTCCGGGATTGATGTCTGCGATGAGATGCTCTCCGCTTCTTGTTATCAGTGTGAGCGAGACACAGCCGATGCAGACATTGCCCATTGCCAGAGGCTCGGAGAGGAGGTAAGCCGCGATGTTGTTCTTCAGCTCGGAAAGCATATGCTTTCTCCTGATGAAACGGATAAAGCAGTCGACCACTTTAGATGTGAGTTCGGCATCTTCTGATTCCAGGATGTCTCCGGGTGTGACCGAACCCTTGTTCCATCCTTCGATCTCTTCTGCGGGGTTGTACCACTTGTAGCTGTTGAAGACGAGATCCGTGCAGTCTTTGTCAGTATCAGTGATATCCCTGCCGGTTATCTCGTTCGGTGACGTTGTATTTGACAAGTTTTTAACAAGATCGTACACAAACATCAGCCTGTACTGTGTGTGCACGTTGCCTGACCATTTGTCCATCTCCGAATGGAAGAACGTAAGCCAATACTCTCTGCCCCTGTAGAAGCACCTGATCCAGCAGTATTCTCTGCGGTCGTTGTCCCTGGTCCTGATTCCCTGTCCGCCTTTTGTATAGATCGTAAGTCCTTCGAGATTTCTTTTGAGGAGCTCATCGATAACTTTATTTCTTGCCTCGGCGTGCATGGTGATAATGACCTCTCTGGTCTTTTCGTAATTGTTGTACATATTTTGTACCTTCCTTTCTTAAATTAAAATTTTTGAAAGCTTTTTGATTTGCCGGGTATTAAATAAGCCCAGCCTGACTGAGTTCGCGGTCGATCTTCTGTATTGTGTTCCAGGCTTTTTCGGGACCTGCCAGTGCCTCGCAGAGCAGGGGACGAATGGTCTCCATCACGTCCGTGCAGACTCCCAAAAAATCCCTGACTTCATCTTCGCTGCCGCTTCTGATCACTGCCCGAAAGTTGTAGATCCAACAGTCGAGCCAGAGATGTTCCTGAAGCGCATAACCGTAATCCGAGATCAATGCGGTGCAGTATTTGAATGAAGAAGAGCGGCCATAGATCCCGGTCGATCTGTATCCCTTATTCCTGAGAAACTCCCTGAGGTTGATGTCACCCTCATCGATCCTGATTACCGTGAATGGTCTTTCCGGGTCCGGTTTTCCCGGTTCGAGCACCAGATAAACTTCGCTGTAGCATGTCCTGTACTTGCGATTCCTGCCGAGACCTATCGATCTGCTCTTTTCCGTGCTCTCACCGACGTCAAAGATGAAGCTTAATTCAATCCCTTCGATCTCAATGAAATCATTAAGGGGGATTGCCCTGCCTTTTTTAACCTGTTCAAGCATTGTCTTTTCCTCCTTTGACATGTGTTTTTGTTTGTCACTATTGTTATGGAAAACAAAACTGCAAGATTTTGCAGTTTTTACCAAAACCCTCATCCGGACAGTGCTCAGAAAGTTACTGAGACCCGTATCCGTAAGCGGTATGTTTATTTTTCAATGGTGATACAAGGCTCTTCTGTCAGAGCCTTTTTGATGAACGTACGGAGATCTGTAGAATTATTCCGCTCTTCAGGAAGAGGTTTTCTCATCGCATACGGGCACAAGGTAAAGCTCAACGCCGCATGTCTTTAAATAAATCCATCCATGTTTTCACCTCCATAACCGTGTGAACTTGTTGTTCACCTTTGTTATGGAAATGAGAACTGCAAGATTTTGCAGTTTTTGAAGTTCAGCTCTGAGTCTTACCGTATTTCTTATTTAATTCATTGACCGCTTTTGCGATCTCTTTTCTGACGTCTTTGTTCAGGACTTTAACCTTGTCATAGTTTTGCAGAGCAAACTGGCAGGCTCCGTATGAGGTTATATTTACTGCGATCAGGAGCGAATCCGGGTCGTTCGGATCTTCTGCGACTTCGAAATGATCCCCGAACCACTCGCGGAAGAGCGTGTAGATCGTAGGCTCTTTCCGCGAGACTTTGAAAACGGTTTTTTCCGGTTTCCCATAGCCCATATAGGCATGCTCTGAAAGATATTTTTCAGGATCCCAATAGTCCCTCAGCAGTTCTTTGTCTGATATTCCCGTATATTCTATCGGTATGTACCTTCCTGTTTCCTCATAGGTGCGGATGGCAACATCTGTCATGAGATCGATCCTGAAATGCTTGACCTCATCGGAATTCCTCTCCATTCCAACGAGGAAGAAATTATCTCCATAGCATACGATGTGGTATGGGCTTGTTTCGTGAATATACTTGCCGTGTGTGGGAACGAGTTCGCCTTTTTCGTTATAACGGTTGAACCTGAATCTTATCTGTGCGTTGTGGTTGATCGCTTTCTGGATTATCTTGATATTTTCCGTAAGGTGTCTGCGGTTGCCGTAGCGTCCGCTGATACCTTTGGGATCGAACCTGACCTCTCCGTTTTTCCAGAGAGGATTGTAATAGTGACTGCTCATTGTCGAAATGAGTTTACCGACGATCCTGTTTTTATCTTCGGCTGAAAAAGCGTCCGAAGCACAGACTGCCTGTATAAGCGAGTCCATCGTCTCTCTGTCAAAAAGATGGTTGTAATACATAGACTTGATCTTGGGAGCTTTCTTTACTGGTTTGACCGGCTTTTCCTTATCAGCTCCGATCTTGCCGAAATAATTCTCATCATTAACTATTAGCTTGTTATTATCGATCAGCTTGTTACCGCCGAGTTCCAAGATCATTTCGGCGAGTCTTTTGTTCAGAGTCCTGTCATCTTCCATTTGTTCTGTGTTGTTATTGTGCTTGTGGAGGAGATAATTCTGAAGATCTTCTTTGAGCTTTTTTGTCGAAACGGGGTTTTCCTTATCGCTGCAAAGCCTCAGGGTCTCGAGCAGCTGAAGAGTGAGACGTTCTGCGCTGTATTCGCCAAGGGGTTTAGCCGTCTTAGGCATATGAACTTCCGAATCTTGTTCAAAAACGAGGTCATCAGGCAGTTCCACCTGTGTCATCCTGCCATGGTACCCCTGCGGAAATTTAATACCAGACGGATCGAGTCTGAAATCAAGTTCATCGCAGACATCATAAAAGATCCATAAACGGGAAAAAGTTGTCAGTTTTGTACGGGAATCCGGATCGTATTTGAGTACTGCCTTGTAAAGCGCAGCCTCTCCGTACTGCCATAATTCCTCCTTCAATACGGCATCTTGAGTCAGATCAGTTCTTGTGTATTGGGATCTTTCGGAAAGGCATCTTTTGACTATCCAGCGAATAAATCTTTCGAATTTCTCTGATAGTTCTTTCCATGCTGCTTCGCGCTTATCGGAGTCTTTCTCATCCATGAAGTTTCTGTACAGAGTCAGCTCCTCTTCGAGCGTCATGTATTGTGTGTTTTCTTTTTCTGAATCTGCGGTTTCCGTTTCACCGGCCGAATCATCCCGGACAACAGTTTTTCCGCCTTTTGACGGAACGGCTTTAGTTGATGTCTTTTCAGTTTTGCTCTTATTTGTTTTCCCAGTGTTTCTGTTGTCTTTTTTAGCCATGGATATACTCCTTACAGATGGATGAGGTCTTCGGATACAGTTTTCATTATATCCGTTTTTTCTCTTTCTGTTTTCGCAGCTGATAATGGGGAGGAACAGTGATGTAATTGAACGGAATTGTCCTATAACCGGATTTCCATTGCCTTGAAATACGTAATCAAAGTAAACTTTGATCCTCAGCATGGGCACGAGCAGGCAGGCTTCAGACCTGCTTTGGTCATAAGCAACGACGAGTTTATTAAGAGGACCAAACTGGCGATCGTATGTCCGATCACGAATACAAATAACAGTTTTCCTTTGCATATACCGCTTGACGGGCGCACTACGACCACGGGAGTCGTTTTGTGCGAACATTTATGGACTTTGGATCTGTCGGCAAGAAAATGCAGATTCGTTGAGAAAGTTCCCGAAGACATCCTGCGGGATGTCACGGATATTGTTTATGCAGAGATAGAACTCACTTAACTTTTTCCGTCGGGAGCGTTTCCGTCTCTATGCCTGCTTTTATGAATTCACCAAGCATGAGGTCTGCCGCAAGGCCGTCCGCACAGGCATACCTGAAGACTAAACTATCCTTTTCGGTCACGAGAACGAAGTGACGCACAACGGTCTGTGAATTGAGCTTATATTCCTTTGAGCAATGCTGAACTTTGACGATGTTGTTCATCTCCGCGACATGGCAGAATTTCTGCGAGAAGACTACACAGTAACTCTGGCCGACTGCCATAAATCCCTTGATCAGATCGTGGTAAGTAGCCATCATGAAATCGTTGTTGACATAGAATTCATCGAAGCCGCTCTTCTTTATCTCTAACTTCAGATTAAGGCTTGTCATGAATGCCATATCGCTCTTGCGTGACACGAAGATGCTGACTGCCATTATCACAGCGGATACTACGAATGCGCACCATATTGGGATATTGATGCTCTCGTATTCGTTGAACTTCAGTATGAACACAAACGGCAGTATCAGTGCAAACACACCTATGACTATGTACATTGTCACGAAATACTGTTTCCTGAAGTTATCGCACACCTCGAACATATCCTTGCCGGACCTTCTCTTGTGGATCTTCTCAACGCGTTTCTCATAAGTCGTCTCGCCGGTCTTTTCGTCGAGGCGGGCAGGCTTGATGTGGTCCTTATATGTCCTCACGACCGCATAGATGCCGATGCTGATTACGAATACCGACAGAACGACCGAAGCGATCAGAGTAGACGTGTTCAGCTTGCCCCATAGCAAGAGCAGCGGGACGGATACCACGTCAAAAACGATCAATACGATCCAAAGGACCATGGTAAGGCAGGCTTTATTTCTGTTTTCCTGATCATCCATACAGGTAATAATATAACCGCCGTAAACGTTTTTGTATAATACGGGAAGAGAATTACCGGTAACGGAGGCATCATGAAGATAACAGTCGCCATGGATTCATTTAAGGGGAGCCTTACTTCGACTGAAGCGGGTGAGGCCGTAAAGCGCGGTATCCTGAGGGCAGTCCCTGATGCTGAAGTCACCGTGATACCTTTGGCCGACGGTGGTGAAGGGACGATAGATGCCATTGCGCCTTATATCAATTCAACGCGGAGAGAACTTGTTGTCACGGGGCCTCTCGGAGATCCTGTAACCGCTTACTATATTTATGAACCGGCATCGAAAACCGCATATATAGAGATGGCAAAGGCCTCAGGCCTCACGCTCGTCCCTGCGGAAAGAAGAGATGTTTACAGGGCGACTTCATATGGCACGGGTGAACTGATGAAGGATGCCATAGATCATGGCGCTGAAAGACTCGTGATCTGCATCGGAGGCAGCGCCACGAATGACGGCGGGGCGGGAATGCTTCAGGCTCTCGGAGCTAGGCTGACTGATAAAGACGGTAATGATATCCGGTCAGGCGCGATCGGACTCAAGGATCTGGACAGGGTGGACCTGAGCGGAATTTCCTGCAGAGTTCCGGAGATAACCGTCGCAAGCGATGTTACCAATCCCTTATGCGGACCTGACGGTGCGAGCCATGTATACGGACCGCAGAAGGGTGCCACATATGAGATGGCGGGAGAGATGGACGGCTGGCTCAGGTCATTTGCCGAACTTACGGGAAAAGATCCATTTGAGGAAGGCACCGGCGCGGCCGGCGGAATGAGTTTCGCACTTAAGAATTTCCTGGATGCCCGCATCAGGTCGGGCGCGGAGATCGTGATCGAAGCGACGGGAGCAGAATCTCTCATCAGGGATTGCGACGTCGTCGTAACGGGCGAGGGAAGGATGGACAGCCAGACATTAAACGGCAAGGCACCCTACCGGATAATGGAGCTCGGGAAGCGTTACGGCAAGGTTGTAGCAGGAATCACGGGGATCCTGGGTGAAGGCTGGGAAGCCTGTATTGACGCGGGGTTTAACAGTGTTACGCCCCTGATCGAGCCTTCCATGGACCGCGAAAAAGCACTCAAGAGTGTTGAGAACACGGCGGCTCAGGTATTTGCCGGGTACGGAACCTGAATTCAGCTTTACCCGTCAAGATCGAATATGCTTATCTGGTTCTTATTCTCGGGAAACTCGCGCATGTATTCGAAGCATTTTTCTGCGTCGGAGATGATGCCTTGCCCGTTGCAGAAGTCCTTGAAGAGCTTCCAAAGACGCTTTGAGTCCGGACTGGGAACTTCGTAGGAGTTGCCGAATGCAGCGATATATCGTTCCTTAAGGCCGGGGAAATGCCTGTCGAGGGCGGCATAGTAGTATTCGCGGTCTCCGTCCCTTAAGGTCAGACCCATGCCGAAGCATATTATCCCTTTGACGCCAACACGTGCGCATTCGTTGAGGATGGCCATGATGTTTTCCTCAGTGTCATTTATGAAGGGCAGGATAGGCGTGAGCCAGACAACAGTGGGAATGCCGCGTTTCTGCATCTCCTCGAGCACCCCGATTCGCCTTTTGGTGTTGCAGACGTTGGGTTCGATAAGTTTGCAGAGTCCGTCGTCATATGTGGTAAGCGTCATCTGAACAACGCATTTGGTGTCGCGGTTGATCTTTTCGAGCAGGTCGATGTCATCGAGGATGCGGTCGGACTTGGTCTGAACGGCGGCTCCGAAACCGTGAGCGTATATGATCTCCAGGCATCTTCTGGTCAGGCGCAGGTCCTTCTCGCAGTGCATGTAAGGGTCTGACATCGAACCGGTGCCGATCATGCACTTTTTACGCTTGGAACTCAGGGCTTTCTCGAGAAGCTCCGGTGCGTTCTGCTTTACTTCGATGTCCTCGAAAGGATGGGTGAACTGATAACAGAGACTCCTGCTGTCGCAGTAGATGCACCCGTGGGTACACCCGCGGTAGATGTTCATGCCGTTATTGTTCAAGATCCCTTTGGCGTCGACGAAGTGCATTTTGGGCATTCCTTTTAATAAATATTTTGTATGAAATATTCTAACACTTAGTTAACAATAAAGATTTTTTAGCGTTGTATAATCGGCTTATGGTACTCGATTATACATTCTTTTATGTGGAGGCAAATGTCGTCTGCATCATAATCTTCGCGCTGCTGCTCACGAGAGATCTCGGGAGTGGTGGCAGGCAGGCCAAGCAGATGATCTTCGTCAACATCACGGTAAGCCACATGCTGTATTTCGTAAGCGATATAGTATGGGTGCTGATAATCGGCGGCATCATTCCTCCCACCCGGCTGGCTGTTTCCGTGGTCAATGTGGCGAATGCCATGTTTCTCAGTGCCATTACCGGTTTCTGGTTTGTTTATGTCGAGCTGTCGCAGGGAGAAATATATATAACAAAATCGAGGATGCGCATCTATGTACTGATACCGGCAATGCTCGAGACGGTGGTCATGATAGTACTGTTCATATTCTTCCCCACTAAAGTTGTCGATGAAAACGTAAAACTTACAGCGCTCTATAAGCTTGTCTTCCTGCCCATTCCGGCATTTTATGTTTTGCTAAGCGCGATAAGATCGATCGTGAGGGCATTCAAAAAAGAGAATTATGCAGTCAGAACCCAGTATCTTGTTTGCGCCATATATCCGGTCATCATAACGATTGCGGGTATCATCCAAACCGTCTGGTTTCTGGCGCCTCTGTTCTGTTTCGGATGCGCCATCATGATGACCTACGTCTATATCATCTCGCTCAATGACCAGGTATCACTCGATGAACTTACACGCCTGAACAACAGAACGCAGCTCAAGAAGTACGTTGCAGGTGAGGCTGCAAAGCAGAGTGCCGAGAAGGTAACGCGCTTTGTCCTCATGATCGACCTCAATAAGTTCAAGTACATCAATGACCAGTTCGGTCATGTTGAAGGCGACTACGCTCTCAAGAGGACTGCCGATGCGCTCAAGACCGCATGCGCCGATAACTCGCTCAAGACTTTCATAGCACGTTACGGCGGTGACGAGTTCATTATCATCACAAAGACTGATGACGAGGCTCTCGTAAAGGAACTCTGCGAGACGATCAAGGCAACTCTGGTAAGGCTAAACGATGAGGCCGGCGCCGAATATGAACTGACCGCCAGCATCGGCTATTCAAGTTATAAAGGCGATATCAAGTCCTTCCAGACTGCCCTGGCCGAAGCAGATGAGGCCCTCTATAAGGATAAGGCTGCCAGAAAGGCTGCGGGGTAAAGGCCGGCTTTTGCATACTGTCTTCGTAGGTAGTATTATATTTTTATGAAGATCTGTGTATTTATCGGTGACATGTACAGAGACTTTGCTCTCTCCATAATCAAGCATCTGGATTACTATGCCCGCGAAAAGGGGCACAGGATAGATATTTTCGGCCTGTGTTCGATCACTTCGACCAGCCCTCTGCACATTACCGGATTCAAGAGCATCCTCTCGCTTCCGCCGATACACGATTACGACGGCATCATTCTCTGCTACGACACCCTGATCCACAACGGTATGGGAAAGGATCTTGTTGAAGAGCTCCTTACGGATATGGAAGCTCCGCCGGTCGTATGCATAAGAGCAGAAATATCAGGATTCTATAATGTTATTCCCGACAATAGAGCCCTCATGTATGAGATAGCAAAGCATGTCATCTCTAAGTGCAAGACGGACAACATCGGTTTTGTAACAGGCAGAGATGACCTGGCCGATTCGTATGAGAGGCGTGAAGGCTTCGAAAAGGCCATGAAGGAAGCCGGGAAAGAGATATCGGAGGATAAGATCTTCCACGGCAATTACTGGATCACCCAGGGCCATGAGATGGCTGATTTCTTTACCGGCGAAGACGGCTCACTGCCTGAAGCGGTAATATGCTCGAACGACTATGAGGCGATCGCCTTGAGCGACGCTCTGATCCAAAGAGGGTATTCGGTACCTCAGGACATCCTTATCAGCGGTGTTGATAACGCCTCCGAAGGCGAGGATCACCTTCCTTCCATAACGACGATCGAGATCTCAAATAACGATCTTGTGGATGCTGCGATGGACATTCTCGTGAAAGCCTGTTCAGGCGAAGAGCCCGCGCGTAACGTTTATGTTCCCGGCAAGATGATTTTCCGTGAGAGCACCGGCGATGCCGTTGACGAGAGAGATTTCTACAAAGCTCTGTGCGACATGAAGATAGCCGCCTCCATTTCGATGGATGACACGAGAGACTACGTCATTATAAACGCCCTTTTCGAGGGTGCCCTCACAGAAGAGGCTTCCATACAGGTCGCCCTTGACGAGTTCAGGAAAGTCGACAGCGTCAAGTCCTGTTACTTATTCAGATTCCGCGAGAACGACAGGGAGCTCACTGCGTATTTTAAAGACAAGGGTGAGAGCAAACTGGTGTCGGTGTCTTTCCCTAATGAGATACTGATGCCCGAAGGTCTCGAAAACGATGAGCAGGGGATGCGTTTTTTCTTCTCACTTGCCTACAAGAATGAGATCTACGGTTATGCTGCTCTGATCGTTGACACTGACCTGCCGAAGTTCATCAATTATAAGATCGAGTATCTTCTTACCCAGGTTGGCCTCACCATAAACAAACTCGAGCTTTATGAGAAGCTCTTCGGTATCTCCGACGTCATGAGCCTATACATCAGGGATCCTCTCACGGGGATACTGAACAGAAGAGGCTTCGAGAAAAAGATATCCGATCTGTTCGACAAAGAGGGCAGGAAGCTTAAGGACCTTACCATCGTCTCGATAGACATGGACGGACTAAAATACATCAACGATACATTCGGCCATAACTTCGGAGACGAAGCCATCAAGGAGATCTCCAGATGCATCGACAACGCACTTAATCCCGGCGAGTTCGTTGCAAGGATGGGCGGTGATGAATTTGCGGTCATCCTGATAGATTCCGAAGTCGGAAGAGTGGGCAAGTTCATAAGGAACGTCAGGAGCAATATAGGCGACATCAACAAAAAGGGCGAGAACCCCTATGAGCTCAGCGCAAGTATCGGAACAAGCGAAGTTACCGAGTGGAAAGAGGTAATGAACTGTCTGCACAAGGCCGACAAAGCCATGTACCTCGAGAAAAAGGCCAAGAAAAAGAATAGGGAAGATTAATCTCTTAACCGGTTTTCCTGAATATCTGATCGGGGAACTGTGACTTGACCGTTATTATCCCGTCACCCAGAATGAACGCGTATTCCCATCCGCCTTTGTCAGCGGCATCGCCGATCTCGGAAACTTCCGTGTGATCGTCGTTCTCGAACTCCATGTCGTAATCGAAGAGCTCTATGCTCCCTTCGGTATAGTGGTTATACCTGACTTTGAGTCCCGTATCGGTAACCTCATAGATCTCGAAATACTCATCGGTATCGTCAGCATCCCATCTGCCGAGCCAGGCTGTCTCCGGATCAAGTCTGGTCTCCGTCTGCTCCGCAGTCGCTTTGGTCTCTGCCTGTGTCTCCGATTCAGTTGCGGGCACATCTTCTTTGCCGCACGCGGAAAGTGGGACGAGCATGCAGCAGGCAAGCAGGGATGCGGCTATCTTGTTCTTCATATAAGTACCACCGTTAAACATAATGGAGTGATTATACCATTAGCCCGGTGGGAAAATCGGGGCAAAGAAGGTGCAGGGGGAAAACTGCGGATTCTTGTGTTTTTCAGTTCTCAGGAACAAAAAGAGAGGCTGCCGTTGTAACAGCAGCCCCGTTAATGGTGTGCTTTACTACGCGCGTTTAAGATCAATTGATGTTCACCAATATGGTACCGATAATCCCGATCATGGAGATGGCGAAATACAACAGCCATACGCCCCAGAAGATCGTGAATCCGATACCCGTATAACGCGCAACGCGGCTCAGGCATGAGCAGAGCTTGATCCTGGGAGTGTGAAGACCGCCTGTGGCGATGTAATCAAGGACCGCTTTCCAGTTCTTCGTGCCCATGTTGATCGCGATGATGCTTCCGACGGGCAGGGAGCCTATAGCGCAGGCAATGATCGCCGTCTTAAGGAATTCAGATGCCTTTGCCATATATGCGGGATCATTTTGCTGATACTGTGGCATGGGCTGCTGGTATTGATACTGATACTGTGACTGAGCCTGCTGATAAGGCTGCTGGTACTGCGGCTGCTGATATGGCTGCTGACCATTAAAGTTATTGTTTTCCATATTAATTCCTCCATTATTCCATGGAACGCATGGCAACGTTCTAATTAAACATTATATCACGAAGTCTATGCGGGGTAATTGGAGCCGCATCAGATGCCCGAATCAGATTATGATTTCCGGCGAAAAAACTAACAGCCGGGACATCACAAATGCGCAAAGACTCGCATCACTCTGCCTGCCTTATTTAGCCCAAAAGACGCACTAAAACCATTATCATGTAGAGGATGTACGGGGTCGCAAAGATGCCCAGTACTATCAGCACCAGAAGTATTATCTTCAGTACGGATACCGGTCTGCCGCAGTTGCCTCTGTTGTCGTGACCGCTTGCAACGACGTAGTAGATCTTCCCGTTGTAGGGACATGCTGCGAGCCACACGGGGAAGAGGATATACCTGAATTTGATGTTGCTGTACTGTGTGGAGAGCTTTACGTTCCTGTAGTAGTCGGCATGTTCGTTTTGACATGAGGCGCACTCGAGATTTCCGCGTATCGAGTTTTTCGCCATCTCCCAGGCTTCGTCGATATTGATCGTGTATTTCTCGGCTGCAAATCCGGCCAGTGCTTCAGGTGTGTACGGAAGTATTTCGTCAGGTCTGAACATGACTACCGAATTGAGCATCTTGTTGCTGCAGAAGCGCCTGCTTCCGCAGATGCACATGTCGTTTACAAACTTATCGATCACGCCTCTTCCGGTGTGCCATTTTGTGGTCGTTGAATCTCCGACGGTAACATTATCACCGTAGTCTCCGGTGTAGGTCGATACGGTGTCGGCATCGAAAGTCCAGAAAGGAACATAGACTCCGACGAGATTGCCGAGCACCTTTCCTTTCCTGAATCTCTCGGGTGACCAGAGAGCGAACTTATTCCATTTGTAGTAATTCTGCGCGACCTGTTCCCTTGTGGTCGTGAATGGGATTATGCCACTTGGGGCGATGCTGTTGTCCATCTCGCCCGCTGTGAGCACGATCGTTGAACCGCAGTAAGGACACATGCCTGACATCTGATCTGAATCGTAGAGCATGGCAGCGCCGCACTGCTTACAGGTGATTAGTCTTCTTGCAGTACCCCAACTGGCCGTGTTTTCTCTTAAAGCAGATTCAAAATCGCGCTCTTCGGAGACATATTGCTCTTCAGGTCTGTGCAAAGGTTTTGTGTGGCCGCAAAAATCGCATACCAGGCCGAAGCTTGCCACGTCATATCTCATTGTTCCGCCGCAGTTGCTGCACTTCATAAGATCACCCCCATCTGTTCCTAGATATTTTCCCTTATCAGAGCGCCGTCCGATTTTCGGGCACCGGAGAACGCCTTCCAAAAATCAATTATATCATGAGCAGGGAATGGCGGGATATTGTCTGCCGAGACGCTGCGCCGGGATATGTTTTCGAAAATATGAACCGTGGCGGCCGGCGAAAAAACACAACCGTTTTACTTAACGATGTTCCTGATCCAGATGCCGGATCTGACGAAGAAGAACGCGATAAGAGCCTTGAAGACTTCCAGGCCGCGGACGATCGCGATCATGAGAGTGATGTTTATCGTAGTGTATCTGCTGAGGTAGAAGGCCAGCGTGACCGTTACTACCCAGGTGTAGACGCTGTCAAAGATCATGGTGAGGAGCGCATTTCCGCCGGACCTGATGATGAAGTAAGATGCGTGCGAATAAGCGCAGAAAGGCATCGTTGCAGCCGAGATCAGGATAAAGCCGGTCGCAAGGGATCTTATGTATTCTGAAGTGTTATACAGGAGCGGGAAGATAGGGGCGATGGACGCCATGATAAGGGCGAAGACGATGCCGCACAGAACGGTGACCCAGCGCATCTTGTTTGCCTTTTCCCTGGCTTCGTCGAGTTTGCCTGCTCCGAGGATGTGTCCCATCATGATGCCGACTGCCTCACCCATAGCGATGAAGGCAACGCCCATGAGATTCCAGATCGTCGATTCGATATTGAGCGCCGCAACGGAGTCGAGGCTCCTGTATGAGTAGCACTGGTTGATGAATGTCATTCCGAGTGACCAGAGAGTCTCGTTAGCCATGAGAGGCAGGGCCTTAAGGATAAACCTGAGGACCAGTTTGCCCGGGATGCTGAATCTTGAAAATGCGCCCTTTATGAATGGGAAGAGAGCCGGATGCTTGCCCGTGTAGATGACCAGGATGCCGAGCTCGACGAAACGTGAGATGACGGTGGCGATCGCTGCTCCGACAGCTCCGAGTGCGGGGAGTCCGAAATGTCCGTAGATCAAAAGGAAGTTTCCGACAAGGTTTACAAAGATGGCGCATATCGATGAGAACATGGGCACCTTGGTGCTGCCGAGATCTCTTAAGGTTCCCGAATATGCCTGCGTGATACCGATCGGAACGAGGCTTATGAGAATGATGTGCATATAGTCGACGCCGATGACCAGTGTCTCTGCCGCATCCGCGGGATCGCCTTCTCCCAAAAGGAAGAGGTTGATGAGGACCGGTGAGAGGAACGCTAATACCAGGGTGCAGATAATGGCTATCAATGCATTGAATACGATCTTAAACCTGAAGGTGTAGCGTATGCCGTCGGTGTCATCCTTGCCCTTGTACTGTGCGGTGAAGATGCCTACGCCCGCGGTGGCGCCGAAGATGACCAGATAGAACACGAAGATGAGCTGGTTCGCGATGGCGACGCCTGAAAGCGCGTTCGTACCGACCTGCCCGATCATGAGATTGTCGAGAAGGTTTACGAAGTTCGAGATGCCGTTCTGGACCATCATGGGGATGGCGATCATCAGGAGCTTTTTGATATACGATCTGTCGCTGTTCTTTGCCGTCATTTCTTATTTCCGCGTTCCAAATGTTATTATTATTCAGTTGGTCTGAGCATTGTAGCAAAAAGAACGGCAATTGCAAGTGGCTTTATGGGACATTATCAGGTCCTTTTTGCGGGAACCGTTCCGTGCATAAGGTCCGGCAGGGGATAAATATGGCAAAGATGAGTGTCAGGAAAGAGTATAAGGTTATCCAGTGCCCGACGTGCGCTTCACCGCTGCATTACGACACGGGAGCGGACGGCTTTGTCTGTTCGTTTTGCGGAAACACCTATCCGTATACGGGAAATGACGGAGTTGAGGAGACGGGCTTTTCGCTGATGCACATTCCGCTGAAGCAGAACGGCGATGTCTTCGATCTCACGGGACTTGAGAAACTCATGACGCTGGATGATCCAATCCTCCTGAAGCAGTCGGCGAACGATAAATGGTATTCGAACCAGACATATCTCGAGAGGCGCGAAAGGGTTAACTTCTCGAAGCGCAAGATGTTCTGGCACATATGTCCGATTTGCGGAGGCGACGTCCAGGCTTATGAGACGCAGAATGTCTGGGCCTGCACATACTGCGGCAACAGGTTCGTAAAAGAGGAGATCCTCGCCGCAGGAAACTATGAGGTTATGGAAGTCGTTGATGCGGGCGATGACAGGACTCCGCATTTCGCGATGCCGTTCGAGATAACGAGGGAGGATGCCCAGCGGAAGATATTGGAGTTTGCTTCCCTCAGACCGAAGGCATTTGCGGGGATAGATCTCGCGGAGAGAGTAAAGAATCTCTGGACCGTCTATATCCCGACGGATCTGTGCGATATCAGTCTTCTTTTCGATGCGATCACCGAGAACGGGCGTGTCACGCTCTTTCAGGACAGAGTCAACTGGCCGGTGTCAATGTCTAACGAACACAGCTATTATCTCTTCAACGACATAGGTCCGTGGGACCTCTCAAAGATCATTCCGTTCTCGCCAAAGCTTACCGAAGGCGATTTCATCTGTGACACTCACCTGGGCGTGGGCATACCTCACGAGAGGGCTTACATGTCTTATGTCCTGAGACCGGAGCTCATCGAAGACGTGAAGAAGATGTATCCGTCTGAGGACCGTTCGATACCGTGGACGAGGATCGAAGTGCGCAACAGGAAGATGATCATGATGCCCGTCTATTTCCTCGAGAGGGAGGAGACGGGTCCGAAGATCCGCTTCATGGTCAACGGACAGACCGGCGCGGTATCGGTATTAGGATGCGGGCAGCTGCCCGGACACAAGACGCTCTTTGCGCCCGGCAGGGAGATCGGCAGCTCGTCCGAAAAGTTCATGAAGAGCGAGCTGATACCCGTGATATCCGTCGGTAATGACATATATAAGCGTGTCTCAAAGGAAGAGGCTTTTCAGCAGTCAGCGCGCAAGATAAAGTTCGCGGATGCCAAGAGGCGCAATAAGAAAAAGCGCAAAAAGGCAGTGAAGGGATTTTTCGCGAAGTTGTTCGGGAAGTAAGACATCGTGCAGGATAATACGAAAAAAGTGAAACAATAACGTGGGGGAACATCAGAATATGGAAGAAAAACTTGAATTATTTACCAAGCAATTAAAACCGTGGCTCTATCTGCTCGACGAGGGGCACCTTGCGACGGGCTATGTTGTCGTCGGCGACGAAAAGGTTTGCGTTATCGACACCATGAACGGCTTCAGTGACATCAAAAGCTTTATAAGGACATTTACGGATAAGCCCGTGATCGTCATAAACACGCACGGACATCCGGACCATATTTTCGGAAACGTGTATTTCGATGAGGCATATCTCGATCCCAAAGACAATGAGATAGCGCAGTCTTTCATAGATCTTCCCGAGTTCAAGGAAGCGTGCGCGAAATACGGTTTTAAGATGCCGCCGTTCAAGCCCGTAAATGAAGGTGATGTGATCGGTCTCGGCGGAAAGACCCTTGAGATTTTTGAGCTCCCCGGCCACACTCCGGGAGGGATAGTAATACTGCTCAGGGAGGAAAGGATCCTCTTTACCGGTGATTCCATAAACCACCACCTCTGGATGCAGCTTGATTCGTGCACGCCTCTTGAGGATATGGTAAAGGCTCTGGACAGGATCATGTTCCTTGAAGAAAGAGCAGACTTTATCCTTCACGGTCATGCGCAGGGATTCGATGACATCTCGCTCATGAGATGCATGCGTAACGGCTTAAATGAGATATGTGAAGGAAAGACTGCTGACGACAAGCCTTACACCTGGTTCGGCGGCGAAGCAAGACAGCACCCTTTTGCTCTTGAAGAAGGGAAGACATACAGTTCGGAGAACAGCGTCATCTGCTATAACCCGAAGTAAAGCGACATCTTTTCTTAAGGATCCAAATTTCATTATTTGGCGGTGTTTAAGCAGTAATTTGTCCCCTGTCGCGTGTAAGGCCAACGTGTTAACCTTTAAAAGGAAAAGGAAACGCGTTTGCTTTTGCGTCAGGGGATAAGTTTTATGTTCAGAAAGATCATAGCGGTAATATTGACGGCGGCGGTCGTTCTGCCGGTGTGTTCGTGCAGCACGGTGAAAAGGAGCGGCAAGCCTTATATCAACAGGTCGGACGACTTCGTCGTTGACGGATTCAATTACAGGACTGAAGAAAAACAGACCGATAATTTCATCGCGTACAGATGCAAAGACGGCCGGGTCCTGCTTTACCCCGTTAGTGCAGAGAAAGCATTAGCGTGCGACCCTGACGGTCTTTGTGATGTCGAGCCCGGCGGGATGTATAAGATAAAATACGATGTACAGTATGTGACAGGCGGGTTTGCGGGAATAATGAAAGCTTATTTTCTTGCTGTATACAGCTGCACGAAAATTGATTGCGATACGCTTTTCGAGAATGGCTGCTTGAGGCCTGTGTGCGGATGGTCCGGGATTTTTCCGATAGCTCCCCGGGTTGACGGTCTCGATTACATGGCATTCGAGAATGAGGATGGCGGTTACGATCTTTACAGTGAGACATGCGGGAAACGCCATTACGATGAGATGCGCGAGATAAAATTCCCGCTGGAATTCGAAAATGACGACCCTGTCGAGATGGAGTTCAACGTCTTCTGTAATAAGGACCTGACCGATGAATACATCAAGGACTGTCTCCTGAACAGGAAAACGGATGAAGGTTTTATATTCTTTAATGCCGACCATCCCGGCGATACCGCGGAAGGCATGAATTACGATTCGATAGAGAAAGCCTCCGTCGGTTTTATTTACTGGCACAACATAATCTGCATCGAGTCGGATGAGCCCGTTACGGAAGAGACCAGAAGGCTTATCACTTACGAGGAGATGAGGGATAAAACGGCTGATGAACTTGGTCTTCCGCAGGATGTCTACGATCAGTTTTATCCTGCCTGGGAAGCAAGGGTCAACGGGAGTTTTTCATACTACGGCACAGACAATGAACCTGCAGCGAAATACGATGTTCTGCTATTCGGCGGCGACTTCGGTCAAAATGTTGACATGCAATATGACAGCGACCTTAAATTACAGCCATACGACTGGCACGATTACGAGAATACTTCCGCACAGAGATTTCCGTATGCCGCCCTGTTCATCAGGAGTGAATTCAACGATCTGCTGCCGCAGGATTAACGCTTCCGTGCATTTCACCCCGCTTTTTTGCATCTTACCTCTGCTTCTGTTGTGAGGTCATTTTCCGTTGACTATACTCACCCCAAAACAAGCGGAAGGCGGGTATGGTTATGGCATACATACTGTTGGCGGTATTATTTTCGGCAGAGGTTGGATTCATCATCTTCGATCAGATAAGGAAGTCATCCAAAGCCGGGTGGTCGAAAAGAAGATTGATCGTAAATGCGGGACAGGCGGTACTGTTCGCGCTGATGCTGGCTTTTCCCGGGATCGACACAAGCTTCAGGTTCAGGGGACTTATGATACTCCTCGCGGTCAGGATAATCTTCGCGGCGCTTTTCGCTTTCATCAACAGAAAAAAGGACATCGCGAAAAAGACGTCAGGCAGGATAGTCAGTCTGATCCTGAGCATTATCCTTATCTCCGGCGCCATGATGCCGGCATTTATCTTCGCAGACTACGACGGTCTGCCTCTGAACGGACCTTACAAAGTTGATACATGCAATGCGATCCTCGTTGATGAGAACAGGACCGAGACATTCGAGAATGATGGTTCTTTCAGGGAAGTACCCGTGTATTTCTTCTATCCTTCTGATGCCGAGGAAGGAGAGAGATTTCCGTTGGTAGTATTCTCGCATGGCGCGTTCGGATACTATCAGAGCAACGTCTCGACATACATGGAACTCGCGAGTCACGGTTATGTGGTAGTGAGCATTGAGCATCCTTATCATTCATTCTTCACAAAGGACACGGACGGAAAGATCATAATCGTTGACAGCGGCTTCATGAACAGCGTCATGACGACCGGCCAGGAGGGTACGGAAGAAGAGATATTTGAGGTCGCTCAGGAATGGATGAAGATCCGTACGGGAGACATGAATTTCGCGCTCGACGAACTGATCAAAGGCGCGGATGAAAACGATACCGGAGACTATTGGTTTGCTGATGATATTGCTAAGGCAGACACGCTCAAGGTGCTTGGTATGACCGATACGGAAAGGATAGGACTCATGGGTCACTCGATGGGCGGCGCGACATCTGTCGAAGTCGGAAAGGAAAGAGACGACATCGATGCGGTCATTGACATCGACGGCACGATGCTCGGTTCGATCACCGGTGCGGAAGACGGAAAGTTCATTGTGGAGGATATGGAATACAAAGTTCCCGTTTTCGAGATCGAGAACATGAATGCTCATAAGGAAGCCATAGAAGCGGAGCAGACCGGGTATCCTTATCCGAACAACATGATCAGGAAGAATGCCGACGTGTACTACGGCACATATTTCGAAGGCGCGCTCCACATGGATTATACGGACCTTCCGATGTTCTCGCCTTTCCTGGGGAAGATGCTTGGCTCGGGCGACGTGGACAACGCATACGTGATGAACACGGTCAACTCGCTTGCGGTCAGTTTCTTCGATTGTTATCTTAAGGGGGAGGGACGGTTCTCCGTGGAAGCATCTTATCAGGGAGTCGGATGATGAATATAAACGTTAAGAAGATCGGCGGCAGCGAAGAGGAATACATCGAGATAGGCTGCCATGTGCGCGACGGAAGGGTCGATGACATCGTCAGGTTCGTCGAGAGCCTGGACGGCAATATCGGAGGCATGAAGGGTGATAAGCGTTACGCGGTCCCCGTGACGGAGATCTTCTACATCGAGTCGGTCGACAACAGGACGTTTATCTATTCATCCAAAGACTGCTACGAGACGTCGCGCAAACTCTATGAGTTTGAAGAGGTCCTAAAGACGCGCAATTTCCTCAGGATATCGAAATCGGTGCTCCTCAACATCATGAAAGTCGAATCAATAAAGCCGGCGCTCAACGGCAGGTTCAGCTGCAGGCTCCTTAACGGTGAGGAGGTCATAATCTCCCGCAAATACGTCGGCACGTTCAAGGAATATATCTCCGGGAAGGTATAAGGTCATGAAAGAACACATTAAAGACAATCTGATGAACTTCTTCATCATCGTAACCCTGGTAAACATCGTGATCTTCATCAGCGGATCGCTGATGGCGCCCGAACAGAACCTGACCTACACGGCATTCCTGGTTCCCATCATCGACGGCCTCCTGGGCATCATCCCGGGACTTGTCATGTATTCCAAGCGCGAGCTCACGGTGAAGCAGATGATAGTAAGAGAGATCATCCAGCTCCTGTCGATCGAGCTCATAATCCTGTTCTTCACCTTCGGATTCTCCGGCTTTTCCGCGGAAAAGATCCCTCTGATGATAACGGTCGCCATTTCCGTCGCCGTAGTTTATGTGCTCGTTTATGTTATCCGCTTCTTCCTCGACATCAGAAGCGCGAAAAAGATGACTGACGACCTCAAGGCATTCCAGGCTTCGCTGTCGGCAGGGGACAGACAGGAGTAAAAGCTGTCTTACGCAATTTACAATCAGTCAACGGCGTGACTTACAGTCTCACAGGTTCTTGTAGTACACCTCGATGAGACCTTTAAGGAGCATATCCGTGTCGAGAATTATCTTATGCCTGCACAGCGGCGCAACGAGCGATGCGTACCTGCCGGTTGCGGTAAGTACGCATGCTCCGCCGTATTCTTCTTCGATGCGGTCGATCATGCCGTCGATGAGCGCCGCGTTCTGATAGATAAGGCCGCTCTTCATGCTGTCTATGGTATTGGTGCCGATGACTTTTTTCGGTGTCTCGAAAGCGATGTTGGGGAGCTGCGAAGTCTTGCTGCTCAATGCTTCCGCTTCGATCCCCATACCGGCGCCGATCGATGTGCCGATGAAGTTCTTGTCTTTGTCGATGAGCGAGAATGTGGTGGCCGTTCCCATGTAGATGTTGATCTGCGGAACGCCGTATTCCTTGATGCCGGCAACTGCGGAAACGACAAGGTCGCTTCCGAGCTGCGCCGGGTTATCTATCTTTATCTTGAGACCTGTCTTGACGCCGGGACCCACGACCAGCGGTGTTACGTCCGTAAATCTCTCGACCGCCCTTTTTACATTGGCTGTCACCTGGGGGACGACGGATGAGATTATCGCGCCGTCCACCGCATCGAGACTTGCTCCGTTGAACTCGAGCGCCGACTTGATCAGTGCGGCGTACTCGAGATCCGTGGCCGTCTTGTCGGTTGTAAGGAGCTCCTTGAAAAGTATGGAGCGTTCCTCAAAACATCCGAGCAGGATATGGGTGTTTCCGATGTCGATGGCAAGTACCATAGTGGTTTCCTCCGCTTATGCTTCTATCAGCTTTGCCTTGAAGAGAGCCGTTCCGACTGCTCCCGTGATTATGAATGCCGCGATGGCCTCGAAGATCGCGTTGATGCCGACGATGGCGGCAAAGAGTGCGATTATGCCCATCGTGGGGTCAAGGCCGGTTGCTTCAGAGATGGTTGCTTTGCCGAAGAGTCCGATGAGGGCTCCGACAAAAAGGACGGTATTGAACAATGCCGCACTGAGACCTGTTACGGATGATCTTACGGGTGCGTTCTTCACGAATTTGGAGACGAGCTTAAAGACGAGTCCTGCAAGGAATCCGGCGAGTGCTCTGCACAGTACGCACATTATGAATGTGAATACGATGTTCTTGCTCGCAAGGAATGTTCCGAAAGGATCTGATCCGAAGCACTGCACGAAGCTCGTGATGCCGAAAACGGTACCGAGAAGTGCGCCGGCCCACGGACCCTTTGCGAGTGCGCCTATTGCTACGGGGATCATGAGAAATGAGATGGAGATCGCGCCGACCTTGAGGTAACCGACAGGGGTGAACGCCATAAGGATCGTCAATGCGATCAGGATGCCCAAGACAGCTATTGTCTTGATTGTTTGTTTGCGATTTTGCTTAGCCATACAAAATCCTCCTTTGTTATTATTCCTCGTGACGAGGATATAGTTACAGCGGCAAGTACGTTCTTTTCAGGACCCTCCGTCAGATTCATGAAGATATCTGCGGTATTGAGGCATCCTTCCGGAAAGAAGTTCCTTACCAATTGAGATTATACAGCATTGCGCATTTCGATACTGCAGTAATTATCGCCGCCCGGCGCAGGCGGAATAGGGCTGTTTGCACAACAGGGGAGACTGTCAGACGGGTTTGCCGTCCAGGATCTCCTTATAGTCTTTCAGGTTCTTTTTGAGCAGTTCGGGGATGTTGAGCTCATAAGGGCATCTGGTCATGCAGAGTCCGCACTCAACGCAGTTTTCGATCTTCATCATCTCCTGCTGCCAGAATTCCGTAAGCCAGTTCTGAGACGGGGCGCGCCTTATCATCTGGCTCATCCTTGCGCATTGGTTGATCGTGATGTCAACGGTGCAGGGCATGCAGTATCCGCATCCTCTGCAGAATTCACCGAGGAGTTCTTTTCGGTCATTTTCGATGAAGGCGCGGATCTCATCCGTCATGGTGATCTCATCTTTAAAGAAACCGAGCCACTCGTCGAGCTCCGACTGTCTCTGTATTCCCCAGATGGGAAGTGCGTCGAACTGGCTCATGAAAGCCATACACGCTTTCGAATCGGTAAGGAGTCCGCCCGAGAGTCCCTTCATGGCGATGAAGCCCATGTCATGTTCCTTGCAGCTCTTCACGAGTTCGATGTCGCGGTCACTCGCAAGATATGAGAAGGGGAACTGAAGGGTCTCGTAAAGACCGCTCTTTACTATGTCTTCGGCAACTCCGATCTTGTGCGCGGTTATGCCGATATGCCTGATCCTGCCCTGTTTTTTCGCTTCGACGAGACATTTGTAGATGTCGTCTTCCTCGTTATAACATCTGGCAACGCAGTGCAGCTGGTATATGTCAATATAATCGGTCTTGAGATTTTTGAGAGTGGTATTGAGGTCTTCTTCGAACTTCTCTCTGGTCGTGGCCTGTGTCTTTGACGAGATGAAGACCTTGTCGCGCATTCCCTCAAAGGCCTTTCCGACCTTTTCCTCGCTGTCCGAATAAGCTCTTGCGGTATCGAAAAACCTCATCCCGCCGTCGTAGGCGTTTCTCAAAAGGCTTACCGCTTCCTCTGTGCTGACCCTCTGTATCGGGAGGGCGCCGAATGCGTTCTGCGGGACTGTTATCCCTGTTTTTCCGAGCGTGATGGATCTCATTTCGTGTTCGTCCTCCTGTCAGATATGCCCTAACTATAGCACATACTTCGACGGACTTATCCCATATAACGGGGGTGTTTTTATTTGTGTTGTTTTGTTCTGTTATAATTTGCGGAGAATACGTTCGCGCATAAAACAGGGGGATCAAATATGAGACTTGAAACAGAACGGTTGATAATAACGGATTTTACGCCTGACATGGCTCAGGCTGTTCACGAGAATTCTTTAGATGAAGACACCAGGAGATTTGTGCCGGACGAGGTTTTCGAGACCGTTGAAGACGCGCTCGAGACGATCGAATTTCTTATGTCACAGTACGGCAAGACTGATGGCCCGCTCGTTCATCCGGTGCTTATGAAAGATGGCGGCGTCAATATCGGATACGTTCAGATCGTTCCCGTCGGCGAAGGCCTCTGGGAGATCGGATACCACGTCGCGAAAAAGTACACCGGAAACGGATTTGCCACCGAGGCCGTCAAAGCTTTCCTGCCCGTAATGGCCGGGGTTGTCGGAACTTCTGAGGTATACGGCATCTGTATGAGCAGTAACATTGCCTCGAAATGCGTTCTCCGCAAATGCGGTTTTGATATGGTCTTCGAAGGCATTGGCGAATACCAGGGCGAACAGTGCGAGATATACAAGAGTCTCTGGAAACTTCCGGGATAAATGGGGCCATACGGGGATTTGGACAGGAGCCGGCAGGGCTGAATGGGATATGAAACAGGAGTAAGCGGGGTTATAAGGGCATATGGAGCAGGATAAGCGCGCGGACATGACTGTCCGTTGTGATGATGGATTCATTAACATCAGGGCAGGCGCCGTCATAATGAAAGACGGCAGGTTCCTGATGGTGGGGAGCAGCAGGTTCGACTATCTCTACTCCGTCGGCGGGAGGATCAGATTCGGCGAGACGGCGGAAGAAGCCGTTGTCCGCGAGGTCTTCGAAGAGACTGGCGTAAAGATGGAAATAGACAGGCTCGGGTTTGTAAACGAGAACTATTTCTACGGCGACGCGCCCTCCAATAAAGGGAAGCTCGTCTATGAGATAACTTTTTTCTTCTACATGAAAGTGCCGGATGATTTTGAGCCTGTCGAAGGCGATCTCGGCGACGAGAAACTCAGATGGGTTTCACCTGAAGAGGACGTGACCGTTTATCCCGTATTCCTGAAAGGCGAACTGTCTCATCCAGAAAATGCCGTGAAGCATTTCGTTTCCGACGAGAGAAATTGTCCTGCAGTCAAGATAGAAAAGAAGTGCGAATGACTGTGTTTTTGAGGAAGGTATCGTTTTTCGCGTAAAGTTCTCAATATCGATATCTGTTGACTGTGCAAGATATCGTTTTCAGGAAAAAGACTTCAAAAACGATACTTACGGGAGAGCAAAGATATCGTTTTCGGGAAAAAGTCTTTAAAAACGATACTTACGGGAGAGCAAAGATATCGTTTTTCGGAAAAAGTCCTCAATAACGATATCTGTTGACGGTGCAAGATATCGTTTTCAGGAAAAAGACTTCAAAAACGATATCAGCGGGAGATCAAAGATATCGTTTTCAGGAAAAAGACTTCAAAAACGATATCAGCGGGAGATCAAAAGTATCGTTTTCGGAAGAAAAATCTCAATAACGATACCTGCGGTTCAGCAGGGGGCCGAAATATTGAAAAATATCTCATTTTCGATATCTGCAAAGAGCAGGGGTATCGAAATGTTGAAAAAACTCTTGTTTCCGATACCCCTGCCTCACACGGTGCAGACCGCTATCACTCCACGTTTTTCAGCGCGATGTCCATCGGTATCTTCCTGATCCTTAAGAAGTCAATCATCGATACGAATGCGTATCCGATGAGCAGATAAAGGACGGAAAGGATCATGGATGCGGGGCTCATGTAGAATGCGAAATACCCGTCCATCTGGAGCATGAACACATGGAAGATCCATATCATGAGCAGATATCCGACCGCGAGACTTACGACCGTGAAAAGAACGACCACGGCGGCGGTGGGGATGATATACAGGGAGCCGATCTCGCTGTTCCTGAAACCGAGTATCTTGACCATGGATATCGAGTGCTCGTTGCGCTCGATGATTATCTTGGCAAGCAGATAAATGAGCGCTGCCGCGAGGACTATCATCGCGTATTTGAAGATCTCGATAAAACCGCCGACTGAATGCATGAGCTGAGTCGTGACTTTCGAGATGTCGTCAACGGTAATCACGGTGGCGATATCCTGCTCATCGATATCGGTGATCTCGCTTCTGGAGAAATAACCGGAAAATTCATCATCCTTCCTGTCGAAAATACTGTTGAAGTTCTCATTGCTCATGAATACCGCGATGCCGCCTTCGTAGTCGACGACGTTGTCTACCGTGAACTCATAAGACCTGTTCTCGTATTCTTCGTGAAGCGTGATGGTGTCGCCTGTCTTCAGATAGAACTTATCCCTGAATGCGCTCGAGACCGATACACTGCCGCGGGGCATTCCTTCGGGGATATCGATGTATGAGCTGTTTTGGCTGATGCCGTATACGGTAACGCCCTCGTCGCCGCCGCTGCCCATGCCGTCGAATCTCGAGAAGCTGCTCTTTTCTTTCGGGTACAGAAGGGAAACGGCGCTGAACTTTTCGGCGCTCTCTTCATCTGTCGAGATGATGTTTCCGTCATCGTCCCTGTAGTCCATGAGCATGTACTGATAGTCAGCGAACATCATGTCGGGAGCCCTGTCCCCGTAATTGGCAAGGGAGTCCGTAAGACCGAATGCAAAACACAGCATGAGTTCACTGAGTATGACGCCGAAGATGAGCACCGCATAATTGGGCATGTTCTGGAACAGCACTCTTAACCTGAAACGTCCGAGGAAGGACCATGAAGGGATCCTTCTTGCCTTGGCGCGTCTGGTCTTTACAAGGTCGTGCCTCAGGAACTGCAGGGGACTTAACTGAAGTTTCTTCACGATGACGGCAAGGTTGATCAGGAACATCAGGAGCAACGGTATCACGGTTGTCTTCACGAGAGCCGACGAACTCCATACGAGACGCGGGACGGGGAGACTGTAGGTGTTGTAGTAGAGCTTTACTGCCATGCCGCGGAATGCCGTGTAGCCCAGGATGTTGCCGATTACCGCGCCGGCGAGCGTAACGATGACGGGCATCGACATATAGTGGACGATCAGTTCTCCCTTGCTGTAGCCTGAAGCGCGGAGCGTACCGATGACCGATGCTTCTTTATCTATCGTGTTGCTTATCGTGATGGCGAAGATAAATGCTATGACCGCTATCAGGATATAGCAGAAGATGCCGGTGCCGGTCGAGTCACCCTCGATGTCGGAGGGCGCGAAATTCCTTGCCTGGCTTAAGTATGTCGGGAGGTAATCTTTGATCTCGTTATCGTATACGAGAGACTGTGTGATGAGTGACTTCAAAAAGGAATCCGACCAGTCTGCCTCTTCGATCTTGCCGTCGGGCTTGACTTCATAAAGATATGCATAGTTGTAGTGGATCCTGGAAGTAAGCTTTTCGAAAGCCTCAGGCGTGACCATTGCAACGTCAAATCCGAATGCATCGAACATCAGATCCGTATTCGACTCATGCATCGTGAGATAGTTGACGAATGAAAGGAGTCCTACCACTTCGTAACTTTTGCCGCTGACGGTGATCTTGTCTCCGACACCGACTCCCACGGTCTCGGCGTGATTCCTGTCGATGGCGATCTCGTCCTCATCAGACGGAGTGCGTCCTTCGATGACCGAAGCCATGTCGATGACCGAATCGCTCCTGAAGATCCTTACGGTCGAGTCTTCCTCGCCGTCATTGTTGTTGTCTTCCGGTTCATTGTGGTAGAAGTGCTCGTATATCTTTACCCGGACGGGAGAAAAGGACGGATCGTTGAGTTTGTATTCTTCCTCTATTTCGCTCCATTCCTCATCGACTGCCTTGATAACTTCCTTGTGGGCTTCCTCATACGCATCGGCAACAGCATCTTTGAATTCATCGGAATTGCGCGCTTCGTTAAGCGCCTCTTCGAAATTCTCCTCCATGGCAGTGTCGATCTGAGCCAGGATCATGTCCTCATCAGTTATGCCGAACGCCTCGCATTGTGCGCGTACGCCTTCGTTGATAGCATCTGTAACCTGTGACCGGAGTTCCTCTTCGACCGCGTCAGCCACTTCCTTGTCGGCTTCTTCGATCCCCTTGTCTATGAAATACTGCCTGACGTCAGCCTTTTCGCCGGTGCTTATGCTGTCCAGCAGTTCGTCTGATGCTCTGTGCGACAGCTCGAAACGTCCGTCTTCCAGATTGAGCTCGGTCTTGCCGGCCTCTATTGCGGCGATCATGCTCTCGCGTCCGACGTACATACCCGAGATCACGCCGATCATGAGGACCATGAACAGGATAATGACAAGATATTTATGCCAGTCGGAAGCGAGCTCCTTCGGGATCCGCTTTATCAATGGATTTCTCATGATGCCGCCTCCTTACCATTCGAGCTCGGAAGCCGGGATCTTATCCGTATTTATGTCGTTGTGACGGACAACTCCGTCTCTCAGCTTGATAACGTGATCAGCCATGTATCTGATGGCCTCGTTGTGTGTGACCATTATGATCGTACTGCCGTACACTCTGTTGCATTCCTCGATGAGAGCGAGGATCTCTTTGCTCGTCTTGTAGTCAAGCGCACCGGTTGGTTCGTCGCACATAAGGATGTCCGGATTCTTGACTACCGCGCGTCCTATCGAAACTCTCTGCTGTTGTCCGCCTGAAAGCTGGTTCGGATACTTGTACTTGTGTTCCTGAAGTCCGAGGATGGTAATGACCTCTTCCACGTCGAGCGGGCTGTCCGAAAGAAATGCGCCGACTTCGATATTCTCTTTCACGTTGAGGTTGGGGATGAGGTTATACATCTGAAAGACATACCCCAAATGCTTTCTTCTGTAATCCGTGAGCTGCTTTTCGCTCATGTCTTCTAATTTGTCGCCGTTGATGCTGACGAAGCCCGAGTCTGGCGTGTCTATACCGCCGATGATGTTGAGAAGTGTTGACTTGCCTGATCCTGAAGGTCCGAGCAGTACGCAAAATTCTCCTTTAGCCACGGTAAATGTCATTCCGCGAAGGACTTCCTGCCTGGCACCTCCCGTGCCGAAACTCTTCATCAGATCCCTGATGACCAGAAAATTGTCTGCCATAACTGTTACTCCTTGACTTTATAGATTTTTAAATTCCCTAAAGTCTCCGAAATAACAAAAGACCCAAGTATAACAAAACTATACCTGGGTTACCGAAAGATATATAACGTCATGTATAGTTAGGCTATACATGAGTCTCGCAATTTAAAACAAGCCAGACCGGAAAGGTCAGTATGTTGACTTGCTACGCTTTTAAGGCGCTTGCTACTCCCCCATGGGAATCACGTTTTGAATTTAACATGAGGCGTGTGTTATTGTCAATGACAGTCTCGTGTCAATCTGCACATCTCTTTTCGGGATATGAGTTTCTTTGTTTGGTATAATGCAGAAAAATCAGTTTTCGGCCGGAGATACAGACATGACAGACATCCTGATCGTTGAAGACAATGAGGAATTGGGAGCCCTTATAAGAGACTTCCTGGTGCGTGACGGATTTACTGTCATCTGGAAGACCACGGGAGAGGAAGGACTCAATGCCCTGAAGAACGGGAAGTTCCGTCTGATGCTCCTCGATGTCATGCTGCCGGGCTTCGACGGTTATGAGACCCTCAGGATCTTAAGGAAGGACCTGGGACTTCCCGTCATCATGATGAGCGCCCGGAATGATGACCAGAGCAAGATACTGGGCCTCGACGTCGGCGCCGACGACTATATCGAAAAGCCGTTTTCTTTCCCTGTCCTTTCGTCCAAGATAAAAGCCATCCTGCGCCGCAACTACGGTGCTGAAGAAGAACACAAGGAACTCTCCTACAAAGACATCAGGGTAGATCTTGATGACATGACGGTCCGCAAAGGCGATAAGCTCATACAGGTCAACGGCAAGGAGCTCGACATCCTCATATATTTCCTGAAGAATCCCGACAAAGTTATACACAAGGAAGTGCTGTTCAATGCCGTATGGGGTGCCGACTGCATCTCAGAGATCTCAACACTTACCGTTTACATACGGTGGCTGAGGGAAAAGATCGAGGACGATCCGAAGGCGCCGAAATACATACACACGGTATGGCGTGTCGGCTATAAGTTCGGCGAGGCTTCGGACTGATGCGCAAATATATCGGAAAGTATATCCTGCTGCTGGTAATATTCCTTGCTTTGGGTATTGCGGCTTTTATGTTTGTCACTTCGTCGCAGAACAGGACTGAAGGGCAGAGGCATACGCTGATGAACCGTGTTGCAGGTGATCTCTCATCCAAGGGACTATCCGATGTTGATGCGGAACTTGATGCTCTCGTCTCTTCAAATGACTGGGAAGCCGAATATGGCAGGAACAACGTGCCGTCAGACATCAGATTCATAAAGGCTGAAAACGTCAGCGGTCCGTATTCGAATCTTCTGAACGGTAATTTCGTATGGAGTCTTGCGGAAGACGGGGAGATAAAAGGTTTTCTGGTTTTTTCTTTTAAAGATGACCATGCCGTAATGACCATAGTCATCTGCGAGATACTGATCGCGGCATGTTTTATCGTATCCGTTCTTTTCTTTGTTTATATCGACTGCAAAGTGATAATGCCGTTCAACAGGCTTTCCGATTATCCGGAGCGTATTGCCAGGAACGAAAATGCCGATGCCCTTCCCGAGTCGAAAAACAGATATTTCGGCAGATACATATGGGGCATGAACATGCTGCGTGACCGTCTGTCCGGAGACACAAGAAAACTCCGTCAGCTCGAGAAAGAGCAGCTCACACTGGTATCCACGATCGCACACGGCATCAAGACACCGGTCGCGAACATCAAGCTCTATTCGGAAGCGATCAAGAGCGGTCTTTACCGTGAAGACGGCATTCCCGATGCAAAGGATGCCGAAGTTGCCGAGAAGATAACGAAAAATGCCGACGACATAACGGGTCTTGTCAAAGACCTTCTCGACAGCGCATCAAAGGGCGTCGTCGTTTTCGAGCCCTCGGTCGAGGCATTCTATCTTACGGAGATAGAGGATTTCATAAAGCGCGAATACGATAACCGCTTAAGTGTCCTCCGCATTCCCTATAAGATCGAGACGAAGAGCCGGGTCATGATTAATTCCGATAAGAGCGGCATTACAAGGATCCTTACGCAGCTCATGGAAAATGCGATCAAGTATGGTGACGGCCGCGGCATCACCATTACCGTTGACAAGACGGAAGACGGTTACATCTTCTCGGTGCGCGACACCGGAA
This sequence comes from uncultured Clostridia bacterium, assembly GCA_947167045.1. Taxonomy (GTDB): domain Bacteria; phylum Bacillota; class Clostridia; order Saccharofermentanales; family Saccharofermentanaceae; genus Saccharofermentans. Next base: position 42,274 of record CAMVGO010000006.1, read on the forward strand.
GCCGCATCCCCGACAGCGAGATGCCGTATGTGTTCAACAGTTTCTGGCGCGGTTCCAATGCCGCGGATGTGGAGGGCAACGGCCTCGGCTTATATGAGGCATCCTTTATTGCGCGCAAGCTCGGCGGCGACATCGAAGTGCGCTATCTCGAAGAGACGGAAGAAACGGAATTCGAAGTTTTCCTTCCGCTGTAAACCCTGTTTTCATTACCATTTCACGATCATGCCGGACATCAGCTTTTACAGCCTCCGGATTTTTTTCGACGCTTTAAGGATTTTTTAATAGTTCAGTTTCAGAATAGAGCTCGAAGATGATAAATGGAGGTATCAGCATGAGCGCTGTTATTGAAACAAGGGATCTTTGTAAGACTTATATAGTAAATAAACAAAGCAATAACGTACTTCAAAACGTGAATTTCAAGGTTGAGGAAGGCGAGTTCGTCGCTGTCATGGGACCTTCGGGTTCGGGCAAGTCGACGCTCCTTTACACGGTCAGCGGAATGGATAATGTTACCGCGGGAAGCGTGTTCTTCGACGGTCAGGAGCTGACTGCCCTGAAGGACAAGGAGCTCATCAGCTTAAGGCTCCTCAAGATGGGTTTTGTTTTCCAGCAGATGTACATGATGAAGAAACTGAGCATCATCGACAACATCATCCTTCCCGGTTTTCAGGCGAAGATAAAGACCAGGGAAGAGGTAAGGAAGGATGCCGAAGAACTGATGAGAAAACTCGGCATCATAGATGAGGCTGACCGTGAGATAACGGAAGTGTCCGGCGGACAGCTGCAGAGAGCATGTCTTTGCAGGGCGCTGATAAATCACCCTAAGGTCATATTTGCTGACGAGCCAACGGGAGCTCTCAATTCCAAGGCTTCAAACGAAGTCATGGAGAGACTTCTAGACGCGAACAGAATGGGGACGACGGTGCTCATGGTTACTCACAGCGAGAGAGTCGCGTCGGTATCGGACAGGATCATATATCTGGTGGACGGCAATATCCAGGGAGAACTGATCCTTGGAAAGAAAGGCGACGATGATCTCCATGAGAGGGAACGCAAGGTAAGAAACTGGTTGGGAGAGATGGGCTGGTAATATGTATTTCCGGATGTTGAAAAGAGATATTAAGGACAAGCCGGGTCTTAATATCGTAACCTTTATATTCATGATAGCGGCCGTTACTTTCATGGTCGTCGGATCGACATTGATCTATGCGCTTTTCGGCGGCGAAAAGAATACTTATGCGAAGTGCAAATCATCCGACGTCTGGCTTCTGGTCGACAGAAGTGTTTCCGACCGTGAAGGACACATCGAGAGGGTCAGGAATGACATTCTGAGCAAACCGATAATAACAGACTGCATATATAGCGAGGCAGTTGTGCTGAACTTTGCGAACATCGAACTCATCGGCAATGACATAGCGGATAATGTACATTATTCCTCAAAGATGATAATAACCGGCATGCCTGATAAATATGACATTCCGATAGATTTTGACAATAACTATTTCGAAGTTCAGAACGGATGCGTCGCCGTATCGCAGGTCCTCGCAAACAGGTTTAATCTCAAAGTTGGAGAAAAGATCAGGATCACATCCCAGTTGGGAAACACGTATGAGTTTGTGATATCGGTGATCTATAAGAACCCTGCATCCACTCAGGTGGACAGGATGTATCTGTCAGACCGTGACAAGGAAAAGTTCTATTCGGAATGTCCCGTCAAGACCGAGGTGTTTACGGCTTCTGTCATTCCGGGGCTTGCGGACTATGTCACCACATTAAGAGATTCATGTACCGATCTGATACTCAAATATGAGGATTATCATGCGGAAGGTTACGCATCGCGAGTAATCTTCATCAATAATGACGGTCTTTTCGCGATCATAGTTACGACATGCATGCTGGTCGTGGCAGTTGCCGTCATGGCAATGACGATGATAACGATAGACTTCAGTCTCAAGTCCGCCATAAAGAGAGAGGAACGCGAGATCGGCATGATGAAGGCGATCGGCGTATGGTCTCTTTCATATAAGACGCTCTTCATAGTGAAGTATCTTTTCTTTGCCGCGGCAGGCGGTGTGATCGGACTTCCGCTGGGATTCTTTTTGAGCAAACTTCTCTTCAACAGGTTTGTCATGCATATCATGTATCCGGACGTGAAGATGATGATCGTGATCGGATTGGCTGCAAGTCTTGCAACTATCGTTCTCATCATACTGTTCAGTTTCTTCGCTCTCAGAAGGATGAACAAGATCAGCGTCATCGATGCGATACACGGCGAGAACAGGGGCGAGAGATTCTCTGCTCTTCCCGGATTGTCGCTCAACAAAAAGAAGCATCTTCCCGTACCGCTGTTCATGGCGGTCAGCGACATCCTGAGAGGGTTCAGGAGATATATCCTTCTGATCCTTGCGTATATCCTGGGGATCTGCATCGTTATGTTCGTGGTAAGACTCAACGATACGATCATGACCACGGATTATGCATACAGATATTTCCAGCATGGGAGACTTGATTTTCTGCTCGAGATCGATGATGCGTACTATGAGAAGCTTTACAGCGGCTCTGGAAGCTTTCAGGGTGCGATAGACATCATCAACGAGAATCTCAAAGCGAATGACATTCCTGCGGTGATAACTGTCAAGAATATAGGAACCGCGATCATGAGATACGAAGGCGGCGAGGTGGTATGCGAACTCTCGTGGAGTGATGCTCCCACATCGGAGATGCAGATCTTTCAGGGCAATGCCCCTAAGCTCAGAAATGAAGTTGCGATAGGTTACTACAACGCCGTTGAGAAAAACATCAGGATAGGCGACACCATAACCGTTGAGTACGATAAGTATGCACCTGATCACACGACGTTTAATAAGGTCAGCGAGGAGTTTATAGTAACGGCGCTCGTAGACAGGTTTGGAAACAACAACCCCAGGCTTTATATGGGCGACGATTTTGAAGGTTCGCTCATAGTGGACGGCGATTTCTTCAGCTGCAAGATAGATGCTCCTGAAGATCAGCACGATGAGATCATCGAAAGGATGCAGTCGCTCTATCCCGACGGCGAGATAACATTCCTGTATAACAACGAGATCATGGCTTACTTCCTTGTCGGATACCAGCAGATGTTCAATCTGATAATCCTCATCGTATCCCTTATCTGCGCAGTTGTTCTGGCACTTCTGACTGCGCTTTACGAGAACATCTTCATTGACGAGGAGACGGCGGATATAGCCCTGCTGAAGAGCATGGGATTCGGAAGGGGCGTCATACGCGCATGGCATTTCTTAAGGCTCATGATCCTTGCGGGATTCTCGCTGGCGCTCACTTACGTCTTTATGCAGACCGGTGGAAATTTCCTCATCGGCAGCCTCTTTAAGAGCGTCATGAAGTGCGGAGGATTTGATCTCAAGGTTCTGCCCGTAAGCAACTTTATCATCATACCCGTCTGCGTAATGACAGGGCTTGCTCTTGTAACATGCCTGATAACAAAGATCACGGACAGGATCCAGATCTGGAAAGTGAGAAACGAATAATGAAAAGCTTTATAAAGACATCAGCTGCATTGCTCTTATCATCCGTGCTCCTTACGGGATGCGGTACGTCAACTGCCATAGCGGTGGACGGGGATAAGCCCATGGTTCCCGTCGATTCATTCAACACAAAGCAGGTGCGCGAATATACTGATGCGGGAACCGTCGAAGAACCGCTGACCGTGTTCACATCTGATGACGGACTCTGCGAGATAAAGGTGATGCCGAGTTATTACGATGTCACATTGGATTACGAGAAGGGCAGCAGGGCAGAAGCCGGCGCCGCATACGGCTCGCTGATAAGAGAGAAGCTTCCTGAGTTCATCGCGACGATGGAGCCATACCTTTTCGAAAACATAAGAATGGCATACGGCGGTTCTTTCTCCGCGGACGCAGTCGAAAACAGACAGCAGACACTTTTCGCTTCCATGAGACCTGAATATCAGGAAGAGATCTCCGCTTTCGCGGAGGCCATATCCGGCGGTGTTCACGGTATCAAAGAAGACAGCGTGCTGAGCTATGAGGAGGCGGTCCTCATGCACATGATCCCCGACGCTCTCCGCCCGACATGCTGCAGCGCACTCTCTTTGTGGGGAAGCAAGACCGTTACGGGCGACAGGATCTCATTAAGGAACCTGGAGTGGAATCTCGGCTCCGGCAATCAGATGGGAATGATCAATGCCGTAACTCACATGAAGAACGGTTCACGTTCGCTTACGGCCATCTCAGTTCTCGGACTCTTAGACATCATATCCGGCATTAATGACGACGGCGTATTTGCGGCCATTCTCGATGTCGGCTCCGTCCAGAAGGAAGCTTTTGTGTACGAAGGCAAGAAATGTTATACGATGGAACTCCGTTATGCTCTGGAAGAGTATTCATCCGCTCGTGAGCTCGGCGGATTCATGGTCTCAGAGAGCGGTGATTTCACTTGGTGCCACAACATCTTTACCACGGATGCGGAGGATGCGTTCTGTGCGGAAGACGTTGTAAGCCAGATCGCTGATCAGGGCGCGGGCAGATCTGTGCTCCGCGACTGTGATACGCCGATATTTGATGAACTTTCCTGGGACAGCCCGGACTCTCTTTGCATCGTCAATTCATTTACTTCAAAAGGCAACCAGGACAAGTTCACGGGCGTTGCACATAACACGGTCAGATTTGCCAAGTACAACGAGTGGGTGAAGGCTGTGGATAAGTTTTCTCCCAGGGATGTCAAGGACCTTATCACACAGGAGACCGTGGATCAGTATAAGGTCGATAACGTTCACGGCAACGGAAGCGCGCAGCTGATCCTGGTCGACTATCACACAGGATCGGTACAGGTGGCTTTCAGCGGCCCTGAGGGTGTGGTCGACAAGCCCGATTTTATCGAAGTCTGCGAGATAGGAAAGTAAGGATACCTCCAGTCCCGTACCGGAAAACCGGTCCCGTAAGAACCTTCCGCATTGTTAATTCTTTGCAAACCATCCGCGCATTAATGCAAACTGTCCGCGCCGCATGCTATAATTATGCTATTCTGCTAAAATAATTTTGAGCGGATAGGGTAAAGTGCAGACAAGAGTTGTTTATTAATATCAACGGCCGGGTAACCGTTGATACGGGTGAAATATGAAGAGCGGGATGCCGGAAAACAAAATTACTCCGAGATCGGTCGGTACTGATGTCTTTAAGACAGAACTTACCGGCAGTGCGATCCCGCATGACGAGGCAGATAAAGATTATCTGTTCTATATTCTCTATACACGGCTTGTTTCCGCCATGACCGATACTAACGGCATTGATGTAGAACTCATCGAAAATCTTCTCATAGAGATCTGTCTCATGTTAAGGCTTTCCAAGGCCGAAACAAGAGTATTTAAGAACAGTCAGGAAGAGCAGCAGGGCGCCGGCGAGACACTCTGCTGTTTCGATACCGGCAAAGAAGGACGCGAGATCAAGTCTATCCGTGTCGTCACGAGCGTAATGACCAGTGCCACGATCATGGTCTACATGGTTCCTGATGAAGAGCCGCTGACAGAAGATGAGGAGCGGAAAGTCGATCTCGTGATGAGGACGGTACTGAGCTTTGTCAGCCGGAATAGACTGAAAAACGTTATCTATGAACTGGCGTATTTCGATGAGCTCGGTTATCCCAATCTCAGAAACTGGAGAGAATATCTTGATGAGGAAGTCAAAGAGAAGAGGACGGCAAACAAGCTCGCTTTCCGTTATAACCTCAGGCATTTCTCCCTGATCAATCAGAGGTTCGGAAGACCTTTGGGCGACATGATAATGAAGGATCATTTCGACACGCTGAAGGAGATCATCGGCGAAGACGGATATCTTGCGCGTCTGGGCGGTGATAATTTCATCGGAATATGTTCTTCCACCAAGACCGGAGCGGTGGTGGATTTTCTTACCGAGACGGAGATCAGGACTCCCAAAGGCGTTGCGGTGAACGTATCAACGAGCGCCGGATTCTTCCGCATCCCTGACGATCATGATGCGCAGACCGACGAGATCATGGGCAGCATCATCAACGCGTACCGCGTGGCTCAGAACGGCGGTATGGATAATATCATCTTCTATGACGACTCTTTCAAGGATAAGAAGCTAAAGAGCATGAAGATCCAGCAGTGCTTTTCTGAGGCGCTTGAGAAGGGAGAGTTCCGGCCGTTCTATCAGCCTAAAGTCAACGTTGAGAACGGAAAACTGGCGGGTGCGGAAGCTCTGTGCAGATGGTTCCACGGAGGAAAGGTGATCCCGCCATTTGAGTTTATCCCTGTTCTTGAACAGACAAGCGAGATCTGCAGGCTCGATTTTCATATGCTCGAATGTGTGTGCCGTGACATGAGACGCTGGGCAGACGAAGGCAGGGAGCTGATAACGGTATCGATCAACTTCTCCAGAAAACATATTTTGAATACTTACCTCACAGAGACTATTGCCGAGATAGTCGACCGCTACCGGATACCGCATGAATTGATCGACATCGAATTTACCGAGTCGACTTCCGAAGTGGAATTCGAGGATCTCAAGAGAATAGCGACAGGTCTCCGCAACACCGGATTCGACATATCCATAGATGATTTCGGAATCGGTTATTCATCGCTGAATCTCATAAAGGACATCCCCTGGACCACTCTTAAGGTTGATAAGATTTTTCTTCCTGAAGAGTCTGACGGCGGCAGCGATGTGAGGAGCATAATGTTCAGGCACGTTGTATCCATGACAAGACAGCTGGGACTCGAATGCATCGCTGAAGGCGTTGAGACGGTACAGCATGTCAATGTTCTTAAAGCAAACAACTGCGAGATAGCCCAGGGTTATTATTTCGACAGGCCGCTGCCCGTTGAGGAATTCGAGGCAAGGCTCGCGAAAGGGATCTACGACATCCCGCAGTAAGGCCCTTCCGGTAATTTCATTCTTTCCTGACTGTTCTGCTTTAAGTGTTTTGCGGAACGGCAAAAGTGTTATACTTACATGCGTGCCAATACGGCGCAAACATTTTCAGGGAGAATTGAACAGATGAAAAAAGTGATCATTGTCGGAGCGGGAATCTCCGGAATGGCTGCAGGCATCATCCTGCAAAACTCGGGCTTTGAGACCGAGATCTACGAGAAAAATCCTGTTCCGGGCGGCGAGCTCACAGGTTGGAAGCGTAACGGAGTCTATATCGATAACTGCATCGATTACCTCATGTGCAGCAAAAAGGGCAGTGCCATGAACGAGCTCTGGCATGAGATCGGAATGCTGGCTGACGACGTCAAGATGTACAGCAAGGAGTATTTTTTCAAGTATGAAGGTCACGGCGGCGAGATCACTTTCTGGAGAGATAAGGAAAGAACGAAGCGCGAGATGCTCGCACTCTCACCCGATGACAGCGAGGCAATCGAAAAGTTTTTCGAGAACGTAACAAGAGCGGAGAGCATGATCATGCCCATCGACAAGCCGATGGATAAGATGGGCCCGAGGGATTTCATGAAGCTCGGTGACTTCGTCAAAAACGTTCCCGCAGCGCAGAAGGCATACAAGGGCATAAGCGTCAAGGATCTGTCCGACAGCTTCAAGAGCCCCGTACTGAAGAGTGCCGTCATGATGACTCACCCCAAAACGACACAGGCTTATTCCTTCATCATGTCCTATGCGATGGTCACATCAGGAAGCGGCGATATCCCGGAAGGCGGATCACTTGCGGCCGCATTAAGGATCGCGGCAAGGTATAAAGATGTCGGCGGAAAGCTCCATCTGAACGCACCCGTAAAGAACGTAAAGATCAACGGCAAGACTGCAAGCGGCGTCGTTCTTGAAGACGGTACCGAAGTCACCGCTGATTATGTCATCTGCGCAACTGACGCAAACCACACATTCACAAAACTTCTTCCCGCATCATACATGCCCAAGAAGCTTAAGAAGTCCTTCGACGACAAGGATCATTTCTCGGTATTCAGCAAGTTCCACGCTGCTTTCCTTGTAGACGGAAAGACGAGCTTTATCCCCGACACGACATATTGGGAGAGTGAAGGCCTTACGGTCTGGGGCAAGGAGATAAAGGATGTCGGCGTTATCTGCTACGACTACGATCCCGCATTTGCACCCGAAGGCAAGACCGTTCTCCAGATGAAGATATTCCAGTATGCCGACGATGTCGACAAGTGGTTTGAACTCTCTTCCGACCGCGAAAAGTATGAGGCAAAGAAGGCTGAGATTGCCAATGCGATGATGGCACTTATAGAAAAGAAGTGCCCCGGGACGGCAGGTAAGATAACTCTCCTCGACACATGGTCGCCCGTTACTTACGCAAAACGTTTCAATGCATACAGAGGCGCATATATGGCATTCGTTGCCGATAAGGACACCAAGACCGTCACCACGCCCGGCGTTGTCAAAGGTCTTAAGAACGTATTCCTTGCCGGCCAGTGGCTCATGGGTTCCGGCGGACTTCCCCCGGCAACGGCACAGGGCAAGTATGCCGCATGGAGGATCTGCAAGAAGGAAGGCGTTGTGTGCAGGTAAGCACGTAGGTTTCCTGAGTGTAAATTCAGTCTGTCTCAGATCTTTAAGCGAACCCCTTAAGTTTGTCCAACTTCGGGGGTTCATTTTATTTGACGGGCGGTGCTGATTTTGAGGCAGCCTATGTTATGACCGTTGGAAAAGGGACGAGGTATCGAAATCCGGTATGATCCTTCATTTCCGATACTTTCCGAAAGTCAAAAGTATCGAAATCCAGGAAAATCCTTTCTTTTCGATACCTTCCAAAAGTCAAGATATCGTTTTCAGGAAAAAGACTTCAAAAACGATATCAGCGGGAGATCAATAATATCGTTTTCAGGAAAAAGACTTCAAAAACGATATCAGTGGGAGATCAAAGATATCGTTTTCGAAAGAAAAATCTCAATAACGATATCTGCGGCCCAGCCGAGGTATCGAAATAACGAAAAAATTTTCTTTTCCGATACCTCCCCTTCCTGATGATATCACGGCTCTAACTCCCGACACCCGCCGGACACTTGGTATAATAAGAAAAACGGAAAACAGGTGGCCGGCATATGAAAGAGATATCCATAAATGACATAGGGCCCGTGAAGATCGGACAGGCGGAAGACAGCAAAGCAGGTACAGGCTGCACGGTATTTATCTGCGGGGAAGGCATGTGTGCCGGACTTGATGTCAGAGGCGGCGGTCCGGCCTCAAGAGAGAGCCAGCTCTTAAATCCTTTGACGTCGGCGCAGATCATCCACGGCATCGTGCTTGCCGGGGGCAGCGCTTTCGGGCTTGATGCGGCAGGCGGAGTTATGAAATGTCTTGAGGAAAGAGATATAGGATTTGATGTCGGCGTTACAAAAGTACCCCTCGTTGCACAGGCTGACCTTTTTGACCTTATGGTGGGAGATCCCAAAGTCAGACCGGATAGTAAAATGGGTTATGAAGCCGCGCTGAACGCATTGGAAAGACCGAACTACAGAGACGGCAACTACGGGGCCGGATGCGGCTGCACCGCCGGCAAAGTGGCAGGCATGGAAAACTGCATGAAGACCGGCATAGGAAGTTATGCGGTTCAGATCGAAGAATTGAAGATCGGGGCAGTCGTTGCGGTCAATTCTCTCGGTGACATTTTTGACTGGAAGGACGGAAAGCAGATCGCAGGACTCCTTTCCGAAGACCATAAGTCGTTCCGGAGTTCGCCGGGCTTCATAAAAGAGAGCATCCGCAAGATAAAGAACAGGTTTACTGACAACACGGCGCTCGGTGTGATAATCACAAATGCGGCTTTCGACAAGGCGGCACTCTGCAAGATCGCGGGAATGGGTCACGACGGATACGCGAGGTCCATACGTCCCGTCCACACATCCTTTGACGGAGACAGCATCTTTGCGGTATCGGCGGGTAATGTCGAAGCGGATCAGGAAGTGGTCGGTTCCCTGGCGGCAGAGGTAATCAGCGAAGCTATCATCAGAGCCGTTGAAAGTGCTGACAGCGCATACGGTCATCCCGCATATAAAGATCTGGGATTCATAAACGGCAGGGAGTAAGCGGACAGCAGGCCGGCACAGAAGATCTTTACCCCTAAAAAGCGTTTACTGCAACTTTATTCCTGACCCGTCTGTATATATGGTATAAGGGACGGCAAACTGTTCCCGGGTGTACATAACAACAATACATACAGTCAGCGGGGGATAACGGTATGAAGAGGATATTTGCAGTCGCAGCAGCTGTTACGGTGGTATTGTCATTTGCAGCCTGTGGAAAGAGTGATGCAGCAGGTCAGGAAGACAGTACTCATTCAAGTACCGCAACGGATGTTTCGGATACGGAACGGGAACTTGAGCCGCTTGAAGACATAGGCGAGAACTATTACAAAGAGGTTGGGGTTGACGACGTTGTTTTCGACAAGGAGTCGGGAATGCAGTATGCCAAAAACCAGCTACTCATCAGCTGCGATATCGGAACTCCCCGTAAAGATGTGGAGAAGATCTGTAAGAAGATCGGTGCCGAGATAGTAGGTTATATGGAGATCACCAGCGATTTCCAGATCGAATTCAAGAAAGATATGACCTATGACGAACTCATGGCGATGTCCGAAGAACTCAAAGAGAAATACGATTTCATAAGAGATGTTTTTCTGAATACAGTCTTCAGCACGGTCTTTGACAGTAATGAAGATTGGGAGTACGGTTATGGAGCTGACACGGTTACTGAAGTCAGTCCGGAAGTGCCTGAATTTACGGACAGTTCGATGGGACAGATCTTTGAACTGATGTACAGTGTCACGGGCAAAGATATCTACGAAGCGATGGATATGGTGGAGGAGTTCTTCGGCACGGAATTCGCCGACTCATATACGGGTATGGAAACGAATTACATTGATGATCCGGACGGTGAACGCATCATCCATTTCTTCTGCTTCATGAAGGCCGAAAAAGACGGGATAAGGTTCAACCGGTTCGTCTTTTCGTGCAATGAGTACGAGACTGTCTTTCACGTTGAATTCACGAACAGCAACTATCAGTATATGGCCTCGAGTTATGAGAATACGGACGGATTCAAGGAAGAACTGTGTCAGTTCTATAGAGACGTTACTGCTGAGCTCGACACCTCCTTCGGGAAGACGGAACCGCAGAACCCGTTGGAGGATAACGACGATTATTCTGCATCGGCGGAATATGATCTCGGATCGGACCGTATTTTCGGCATCAGGTATTCGTCTGTAGGTCCGGGCGATAAGGAAACCGTTCTCGAATATACTGACAAGGGCGCGAAATAAAGGAGGCTGAGATGAAAAAACTGGCTTCGTCACTTCTGATACTTGCGACGGTAATGTCTTTATGTGCCTGTGGCGGAACCGGCAGGACCAAGGACGAAAAGACCGTCACCATGAATGTCCGCGCCCATTACAGCGGATGGGGCGTGGCAGGCAACTTCCTGGGAAGCGGGGTTATCGAATACGAGGTAACAGATCTTAAGGAGGGTGATGTCATCCTGGAGGGGTTCGGCGGAGAGTTTCATATTGCGGATGAGAAATATGACGATGAATACTATTCCTTTAAGATCGGGAGCATCAGAGATGATGCCGTGACGGTATTTGCCGGTAATGGTGACTACAGTTTGGGTTTCGACAGGGGGGAGAACGGATTTGACTTCGTTTACGGTGACGAAAAATACTTTAACAGCTCGTATTATATGGCTGACGGTATTAACTACACGTACGACATCTCATTTTCGAAAGGCGGGGAATCGTAGCATCTGAACCTGTATTTTACGGGACGGCAGGCGGGGAACACTGTCAGTCCCGGGTCAATTGTCACGCAAAATAGTCATGGCTTGGACAATGGTGGAAATATTCTGTTAAACAAATGTGAAATGAGCCAAATGCCTTTTTTATTGTGCTATTATGCCTTTGAAAATGTCCCGGATTGCAAGGAGGAAGGTTAAATGGATAAGAGTCTGTCTGATTTTGGTATTAATGATGTCCCCGAACTTTTATTGGACAATGTTGATGCGATCATTATCGTCGATCCGGCAATAGACAGTTATAAGACCGTTATCCGTAAGGGCTTTTTCGAGAAGTTCCTTAAAGAGACAGGAAGCTATCACGATCTTATCCTGGACCTTTGGTTCCATTTTAACGATTCGAGCGAGAAGGTTTCCGAAGACTATCAGATCTTTGCCGACAATACCGGCGACTTTAACTGCAAGTACAGCCGCAGGCTGAAGATCGCTCTCGACGGCGAGGAGCAGTCACATCTGGTTCAGCTGACCGTCTATCCTTTTGATGATAACAGCAAGTATCTGTTCATTCTGGATGAGTTTATCGACAACGAGTCGCTCCAGGAATCCCTTACCACAAAGAAGATCAACACCATCCAGAGTTCCTACCTGTTCTCGATGTATATCGATCTGGTGCAGGATACCACGAGCAGCATAAACGTAACCGAGATCTCCGATGATGTGGTTAACTATAACCTCAAGTACTCCGAGTGGAGGATGATGATCGTCAACATGTTCCTGCCAGAAGACCAGGAGCAGTTCCTCAGAAGAACAGATCCGGAGTACCTTAAGAAGAACTTTACTCCCGGCCGTACATCCTCCTATGACTGCATGATGCGCAACCTTGAGGGCAAGTACATTTGGGTCAAGCTCATCTTCAGCCGTGCACAGACAAATAACGATGAAGACTACAGATTCGTCTTCCTGGTACAGGATATCCATGAGAACTCCATCGAGATCCTCTCCACGCTGAAGAAATATGAGGAGATGGCTATCACGGATCCTCTTACCGGTGTTTACAATCACGGCGAGATAGAGACACAGCTCCATAATGCGCTGACTCTCCGCCAGAAGTTCGACGATCCGGTTTCGATCATGATCCTCGATCTCGACAAATTCAAGAACATCAACGATACGTACGGACACTCCGTCGGAGACACGACGCTTAAGTCATTTGCAAAGATCCTCAAGGACTTTGCGGTCGAGGAGAAGGCAGCCGTAGGCCGCTGGGGCGGCGAGGAATTCGTCATCGTCTGCTATGATAAGAATGCGGATGAAGTCCTGGCACTGGCCGAAAACCTCAGAAAGACCGTCGAAGAGCAGGAATTCCCTGAGATCGGACACATCACGTGCTCTATCGGCGTTACCGAACTGAATTCCGACGATGACTTCAACGGAGCATTCAACAGGATCGACAAGGCTCTCTATGAGTCCAAGCAGAACGGCAGGAACAAGGTAACTATCCTGTAAACGGTACCTGTCTGCACCCCAAACGCGACATGAAAAGAACGGAGGCTGTCTCAAGTGCTTGAGGCAGCCTGATTTTTGTCATGGCACGGCGCCTGTCTACTGAAAATTTGTATATACCTGTCATGTTGATATAATTTAGGGGATCGGCCGGAAGACGGTTTCTGGCCAGATAAACATGAAGGAATAAAAAGGGTAATATGGAAAAGATCAGAAGAACAGGCGCTGCCTGGCTTGCCGCAGTTCTTTGTCTGGTAATGCTGGCAGGCTGCGGACTTATGGGACAACAACATCAAAGAGGGCCTCTGGATGTTAAGAGGGTCACCTACGTCGAATATTCGGGAGACACTCCGCATGTGAATGTATGGGTGCTGACATATGACCATAAGATCAAACTGTACAGCGTCGATCCCGATGGCAATAAGAATTACGATTATCTTTCCGGCGAACTTCCGCCTGAGGATTATTATACGGAAAGCGAATATGAGATGTCGGAAAACGACTGGACGAGCATAGTGAATGTGCTTACCAGAGTAAATTTCATGGAACTCGTTGAGGAACTGCCGTATCCGGAAGGCACCTGTGATGCCGGGAGTTACTACATAATGGTCGATACTTCGGATGCCGTCCACCGTTCGGGAGGATATAATGCCGGCAATGAGGAAGGAAGCGACCATCAGCGTTTCAGCGAGGCAAAGGGAATGGTCTTGAACGCGATCAGAAATGCGACCCATTAAAGATAGGAGAAAACCGTGTATATATATCTGGCACTGATACCCGTAATCGGACTTTTACTGTTCATCTACTTCAATGACAAGAAGGAGAAGGAGCCGTTCGGGCTTCTTATCGGACTTTTCTTTGCCGGGATGGGTACGGTCGTGACTGCCCTGATCGCGGAAAACGTCGGCGGTCTGTTACTTGATCTGGCAATGCCGTATGAATCGGTAGCCAAAGCGGTAATCCTTGCGACCGTCATCGTCGGTCCTGCCGAGGAGATCGGCAAGTATCTGGTCATGAGGATCATTACCTGGAAGAATAAAAATTTCAATTACAGTTACGACGCCATCGTTTATGCCGTCTTTGTCTCATTGGGATTTGCCGCACTCGAGAACATAGCTTACGTCTTCACGACCGGAGTTCTCACGGCTTTGGTACGCATGGTCACGGCAGTTCCGGGACACGCATGTTATGCGGTCTTCATGGGATATTTCTACAGCAAAGCCAAGTATGCGTCACTTACAAATAAAAAGGGCAGCACCGCATTGTTCAAGTTCCTCGCGATAATCGTCCCGACCATCATACACGGTATCTACGATGCCATCCTCATGGGCGGCAGCGCTACGGGAGAGGTCGTCCTTTCCGGTATCAGCTTCCTGTTCTGGATCATTTTTGTAACGGCTCTCTTTGTCGTATCCTGCATATTCGTGGTCAGGTCATCAAGACACGATTTCTGCATCGTTTCGCTTCCGGGAGATGTTCAGACGGTATACAAAACGGCGATGCTGGGAAATTGGACATGTGCCTGCGGAACAGTCAACACGTTGAATTTCTGCCCGAAATGCGGAAGGGCGAGACCCGTTTTCAACACATGGTACTGCCAGAGATGCGGAACGCTTTCGGCATTTTATTTCTGCGGAAACTGCGGATGTCCCGCCCCGTCGGCCCAGCCTGCGGCACAGCCCGGGTATCAGGCACAGCCTCAGTATCCTGTTCAGCAGAATGGACAGATAAGGCTTCCGTAATAAAAGGAAACTTAAGGAGTTCCCCGGTTTTAAGGAGTAACGGGGAGATGCGGCTGATGGCCTGCATACGTGAGTTACATTTTTAGTGTTCAGAAAAGGGGAGATAAGAATGATCGTAAGAAAAGCATGTGAGAGTGATATCCCGGGGATCCTGGATCTCCTGGTCCAGGTCGACATGGTGCACCACATCGGAAGACCTGACCTGTTTAAGGGTCCCGCCACAAAATACAACGCAGAGGAACTGAAAAAGATAGTGGCTGATGATTTCACGCCGGTATTTGTCTGCGTTGATGATGACGGCATCGTGGCAGGACACGCGTTCTGCATCCATAAGCAGGTAAAGGGCGATAATGTGCTGACCGATATCAGGACTTTATATGTCGACGATATCTGCGTCGATGAGAAGATGCGCCGTAGGCATATAGGTGAGATGCTCTTCGACCATGTCAGGAAATATGCTGAAGAGGAAGGGTTCTACAACATAACCTTAAATGTCTGGACATGCAATCCCGGTGCTATGAAGTTCTATGAATCTCTTGGTCTTGTTCCGCAGAAGATCTGCATGGAGATGATCGTCAAAAGCGAAAAATAAACGGCGGAACGATGTCCCCGTTCAGACTGTTTTCGGATGATTTACATTTAAACAAAGAAAAAATAAGTCTGCCGTGAGAAGATAGTATTGTCTGCAGTGCAGGCGGGAACGGAAAGAGTGATCTGTGACCCTGATAAGGGAGGTTGCCATGAAGAAAAAGGTTGCCGTGTTCACGAACGGCTGGAATGACGATTATCTGGATTTCGCGCTTGAAGGAATAAGAAG
Source organism: uncultured Clostridia bacterium (assembly GCA_947167045.1). Lineage (GTDB taxonomy): Bacteria > Bacillota > Clostridia > Saccharofermentanales > Saccharofermentanaceae > Saccharofermentans. The sequence continues at coordinate 58,074 of CAMVGO010000006.1, forward strand.
GCGCGCGGCGGAAGACAATGTCGATGTCTTCATATTCCTCGATTACACTTCCTACGACAAAGCCAAAGACGACATAACCGGTGATCTTAATATATTGAATCTTCCCGATCTGGCGGATTTTGACGGCGTGCTGCTCTTGGGCAACACACTTAATAATGCCGGAGAGAACATGATACTCCGTGAAAAGATCCTTGAGGCCAAGGTTCCCGCGATATGCCTTGAATATGTTCTTGACGGGATAAACTGCATAAGGACCGAGAACACTAACGGCATGAAGGAACTCGTTGAGCATCTCATAACGGTCCATGGCGTCAGGGACGTGTTCTGGATCAGCGGTCCCGAGGATAACGAAGACAGTGTATTGAGATATCAGACCATGATCGAAGTCATGGAAAAGCACGGACTTACATTCAATCCCGCAAATAGCTTTAACGGATACTGGAGCTATGCGATCGTTGAAGATAAGCTGCCGGAAGTTATCGCCAAAATGGATAAACTCCCGGATGTGTTTATCTGCGCGAATGATAACATGGCTCTTGCCACATGTATTGTCCTCGGAAAGGCCGGCATAAACGTCCCCGGGGACGTAAAGGTCACCGGTTATGACAATCTCATGAGCGGCAATCATTTCTCGCCGGCCATTACATCCGTTGACCGAGGATGGGATGAGAGAAGCTATCAGTCCATGGTCAGTCTGATCGGTCTCATGAACGGGGATCCCGACTTCGGCGACAAAGTGTATGATTCCAAGTTCGACCTTGGCGAGAGCTGCGGATGCACCTTGGGACATGAAGGCGTTCTTATCCAGCAGGAGGCGAGAAAAAGGGCATTCCTCATACCTGTCGAAAGAACGATATTCGACTGGCATCTGATAGTGCTGGATGATTCCGTTGCCCACGTAAAGACAGTAGACGATATACACGAAGCTTTTAAGGGGCTGTGGGAGAAGGACCACTCCTATGAGGGCGACGAGTTCTACGTCTGTCTTGATCAGAGTTTTATCGATTCCATGCATAACGACATGGACTGCAGGACTGAAGGCTACAGCGAGGAGATGGATGTCATCTTCGGCATGAAGGACGGGAAAGTCCTGGACAGGGGTATGGTACCGGTGTCTGATCTGGCTCCGGGTTACGACGGAGATTCAAAGGAGACTTCAACATACCTGTTCGTTCCGCTTCACATCGGCGCCGAGACCTTCGGATATTTCGTAAGCAGAAATCACCATAAGATGATCAAGGATTTCTACATCAATTCCCTGATCAGACATATCGCGGCAGGCCTTTCCAGGGCTCGCCAGAACATCAGACTCGAGAATCTGAACAAGGTCCTCGCGGACATCTCCGTCAGGGATGAACTGACAGGTCTTTATAACCGCATGGGATATGAAAAGATCGTTATTCCTTATCTCGACGATCTCCGCCGCTCGAAAATAAAGTCCGTGATCATGGTTGTTGATATCAACAAGATGAAGGAGATAAATGATCTCCACGGTCATCTTTTCGGAGATATGGCGATCAAGACAGTGGCTAACGTAATAAAGAACACCGTTCCCGTAAACTGGAAAGCGGTGCGCTACGGCGGAGACGAATACGTAATAATCGGCAGTTACGATGAAGCCGGTAATATTGATTCGCTCAGGGATGAGATAATCAAGAAGTCCAGGCAGGTATCCGAAGAACTTAACATGCCGTTCAGACTTGGCGTCAGCGCAGGTTATGTTATCATCGATACCGACAACACGCTGGAGAACGAGGAATACTTCCGCATGGCTGACGAGGCTATGTACGAGATGAAGAGGGAAGCACATCAGAACGACTGACGGGATCTTTCTTTTCCCTGTTTTCCACCGGACGAAAAAATATTGGCAGGCACTTTATGATATTGACTAACGAAGAACTTAAAAAGATATATTTCGGCGCTTATGAATTTGAAGAGACCGAGGACGGTTACCTGAAGGCAAACCAGTATTCCAAAGCCCAGATGGAGTATTTTGATTCCGCACTGGAGATGTGGGCTGAAAGGTGCGATGCCTCCACCGCAAAGACGATCGAGTTTACGACGGATGCATCTGAGGTCTCTTTCGACTACAAGATGATATGGAAATGCTCGGAAGATTCTGTGGAAGCTTATGTCGACGGTCTGGCTCATCAGATATTCTATGTTAAAGACATGAAGGAGGAGGGCAGCCTTAAGTTCACTCTTCCCGAAGGAACTCACAGGATCGTGATCTATCTTGCGGCGGACGCAACGCTCCTTATAAAGAATTTCGCCATCGATTCCACATATCAGATCCCCGTAAAGAACACGAAGGTCCTCTGGCTCGGAGATTCCATAACTCAAGGATACGGACCGCTGCGTTCTTCCGAGACATATGTCAGTATCGCAAACAGAAGCCTTGAGTGGGACATCATAAACCAGGGCATCGGCGGATATATCTACGACAAGAAGTCTCTCATGAAGATGCCCGGGTACACTCCCGACAAGATAGTTGTGGCGCTCGGGACCAATCAGTACGGCACTGAGACCATGACTGATATCGAAGAATACTATGAGGTGCTTACGGGTATATACGGTACCGAGATCCCCATACTCTGCATATCGCCTATCTGGAGGGGAGACAATATTGAAGCTCTGCCCGTCTTTTACGGATTCTGTGAGAAGGTGAAGGAAATTGCCGGAAGATATCCGAATGTAAAGGTGATAGACGGTCTTACACTCGTGCCGCATCTTGAAGAATATTATCTGGATAATCTCCATCCTAATCTCCTGGGAACTGAAACATATGCGGCCAATCTCGTAAAGGAGATAAGGGAAACAGGCTTCTGACCGACAGTTCATCCGGCCGTTTTTGTCCATGATATAATATATTTGATATTTCTTGGATTATTGCTCATATGAGTAACGGCTTTATAGTGGATTAAGGGATGGAACTATGAGTTGGAAGAATGAGGGAAATGAGCTTTTCGAGACTGCATCCGCGAAGTGTCCGTGCTGCGGGGCTAGCATCACTTTTAATGAGAAACTGGGCAAACTCATCTGTGAATACTGTGGAAGCGTCTATGATCCTGACGGCCTGAAACCGTCCGGCAGGTTTGACATCTGCGATGCGGATGAAGCCGGTTCCGAAGAAGAGAACAAGCTGGAGTTTATATGCGATTCCTGCGGTGCGGCCGTCGTCACGGACCAGAATACGTCCGCGACATTCTGCGCGTTCTGCGGATCGCCGACACTTATCAGAAGACGTCTGACAAAGAGTTTCCGTCCTGATCTGATAATCCCGTTCAAGATCTCCAAGGAACAGGCTATAAGCAGTTTCCGCGAATGGGCGAAAGAGCACAAGGGCGTTCCGAAGAAATTCACTTCCGATGCGACATTGACCAAGATCACGGGATACTACATCCCGTTCTGGCTCATCGATGCAGACTGCAATACTTCCGTCGGAGGTGTGGGACAGATCGACAAGGATGACAAGATATCGAGATACTCTGTCGACAGGGATATCAGGTTCCGCGCCCGCAGGGTTCCTTTCGACGGATGCAAAAAGATAAGCGACCTTCTTATGGAGGCGATAGAACCCTTCGATTACGATGACATCAAGTACTATAACGACATGTATCTGCCGGGTTTCTACGCGCAGCGTTACGACAAGTCCGCTCTCGAAATGCTGGATCTCATACAGATACGCCTGGATGCCTATTCAGAATCCATTGCCAAATACTTTACCGCCAAGGAATATACCAGCGTCAGCGTTAAGCCGGGATTCTGTTATGCGGAAAACTTCAGCCAGAATTATGCGCTTATGCCGGTCTGGTTCCTTAATGTGGAATATGAAGGTTCCAGCTACAGCATCGCCGTAAACGGACAGACGGGAAAAGCCTCCGGAGTGCTTCCGGTGAGCCGAAAGAGCATTGAGGCCAAAGCAAAGTTCAAGGCCTTATTGCCCGCTCTCATTTATGGAGCGTTCACCACCATTCTGGCCGTGATCATAACTTTGCTGTCTTCCGGTATTTTTCAGGGTCTCGGATTCGGCTATTTCGTGATAGTATTTTTACTGGTCCTGTTCCTTTCAGGTATACCGGCGGTTCCATTTCTCATTCCGGCGGAGGTAAGGGCGTTCAGCTCGATGCGGCTTGATGATCTCATAACGATCGGAAGCGCGCCTGACGCTGCCGAATACGTCGATTACCGCGTTAAGATCGAGATGGAAAACAGGGATTCATTCCTGAGTACAGTGCAGAAGGGGCAGGAACAAAACTGAAAGGTATATACATCTTATGATAAAAAATATCGTGCTCGACATGGGAAATGTGCTCCTTGATTTCAATCCCGGTTTTGTGCTGGACCAGTTCTGCTCTTCTGCTGAGGAGAAGGAGATCATCATGCAGGAACTCTTTAACGGTCCTGAATGGAAGATGGGAGACAGGGGAGACATAAAGGACAAGGACAGATTCAATCTGGTGAAGGAGAGGGTCCCCGAAAAGTACCATGAGGCCTTAAGGAACTGCGCGGACAGATGGGATGTCTGCATGACGCCGCTGGATGGTGCAAGAGAGTTTTGCGAGAGCGTAAAGAACAGCGGTTACGGCATCTATATCCTTTCCAATGCGAGCGACCTGTTTTATGTATATTTCCCCAAATTCCTGCCGCTGGATTTCTTCAACGGTGTTTTCGTGTCTTCCGACTATCTCATGCTCAAGCCCGATGTGAAGATATACAGGACATTCCTTGATAAATACGGCCTGAAGGGCGAAGAGTGCCTTTTTGTCGACGACAGGGAAGACAACGTGGAAGGCGCCAAAGAAGCCGGAATGAATACTTTCCGGTTTATGGGCGACTATGACGCGGTGCTGAAGCACTTAGCTTTCCAAAGCTGAAATACCCGTTCCCCATCTGTCATGCCTCAATGGAACATATCGCCTCAGCGTGATATAATCTCGTTATGAAAATTGACTGAAACGCTTTAAAACACTACTGCTTGGATATATTTCAAAACAGTCCTTATGCTGTTTTTGCAAATACAAATCTCTCGTCAAGGGGTAAAAACTGATGGGTACGGATAATAAAGATCAAAAGGTAGATCAGTTATTAAGAGGCATCTACAGGCTTTGTGTCAATAAGGATGAATGCAGCGCCTGTCCGTTCTATGTTACCAAGTGCGTTTTCGGAGAGCCCAAACCCGGCACATGGTTCGATGAGGAGACCATAGAACTCCCCAAGCCCCCTATACGTGAGCCCGTTGTCAGAGAGTCCTTTATCCATCTTCCCGAAGACAAACCCAAGGAAGAAGAAAAGAAAGAAGAAAAGGAAAAAGAAAAGGAAGACGATTCCAAAGGAACATGGCTCGTCAGCACCACGATGGGCAGTGTCTTCTCAAAGTACGTCTATATCTGCTCCAAGTGCGGATACAAGAAGGAATCTGTCCTGTCGATCACGCCAATGGCATATTGTCCCGAGTGCGAGAAGAAAAAGGCCAACAAGGACAGCTGAGTTTTTCTTCCGCCAATACAACCGGGTAGTATTTTTATCAAAACAACAGGGGTTGTATCAAAATAGCGATGCAGCCCCTTACTTTTGCTTTTTGACTTGAAGTATCAACATCAACTGCCACAATTGCAAAAGATAGGGGCTATCTCTTAGTTTTGAGATAACCCCTGTGCTTTAACCCATATTCAGTAGATAAGAATTACTTCTTGCTCTTCTTTGCAGGTGTATTAACCTGATCCTTGAGTGCCTTGCCTGCCTTGAACTTAGGAGCAGTGCAAGCTGCGATCTTTGTAGCAGCGCCTGTCTGAGGGTTGCGGCCTGTTCTTGCAGCTCTCTCGGATGTCTCGAAAGTACCGAAGCCTACGAGCTGAACCTTGCCGCCGTTCTGGAGCTCATCACCGACTGTTTCGATGAAAGCCTTAACTGCTGCCTCTGCAGTTGCCTTGGAGATGCCTGCCTTTGCAGCCATAGCGTCAACTAATTCCTGTCTATTCATGATAGATCCTCCATAAAGTTGATTAATTACTTTGCCGGATAAGCCCTTTTGTGGCACCGACAAGGCAGTATTATAAGGATCGCCGGATCCGAAAACAAGGCAAAACGGGTGTATTTGGGGATGTTTTGGTCACTTGACCAAAGTTTCTGTTTGCCGGGTAACGGATCTTTTCCAAATAAAAGAAATTTTAGGGTTCGCGAATGCCGGCCGTTTATGCTTTCAGACCTTGCGTATGACGATCTCGGCGGTAAAACCGCCGCCTTCGCGGTTTCTTAATTCCAGACCGCCGCCCATTTTTTCCATAAAGCGTGATGCCAGGTAAAGTCCCAGGCCGCTTCCGTCCTTGCCCGAATCTGAGGCTTCGGAGCCCCTGTAGAACTTGGTCGTGAGCATCGCGAGCTCATCTTCGGGAACGCCGGGACCCCTGTCTGACAGGATAACCCGGATATTGTCCTCTTCGGATCTGTATTCGACCTCAAGGGCCGTCCCCGCATACTTGAACGAGTTTCCCGCGATGTTGTCTATGACCTGTTCGAGTCTTAATCTGTCGACCAGAATAAGACATTCGGGAACGGAACCCTTCTGTTCGACAGTACCGTAAAAACGGAGGTCGCCAAGCATGTCCTCGATAATGAGAGAACTTTCCTCACGGGGCGTGACCTTGAGTTCATCCAGGTCATCCAGTGTCGCGCGGAACATATTGTCGATGAGCTGCTCGACAGATGTTGCTTTTGACTTGATGACAGATACCTTCTCCTGAATGTCCTCATCCTTATACTTAACTTCCATTACTTCGCATGTTGCCTTGATGGTCGCGACAGGTGTCTTGATGTCGTGGGATATCTCCGCAACGAGTTCCTGCTTGCTCCTGTTGGCGGCCGCCTCGCGCTCGGAAGATGCTTTAAGTTCCTCTCTCATGCGGTCGAAGGATTCGGTAAATGCGCCGAAATAATTATGCCTGTCCATGTTGAGCGGAACATCGAGATTGCCCTTTGATACACTGGCTGCAAAAGACGAGAGTTTATTGAACGGTCTGATATAGAAATACCATATGATGAACATCAGAAGGAACCCGGCAGCATATACCGAGCCGAGCACCCAAAGCAGCTGGATCTGCGAATTCCTCGTCCTTGCCGCGTATTCTTCCTCTCTTGCTTTGAATGCGATCTTGCCGGCGATAGCGCCGTCTTCCCGGTAATCGAAGACCGACATGCCTTCTTTTATGAAGTAATTGTTCATTGACTCGTATCCGTCATCGGCAACGAGCGCGATCTTACAGTTGTATTCATTCTCGAGAGAAGGTATATCAGCACCGGATAATAGCTTATCCTCGATCTCGTCACGCTTTGTGTTGAGGTCGAGCATGTCGATGGAATAAGACGAGCTTTCACCGATCTTGTTCCACAGGACAATACCGCATATGAGGATGACTATTGTATAGAGGATCGCTATTATCCGGATCTTCATTGATCCGTCTCCAGGATGTATCCTGTGCCCCAGACGGTCTTTATGAAGCGCGGTTCATTGGGATCTGCTTCGATCTTCTCGCGCAGACGGCGGATGTGCACGTTAAGTGTGCTGTCAGAGTAGAATGAATCTCCCCAAACCTCGTCAAAGAGCACTTCCTTGGTGACAATGGTGTTCTTATGGGCATAAAGACATGACAGAAGAGCGAATTCCTTTGATTTCAGCTGTACTGTCTTTCCCTCGACCGTGCAGCTCATCGTAGCGGGATCGATCGTGAATATCTCACCGGCATCCTGAACGGCCGGGCCGCTGAGCTGCTTTACGGCTTCCAGCCTTTTGAGCTGAACCTTAACCTTGGCGAGAAGAACACTCAATGTATATGGTTTCTTTATATAGTCGTCGCCGCCGATGTTGAGCGCCACGAGCACGTCGTCATCGCTCTGGCGGGCGGAGATAAACAGTATCGGTGTGTCATACTTTTCGCGCAGTGTCCTGCAGAGGGCAAAACCGCTCTCATTTCCGAGATTGATGTCCAAAAGGAATATGTCAGCGGTATTATCCTTCAGAAAAGAAAGGCATTCTTCTGAAGATGATGCAACGGCGCAGGTTACGCCGAACATCTCAAAATACTCCTGCGTCATGCGGGAAAGATCTTGTTCATCATCGATTATTAAACAGTTATAATTCATATTTCGAAGTATAGCACAACAGACCATGGCCGAAAGATATTAAAAAACCATGTAAGAAACAGTTAAGGATTGAACAAGGTCTGTGTAAAGTATTCTTCACGGCAAAGGAATAGAATCGCAGTGTAAGAATTCTGACAAACCAATTCGAAAGGGAAAGATGAATATGGCAACAACAGTACTTAAAGCAACTGACCTCTGCAAGACATTCTCCAACGAGAGCGTTCAGCAGCACGTTTTAAAGAACCTTAATCTCGAGATCAGAAAAGGCGACTTCACGGTCATCATGGGAGATTCCGGTGCAGGGAAGAGCACGCTCCTTTACGCACTCTCCGGCATGGACCGTCCGAGCCTTGGCGCGATCCTGTTCGGGAACGAGGACATCTCACATTACAGCAACGACAAGCTCGCTCTGTTCAGGAGAAAGCACTGCGGATTCGTTTTCCAGCAGAACTACTTAAACGACACGATGAGCGTTCTGGACAACATCATAGTTTCAGGTCTTCTTAAGAGTAAAGACAGAAAGGCGATCGCGGCACGTGCCAGGGAGCTCTTAATGCAGGTAGGACTTGACGGGAACTGCTACAACAAGTTCCCGAACCAGTTATCAGGCGGTGAGAAGCAGAGAGTGGCACTCGTAAGATCTGTCATTAATGAACCTGAGATCCTCTTTGCGGACGAGCCTACAGGAGCTCTTAACTCACAGAATACCGCAGCAGTATTGGATATTCTCACCGAAATGAACAGAAGGGGACAGAGCATCGTAATGGTTACACATACCGTAGCTGCAGCCGAAAGAGGCAACCGCATCCTTTACTTAAGAGACGGTGTCATCTGCG